>NZ_PYVV01000011.1:0-194566 GCF_003056325.1 Halomonas sp. BN3-1 | reverse complement strand
GGAAGCTGCGTTTGCCCAGGTCGATACCGATGATGGCGGGAGCGGTCATGAGCGTGGTCCTCTGAAAAGAAGAAGCCCAGCAAGCATAGCCTGCTGGGCTTCGAGGTCAGGCTGACCATCTCATTAAGGGCGGCCAATGGCCGCCCTTTTCGTGTTCCAACTACCAGTAGCAAAATCGCTTACTGGGCCTGGCGAGGGTCCGGCCAGGCCAGACCATCCTCAGATCTTGATGTCGTAGTCCACGTACTTGTGCATCAGCTCGTCGTAGGTGCCGTCTTCCTTGATCTCGGCCAGGGCCTGGTTGAACTGCTCGGCGAGCTCCTTGTCGCGGGGACGGAAGGCCACCGCCACACCATGGCCGAAGTACGACTTGGGCTTACGGATCAACTCGGAGCTGACCACCACCTCGCTGTCGGCCTCGTCCACCTGCAGATTGGCCAGCGCCAGCGGGTAGTACATGAAGGCGCTGTCCAGGCGTCCGGTCTTGACGTCCAGCGCCAGGTCCTCGGCGGTGGCGTAGCGACGAACCTCCATGATGTCGCCATAGGTGTCGGTGATGAAGCGGTCGCGGATGGTGCCGCGCTGCACGCCCACCGTCAGGCCTTCGAGGCTGTCGCGATCGTCGGGGTTGATCTGCTGGTCACGCAGGGTCACCCACACGCTGGGGTTGGAATAGTAGGGTTCGGAGAACAGCACCTGCTGCCTGCGCTCCTCGGTGATCGCCATCGATGACATGATGGCGTCGTACTTGCGCGCCATCAGCCCCGGGATGATGCCATCCCAGCTCTGCTCGACCCACTCGCACTGACGCTGGATGCGCCGGCACACCTCTTCCCCGAGTTCCACCTCGAAACCGGCAAGGGTGCCATCGGGAAGACGATACTCGAAGGGCTCGAACGGGATATCCACCCCCAGCTTGAGTGGCTCATCCGCCTGAACGGTGGTGGAAGCAAGGGCGGAAAGCCCGATCAGGGCGCCAAGCAGCAGGGGGCGGGAAAACGATCGCATCCGTGAGATTCCTTTTTTGCGTTATGGTTATTGATCTATACCTTTTGGGCCTGATGAGTCTGCCACTCTCCGCCTGCGCCGCCAAGCCACTTGCAGGACAATGACAGACACCGCCCCACCACGACCAAGGAATTCCGATGCTCAACGGCCGTGCCCTGGCCTATCTGTGTGAAGTGCAGCGCCGTGGCTCGCTGCGCGCCGCCGCGGTCCACCTCAATGTGGACGTCTCGGCCATCAGCCGACTGATCCGGCGCCAGGAAGAAGAACTGGCGACGCCCCTGCTGACCCGCCACCCCGACGGCGTCTCGCTGACCGAAGCCGGGCGCCTGCTGGTCGACCACCATCGCGCCCAGTGCGACGCCGAGAGCGCCACCCTGTCGCGGCTCAACGCCCTGCAGAGCCTGAACAGCGGGGAGGTTCGCCTGGCGGTGGGCGAAGGCTTCATCGCCGATCTGATCAACGCCCCGCTGCAGACCTTCATGACCGCCCACCCGGGCATCGACATCGTGGTGGTGATGGCTGGCGTCAACGAGGCCATGGCCCTGATCCGCGATCGCGAGGTGGACCTGGCGCTGCTGTATGCCCCACCGGTGGACCCGACGCTGCATTGCCATGTCGAGCGCCGCCACCCGCTGGACCTGATCGTGCCCGCCGACCACCCGCTGACGCGGCGCCAGACGCCGCTGACCCTCTACGAGATCAGCGACTGGCCGCTGGCGCTGATGGACAACCCCTTCGGCATGCGCCAGATGGTCGATCAGGTGGCCCACCAGGAGCGCCTGCATCTGACCTCACGGCTGCACACCAATTCGGTGGCGGTGCTGAAGAACTTCGTGCGCTCCGGGATCGGTGTCACCTTCATGCCGGAACTGACCGTTGCCGACGATATCGAGCAGGGGCTGATCCGGGTGTTGCCGCTGGCACATCCGGTGCTCAATGGTGCCCGTGCCCAGATCGTCAGCCGCCAGGATCGCCCGCTCTCGGTGGCCGCCGAGGCGTGCCTGTCCCATCTCAGACGGGGCATGCGCTTCTTTCAGGATGACGCCCCTCGCGTCAAGGCAGCTTGCCGCTACTGAGGCGTTGCCTGAAGATCAACGCCATAGGGTTTGATTAGTCAACGCGACAACGCCTAGTCTCGATATCGACTTGAAACGATGCCGTTTTACAACAACACGACAACACCGGAGAGTCCCATGAGCCTGTTTCGCCCCCTTCCCCTGGTCGCCGCCCTGTCCACCGCTGCGGCGCTGAGCCTGTCGGCCGCTTCGGCACTGGCCGCCACCACCGTCAACCTGAGCTACAACGGCGCCCCCGATCCGGACAAGAACGCCGTCCACGTCTTCGCCACCAACCTCAAGGAACTGGTGGAAGAAAAGGCCGACGGTGAGCTCGAGCTCAAGCTCTACCCCAACAGCATGCTGGGTGAAGAGCAGGAGCGCATGGAGCAGACCATGGCCTCGCCGAGCCTTAACATCGCCTCCTTCGCCGGCATGTCGCCGATCGTTCCCGAGGTATTCGTCAGCGCCATCCCCTTCCTGTTCAAGGATTTCGATGACGCCCGCACCTTCTTCGACGAAGGCGCCTACTGGCAGGCGGTGAAGGACGATCTCGAGGGCCGCGCCGGGCTTGAGCTGCTGGCGGTGGTCGAGGAAGGCGGCTTCCTGGCCTTCACCAACGACAAGACTCCGATCGCCGAGCCGGCCGACTTCGAGGGCCTGCGCTTCCGCGCCATGGACCCGAGTCAGGTGGCCCTGTACGAAGCCTTTGGCGCCTCCGGCACCCCGATCCCCTGGACCGAGGTCTACATGGCGCTGAAGACCGGTGTCGCCGACGGCCAGATGAACCCGCCGATGTACATCATCCTGGGCAGCCTGTACGAGGTGCAGGACTACCTGACGCTGGCCAACATCCAGTACTCCGATCAGTTCCTGGTGGGCAACGCCAGCATGATCAACGGCTGGGATGAAGAGACCCAGGCGGCCTTCCGCGAGGCGGTGGCCGAGGCCAACCAACTGGCCCGTGAGCACAACCAGGCCAAGGTCGACGAGCGCATCGCCTACCTCGAGGAGCAGGGCATGGAGGTCATCCGTCCCAGCGCCGAGCAGCTCGAGGCCTTCCGCCAGCAGGGCCAGCCGGCCTATCTGGAGTGGCTCAAGGACCAGAACATCGAGCAGCGCTACATCGACATGGCCCTGGATGACGCTGGCGTCGAGCTCAGCGGCGAATAACCGCTAGACCGTGCTCGGGCCCTGACGGGCCTGAGCCAGACAGCCCAAGCAAGCGCCTGGTGGCCATACCCGTCAACCAGGCGCTGCCCAGAGCGCGGCTGCCTTGAGCCCCTCTACACTGGGACTTTTCACTAAAGCCCGGTCGCTGGAAAGCCTCAATCTCCGGATAATCCTCGATTGGATGCTGCCCGAGGGCGCTTCGCCGATCTTCACCCCTGCCGTGGAAGCCTTTGCCCATGTCCTGGTCACTTGCCCACTCTCCGCCGCTGATGGCCCTGCGGCGACTATCGCTATGGGTCGCCAGCGCCCTGCTGGTGATCGACCTGCTCGCCATACTCTACGGCGTGCTCGCGCGCTACCTGGCCGGCGGCGCGCCGATCTGGACCGATGAGCTGGCCCGCTACCTGATCATCGGCGCGGTAATGCTGGCGCTTGGCAGCGTCTGGATCGAGGGCGGCCATATGCGTGTCGCCCTGATCGAGCGGCTGATTCCGCGCCTGGCCAGCAGGCTGCTGTCCTGGTACCAGTGGCTGTTGACCCTGGTGCTGGCCATCGGTGGTGCCTGGTTCAGCTTCCAGTACGCCCAGTCGGTGGCCATCTTCCAGAGCCAGGGGCTTGGCATCAGCCGCGCGGTACCGGTGATGTCCGTACCCATCGGCTTCGCCCTGCTGGCGCTGATGGCGCTGTGCCACGGGCCCCACCCGCTGCCCACCCTGGACACCGAGGAGCCGCACTCATGACCCTCGCCATGCTGGCAGTGTTTATCATCCATGTGCTGCTGGGCCTGCCGCTGTTCATCTCGCTGCTGGCCACCGCCGTGGTCGGTTTTGCCTTCGTCGACCTGTCGATGATCCCGCGCATGATGCCCCAGCAGTTCTTCGGCGGCATCGACGCCTTCTCGTTGATGGCCATCCCGCTGTTCATCCTCGCCGGCAACCTGATGAACGCCTCGAAACTGACCGACCGACTGATGGCCCTGGCGCGTCTGCTGGTGGGCCACCTGCGTGGCGGCATGGGCCACGTCAATGTGGTCTCCAGCGTGTTCTTCGCCGGCGTCAACGGCTCGGCGGTGGCCGACACCTCGGCGCTGGGCTCGCTGCTGGTACCGGCCATGCGCAAGGAAGGCTACTCCACCGCCTTTGCCGCCGGCCTCACCGCCGGCAGCTCGCTGATCGGGCCGATCATCCCGCCCAGCATCTTCATGATTCTGTACGCCTCGCTGACCAATACCTCGGTGGGTGACCTGTTTCTGGCAGGCGTCATCCCCGGGCTGCTGCTGGGCGCCGCCTTCATGGGCATGAACGCCGTCTACGCCAGGCGCAAGGGCCTGCCCAGGGGCGACGGCTGGCCCGGGGCACGCCAGCTGGGCATCGCCGCCCTGGGGGCGCTGCCTGCGCTGATGGCGCCTTTCCTGATCGTCGCCGGCATCGTCATGGGCCTGGTCACGCCGACCGAGTCGGGCGCGCTGACCGTCGCCTATGTGGCGCTCTACGGCGTGCTTGCCGGCAACCTGAGCCTGGCCGGGCTGTGGCGGGCCTGCGTGGACACCACCCGCCTGACGGCGGCGATCTTCGTGATCATGGCCGCTTCCAGCACGGTGAGCTGGCTGTTGTCCTACGCCCAGGTGCCGAATCAGTTCGTCGAACTGCTGACCCCCTACGTCGACAACCCGGTGGTCATCCTGTTGCTGCTGAGCCTGATCACCTTCATCACCGGGATGTTCATGGAGGAGGTCTCGGCACTGATGCTGCTGACGCCGATCTTTGCCCCGGTGGCGATGATGGCGGGTATCGATCCAGTCCATCTGGGCATCATCATCACCCTCAATATCACCATCGCGCTGATCACGCCGCCCATGGGTGCCTGCGTCTTTGTCGCTGCCGCCGTCAGCCGGCTCGAGATCACCGCGCTGTTTCGCACCATCTGGCCCTTCGTGGTCATCGCCCTGCTGGTCCTGGTGGCACTGATCCTGGTGCCGTCACTGACCCTGTGGCTCCCGACCACCCTGGGATGAGGCAACCATGACCCAAGATCGCTCTTCTCGTGATGCCTGCCGCGATCCGCGCCACACACCGATCCCCCTCGCGTCGGAACCGGCCTGGTCGCAGCTACGCCAGATTGCCATCCAGGGGCTCGACGAGCCGCTGGTGCCGATGAGCCTGGCACCGGCGCCGGTAAAGGTATTTCCGGCCTACGCCCGCCTCGGCATTCCCGGGGCGATCAACGAGTGCTATGTGCGCGAAGGCGTCTACCGCCGGGTGCTCGCCGCGGCCCGCTCGCTGCCCCAGGGCGTCGGTTTGATCGTGCTCGACGGCTGGCGCCCCTGGCGGGTCCAGCAGTACCTGTTCGAGACCTTGATGGAGGCGATTCGCGGCAATCACCCCGACATCGCCGAGGATGAACTGCTCGAGCGCACCCGGGAATTCGTCGCCGAGCCGAGCACCAGCCCGACCGGCCCCAGCCCGCACTTGAGCGGTGGCGCGGTCGACGTGACCCTGTGCGACGAAGACGGCCTGCCGCTGCCTATGGGTACGCTGTTCGACGAGGCGATACCGGCCTCCCACACGGCCTTCTACGAAGCCAAGGAGGCCCCCAGCGCGACCGAACGTGAGGTCCGCGACAATCGCCGCCTGCTCTACCACACCATGGCCGCCCAGGGCTTCACCAACCTTCCCAGCGAATGGTGGCACTTCGACTTCGGCGACCAGCTATGGGCCCACTACGGCGGCCATCCCCAGGCGCTGTACGGCCCGGCGGAACTGGACACCATCGAGAATCGCTGGCGGCGCCAGCTCTAGGGAAATGACTCAGCGCAGCGCCACAGCCTCGAGGGGGCCAGCGAACCACTGCTGGCGCAGGCCGCGCTGCTGATCGAGGATCAGCGCGAGGTAGTCGCGCAGGGGATGGGCGGCGGGCAGACGCGCGCAGTGGCGTTCGAGTGCTTTCTTGTACGGTAGCTGCTCCGCGCGTTGGTGCTGTGAGTCAGCCTCGTGCGCTAGCCAGGAAAGGCGTGGCAGCAACATCCCGTCAGCGCCGCTGGAAAGCGCTTCGCGAACGCCGGCAGCGTCGAAGTCGCCCAGATACAGGTGCGGCCGCTGGTCACGAAAGCGCTCACCCCAGGCCACCACCAAGTCATCGAAGCCCTTGCGATAGATTTTATCACCGCGATAGACCACCAGCGGGTTGGCGAAACCACCCAGCTCCGCCTGCGTCACTTTCAACTCATGGACGCTATCCAGATTCTCCACCTGTACCAAGGCGTCGAAGGCGGCAAGCTCAAGCGTTCGCCCATCCACCTCAAGGGTCTCTCTCACACCTGCCGGAAACCCGGGGCGATGCTGGGTGCTTGGTACGCTCACCAGCACCCGATAGCGTCGGGGTGGCTCGCGCACGTTCTTGTCTTCCCTGATCCCGAGCTTCGCCTGTTCGACCGTGGACAAGCCACTCAACGACTGCCCCAACCCCGGCTGCTTGAGGCTCTCGAGCATGGCATCGATGTCGGCCAACAGACGCCGGTTAAAGCGCAGCATCTTCCCCCGACGATAGTCCTCCAGACGAATATCATGGGCGTCGCACCAGGCCTCGATGTTGGCAATAGTCTTGGTTTCGCGCTTGCGTTCGGTGCGGGGGGAGATATCCAGTTCTCCCTGAATGTTCTTCAGGACATTGCGCGCGCGGTTACTCAATTCGATCACGTATCACCTCTGCCTAGACCACCAGCGCCAGGCTGACGTCGTGGATCAACTGGACGTCGTTGAAGGGCCCGGCCGGGCTCTCGTCGGGGATCAGCCGAAAGGCGCGCTGCTCCTCGCGGGGCAGGCCCTGGTACTCGGCGATGACCTGAAACAGCCAGATCTCCGGGTCCCACTCGAGCTCGCTCTCGCTCAGGTACGCCAGGGCGCTGGTGCCCGACGAGGCGCCAGCGGCGGGCGCCTGCTGGTCGACCACGTCCAGGTAGAAGCGCTCGACGTCCTGCTTGAGCGCCTGCTGGCGGGCCTCGACCATGCTCTGCGCCTCGACCATGGCAGGGCCTGCCACCTCGGCCTGCTCCGGCCGGTGGACCGCCACCGGCAACTGGTGCAGCAGCCCCGTGAGCACCTCGGCGTCGCGATGGTGATCCAGCGCCGGGGCGGCGGCGGCGTGCAGCGGGCTTGCGTGGTTGAACAGCTCCGGCACCTCGCTGCGGCGGGTGTAGTTGCCCGGCACAAAGCCCGGATGCTCGCGCAGGAAGGCGGCCATGCCAGCCACCAGCCGGCTCTGCTTCTGCTGCTGACGAAAGCGCGCCATCAGCTCGATCAGTCGTCCCTGGACCTCGCGCAGGTTGGTGTAGTGCTGGCTCAACTGCTGCTGAAGCTGGCTGATCAGCAGCTTGCGCAGGGCGCCGTCGCTGCCGACCAGATCGATCAGCTCGTCGAAGTCGATCAGCGCCATGCCGTCGAGCAGGCGCACGATCTGCTTCTGGGCGCGGTCGTTCTCGCGGATCTTGTCGTTGAGTCGGCTGACGAAGCCGAAGTCACTGTTGAGCCGCTGCCACAGGCTGTCGATGGCGTCGGCAAAGCGGCCGTTGAGGTCGTCCACCTCCTGGCGCAGGCGCAACATCAGCGGCCCCTGCTGCCAGTGCTCGCCCAGGCTGACCGCCTCGCGGTAGCTCTGCACCAGGTTGCGGATCTGCTCCAGGGTCTCGCCGACGTCGGCGTTGACGTGGCGGCGGGTCTCGTCGGCCAGCATCTCGGCGATCAGCTCGCGCACCTTGGGGGTCAGCTTGACCGCGCCGTGCTCGTCGGGCCGCCACAGAATCCGCGCCGCCAACAGCTTGCGCAGGGCGCCTTCGGTGAGGGTCTCCAGCGGCACCTCGTCGCGGGTATAGCCCTGCATCAGCACGTCGGCGTAGCGCCCCAGCAGCGACAACCGCTCGGTGCCGGTGGCGACCAGCCGGCTCTCGAGCGAGTGTTCCTCGCTCATAGCAGCGTCTCCTGGCGGGCCGGTGCCTCGTCATCCACCGGCAGGTTCTCCTCGTCGCGGATAAAGCGCACCAGCTCCACCAGATAGTCGATCTTGGCGGTCACCAGAAAGACCTGGCGGTCGGCGTGGGGCTGCAGCAGGTAGCCGTGCTCCTTCAGGCGCTTGAACACCTGCTTCATCTGGGCGTCGAGCTGCTCGCTCTGGGAGCCGAAGAAGGGGTCGGTGGCCAGCCGCTCCAGGCGCTCGCGCAGGCTCTGGTTGTCTTCGCACTTGGCGCTGAACTCGGCGGGCTTGAGCACGTCGCCGGGGGCCGCCAGGGAGTCCTGGCCCAGCGCCTCCTGCACCAGTTGCAACCATTCGAGCAGCGGCAGCAGGCTGTTGACGGTCTCGCCGAGCTGGCGCGACAGCTGCTCGCGGGCGTCTTCGTTGAGCTGACGCCAGGCCAGAAAGTGGACGCTGCGATCCTCGTTGGTGGCCAGCCGGCGGTTGAGCGGGCGCAGGTAGATGTCGATCTGCTCGCGCACCTCCTCGTCCTGGAGCTTGCGAAAGGCGCTCTCGTCGCTGACGGCGCAGATGAACTCGCCGGCCAGCAGCCGTTCGAGCAGGGGACCATGTTCGATCATTGGGTGACCTCCTCGGCACTGCGCTGCTTGAGACGCTGAGCCAGCTTGCTCAACCGCGGTTCGATGCGCTTGAGCCGGCGCCGGCCCGGCTGGGCGGCGTCACGGTCGATCAGGTAGCGGTTGTGGAACAGCAGCAGCACGTCGGACTCCGGGTTGGGGAAGGCGCCGACGATGTGGATATGGTTGCTGTCGCAGGCCTCGAACAGCTTCTCGACGTTGTGATAGGCCAGGGTGCCGATCTCGTCGATGGGCCAGTGCACGCTGATCTCGGCCTGGCCGCGCAGCAGTCGGGTAAACGCCAGCAGGAACTTGCACAGGATCAGGTAGGCCATGCCATGGCTCGAGGATTCGAGCAGCTGGCGATCGTTCTTGATCACCAGGTCAGTGCCGCCCTCGTTGAGGTGCAATTCCAGGCGCAGCAGGCTCTCGAAGCTGTACTGCTGGTCGCTGCGCAGCAGGTCGACCACGTCGGCCAGGGCGTTGAGGTAGTCGTCCCCCGGCAGTCCGCCGGTCTCCTGCCAGTCGCGATAGTCCTGGGCGAAGCGCTTGAGCGGCTCCCAGAAGCCCAGCTCGTCGATGGTCGACTGAATGCGCACTTCGGCCTTGGTGATGCCCTCCAGGCGCAGGTCGTCGGCGACCTCTTCGGACAGCCGCCGACTCTGGGCACTGATGCGCCGGTTGAGGTCACGAAAGACGGTAAAGAACTTGTCCAGATCGGCGCCGAGATTGCGCCCCTGCTGGACCAGCTGCTGCTGCTGGTCCTCGAGCAGCTTGAGCATCCCGCGCAGCAGCGGCAGCAGCCGGCGCGGGCTGGGCTCTGCACCCTTGGCGGCGTCATCCTCGCGCAGCTTGGCGCGCTCGGCGCTCATGGTATCGACAAAGCCGGTGCTGGCGCCCTTGATCAGCTCGCTTTCGACCTGCTCGCAGCCCTTACGCAGGGCGTCCATCTCGCGCCCACGCTCCGACAGCGCCTGGCGGGTGCGCTCGATGCGCTCGTGGACGTCGCCGGGGGCATCGTGCCGGGGCGCCGGCGAGGGGTCCAGCGGCAGCTGCTCGACCTGCACCAGCAGTGGCTTCAAGGCATCGATCACCTCGGCCTCGGCGCTGCGTCGGGCCTTCAGTTCGCCCAGCGCCTGCTGGTGGGCGGCGCGGTCGGACTGGAATTCTGCCTTGCGCTGCTCGCGTTCGCGCTCGGCACCCTCCTTGTCACGTACCAGCCGGGTTTCCTTGTCGACCAGCTCGGGCTTGCGCTGGCCCCAGTCCAGGCGCATGAAGCGGCGATAGTCTTCCAGCTGCTCCTGGCGCGAAGCGGTCAGCCGGATGCGCTCGTCCAACGAGGCCAGCCGCGCCTTGGTGTCCTTCAGCGAGGCCAGATCCACGCCCTGCTCCTGCAGTTCACGGTCGAAGGCGGCCTCGAGCTCCTGGCGCTGGCGCTGATGCTCGCTCTTCTGGTCGCTCTGGTACTGCTTCAACTGGCGGATCTGGTCGTCGACGCCGTCGAGGCGGCTCTGGCCGTCGGCCTTCACCTCCAGCATCTGCGCCTGGTGGGTCTTGGCCAGGGTATCCAGGGCGGCGCGCTTCTCCTCCTTTAGCCCATCGTGGCTGGCGCGCTGGGCGGCCAGCGCCTCCTCCAGGCCCTGACGCCGCGCCTTCTGCTGGCGGGCGTGACGCTCCTGCAGCTGGCTGCGCGCGTCGCGGGCGTAGTCGACCTCGGACTCGGCGCGCTTGAGCTCCATGCGCGCACGGCGCACCGCTTCCTCGGCGGACTGCACCCGCTCGTTGGCCGCCTTCATCTGGCGCTCGGCCGCCTGCACCGCGCTCTCGGCACGCACCTGGGCGGCCTCGGCCTGCTCGATGGCGGCCAGCAGGCTGGCCTCCTCCTGGGCGTACTCGGGCACCTCGACCGCGGCCAGATCCAGGCCCACCCCGAACAGCTCATCGTGGTCCTGCTCGCCGACACGGGGCGACAGGTCGCGGCGCTCCAGCAGCTCCGGCGCGATCACCTTGCCCAGACGCTGCTCCCAGCCGGGACGATGGAAGCGCAGGAAGTGGCGCAGTGTGCCCTGGGCCGGATCACGTTGCTGGTGCAGGCCATAGGTGTGAGCCTCGGCCCTGGCAAGATGGTGACGGGCCTCGTCGAGTTCCTTTTCGGCCTGATCACGGGCGCGCTTGAGGGTGTCGAGCTCCTCGCGCAGCGCCCCCAGCGTCTCGCTCGCCGCTTCGCGGTCGGTCTGGGCCTGGTCGAGGCGAGCCTGGGCCAGCTCCGCCTCCTGGATTTCCTCGGCGCTGGCAGCGCTGGCGGCCAACTGGGCCTTGAGCTCGGCCAGCCGCTCGACGCCGCTTTCCAGGCGCTCACGGTAGCTCTCGTCGAGCTCCTGGCGCTGCTGCTGATAGCGCTGTTCGAGCTCGCTTTCCTGACGCCACTGCTGGTCACGCAGCTCTTCGCGGGTCTCGCCCAGCTCGTCGATACGCGCCTGGGTCTCCTCGGTCTGGCGGGCCAGCTCATCGCCCAGCTCACGCAGGCGTCCTTCAAGACGTGACTGGCTTTCCTGGAAGGCGTTCTGCATCACCGCCAGGTGCTCGCGCAGCTGCTGGCTCTGGTCGCGCCACTGGGGCAGCGCCTGGACGTCACGCTCCAGCGCCGGCATGTCGGCCTCCTCGTAGGCCTCGAAGGTCGCCTGCAGGTCAGAAAGCTCGCGCTGGGTCTGCTCCAACTCGCTGGTCATCTCGCTCAAGCGGTCGTTGAGGGCATCGCGGGCCTGTTCGTAGGCGGCTTCACGCTCCTGGAACTCACGCTGGCGGTTGCCGATCTCGGCCTCGGCGTCGGCCAGGGTGCGCTCGGCGCGGTGGCGGTCGGCCTCGAGCTGGGGCTTCAACTGCCACAGGGTCGTCTCGCGCTCGGCGATCTCCTGATCGAGCTCATCGAGCTTGCCAAGCGATCGCTCCAGCGGTTCCAGTCGCTTGGACTGGCGCATCTGGGCGATCCACTCCCGCGCCTTGGTATTGCGGATGCGGGTCACCGGCAGTTCGACGCCGTCCTCCTCGAAGATCGCCGCCAGCATGGTCTTGAGGGTATCCATCTTGCCCTCCTTGGCGTGCACCGCGCTGATCAGCTTCTCCATATGACGGATGCGATGCTCCGGCTTGACCAGGCTGAACTGGGCGGCCATCTGGCGAAGGCGCAGGCTTTCCTTGCGGTTGCCCTGCTGGTGGGTGAAGTCGTTCTGGATCACCGAACGAAACTCCGATGTGGCGCCTAGCTTGGGCGACACCGGAATTCCCTCACGACGCAGCTGGCTGGCCCAGTCGCTGTAGTCCAGCGCCGCCACCCCGGCCTCGCTCTCCACCAGATAGTGCCCGGGCTGGTAGGGCGCACCGACAAAGCGATACTCGACGCCACCGTCGCTCTTGCGGGTCAGCACCGCCTGGCAGACGTTGCCCGCCTCGCGGCGGTACTCGTAGATCAGGTAGCTGTTGCGGTTGGGCAGGTAGAAGGCGTCGAACTTCTTGCGGGTCTTGGGCACCACCTTGTTGGGCAGCTCACCGTAGAACACCGGGACCAGACGCTGCAGCGTGGTCTTGCCCGAGGCGTTGGTGCCGCAGATGTTGGTATGGCCGTCGACGTCCAGCTCGACCACCCCCTCGAGGTGGCCGTGGATCATCACGATGCGCAACAGGTGAGCCATTGGGATTCCTTGATCGCTTGCCCGGTAGGAGGGCTATTCTGCCAGAGACGAAGCGCCCTGACAGTGCGACCAGAGTTGCCCGACAGCAAGCTTTCGCCTACAAGGTTCCTGCGACAGGGAGAGCCCGACGCGCCCCGTCACCCCGAACGACTCCTTGCTCCGCATCCATCAATCGCTATCCACGCACCACACCACAGGGGAAGACCGCCATGCACTTCGCCACCCTCGGCCCCGAGGACAGCAACCACGCCCTGGTGCTCGCCCGCTATCTCGACGATCGCAGGCTCAAGGAGCCTGACCTCACCGACATCGAGCCCCGGATCAGCCTGGTGGATGACTTCATCGGCGCCTTCGAGGAACTGGTCGCCGGGGGCTACGACTATGTGCTGCAGGTCAGCGCCCACCCCAGCCACGCCGACTGCGTCGGGCGCTTCATGCATCGCGCCTTTCCGGTGGACGCCTTCATCGCCCCCAGCCGCCCGCTGGCGCTGGTAACCCGCGCTGACGTGGCCCAGTCGAAAAGCGTGCTGCGACAGCCCGCCACCCGCCACTACACCGACCTTTCGGCCTTCGCGGAACACGACGCCCCCACCATCGTCGCCGCCCTCGAGCAACTGCTGGACGGCCAGGCCGACGCCGCCATCGTCGCCGAGGACGCCATCGAGCGTCATCCCGACCGGCTGCGGGTGATCCAGCCACTGGGCCCCGCCCTGGATACCTGGATCCTTTACGCCAATCGGCCCCTGTTCCCGGACAGGGAGCAGGGGCCGATGCTTGGCGCTAGCGACGCCATGGCAGAGCACTTCGCCGAAACAAGAGCACGCAATGCCGGCAAAGGGTGATATCGCTTGAGTCAACTTTCAGCGAAGCGAAAACGCCAAGGCGTTGGTTGCGGGGATTACCCATGGCCCTTCAGGCGTTCCTCGTGGGGCGTTGTGTCGTAGTCAGGGTCTTGTCGCTTCCTGAGCGCCACGTAGGCCTTTGCCAGATTCAAAAAAATGAGGATCGAGATGGCTATCGAACCAAAGAGATGAACGAGGCCAAGTGGTACAAAGACCAGCATGCTACGATCAATATATAAATCTATGTAAAAATCAAAGAGCAACGGAAATCCACAGACTACTGCCAGGACGACAACAAAGAACAAGGCTTCGCAGAGATTCTTCGCACGATACTGAAGGAAATAGTGCTTACCATATTTCTCCAGCACGCCATCGACATCGATCAAGCCATGCCACTCAAGAGCGAGAAGCTGAATTGCCGGGACCCTGGCAGCCGCCTCGGGCATGAATTTTCTGGTGTAGCGGGAAAATTCAACATCCCCCAAGTTATGCCACAACACCCCTGACAGGGTCACCTCTCTACCGTGCATGCCAAGAAAAGCAGGGCGAGCACCGGGCGGAAAAATCAATTCAACGTCACCAATAAAATGTCGATATTTAGTTTCACTCCCGCCATTTCCGGTAGATACCGTAAAGCTCAACTCTTCGAACCTCCCTGATACCTCACTTATGCTATCATCTACCTTATGCTTGGACCCTCTGACCTTGAATTTCCTGAGCAGAAGATTAACTCCTCCAAAGCATACAAACTGGGTAACAAAAAATACCCAAGCCAGACTGCCAAACCTATCAATATCGAAAATCAATGCAATAATACACACCAAAAAAGAAGACAGGCACACTAAAATCACTCCACCCAAAATTCTTTGCAACCAAGTCCTCCTGGTGACATAAGCGTTTACATATCGCCTCTCCATATCTGTAAACTCTCTGACATTTTTCGTGATATTATCGCTCATAGCTCACTCTCCTTGTAAAACCGGCTTCTCCATCCTGGAGAAACAGTTCCGAAACAACTCTTCGAAAACTTTATCAACACCACTTAAAAAACGACTAGGCACTCAGGACAACAAACAACACTCATCTCCCAACCTTCCACTATTGCCAACCCCATAGGCAGGGCCTTGCTCAACCCCGGCCAAATGGTGTATTTCGCTATCAAGGAACATGAAGGCTAACGGCCCCCACACTATGAAAGCGGATAACAGTAGTGCCAGACCCTTTAGCATCCGCGCCCCGTCATCACGCCCACGGCCGGCACAAAGGCAACCCCCAAATGCGCTTGAACCAGCTCTCCAGGGCGTCATCCGAGATAAACCAGAGGCAAAAAAATAGCTCAGGCCCGTTGCTCCCTCTCTTGCGCAAACTCGGCCGCTGTCATCGTACTTTCCCGGCGCAGCGTCTTCGGCCAGTACACCGGCCAACAGGTCAGCAGTGAACACCAGTGGGCCACGGCGTGGACCAGCATGGCGGGTGACACCAGCACCACCAGCGCGATCATCTTCGGGCTCCAGGGGGCCTGGTGCCATTGGAGCTCGATAAACGACCAGGGCGCCAGAAAGGACCGCCACGGCCAGGGAAAGGTGGGGATGCAGCGAGGTTCGGGGACGCTGTCACGCCCTTCTTCCATAAAGCGGCGGATATACTCCCACAGGTCGTACATCTCCCGGTCGCTGCGCAGCGGCGCGCCGGCCAGCACGATGTCGTGATGATCCTCTCCGGTCTGCTGCTTGAGAAACATCAGCATCAGGATGGAACGTTTCGGCTCACAGTAGAGGTCACCTGTCATCACCGGGTCGCTGGGCTCGACCGAGGACGTGATCACCTCCCAGTCATACACCTTGTTGCCACCGGCAAAGTTGGGGCGATTGATATAGACCTTGCGGGTATTGCGATTGAAGCGAATCACGATATGTCGCTGGACCAGGCACTCCATACGAAGCAGCCAGAACAGGTATCGGAACATAAAGTAAAGAGCTCCGCCAAATAATACGAAAAGAAATATACTTACGATATACTCGACCGGTTCGGCTGGCGTGCCTGTCCAGTAATGCTCCCCCGTAAACCATACAAAAGACAGTGGAATAACTAGAAAAAAGAACATGAAAAGGACGCCCAAAAATGGACAGAAAAGACCAACGACCCCACCCCCACGCCATTCATCAAAGAAAGTTCTTACGTCGATATAGTCGTCAGTTATCCTGTAGATGGAGCGGGCATCGGAGGGCGTCTCGCTAACCATCTTCTTCACATCGTGACCATTCGATTCCAGCACTTTTTTTACTTCTTCCTCGAAGACTGCCGTCGCCTGCTTGAAGTCTTCAGGTTCCTCACCCGTTTCGTGGTGGGAGCGGTAGAAAAGCCAGTCGATGAAATACATCATGTCACCTCTTGCAAGGCAGTGTAGAAACCGTCAACTTCCTCTTCAAAGTCATCGAAGTAGTCGATATCATCCTGTGCAGCGAACGAACAGCGCTTGCACCAGCTCTCCAGGGCGTCATCCGAGATAAACCAGAGCCCAATGGAGATGACAACGGTGGCCCATATAAACACAGAATACACTGCGGCCAGTGCATAACGTGCCGATAGCCTTGCTAGATACTTCGCAAGAGGAAGAAGCCTAGCGGCAACGTTCCTTAATAGCACGCTCTTGGCTTCAGTGGATACCAAGGTGAGAAATCCGACGGAAGAGGCTAGTGTCAGGGTGAGTCCCAGCACCGCCACGCCAAAATTTGCCAAGGCTCGGGCTGCGTAAGCCGCAAACAAAATGGTGCTATTTTTCTTCTTAGAAAATGAAACCGCCATTAAGACATCATCAACCGCACAAAATAGGGCCCCTACCGACGCCAGGGTTCCACCCCAGAAGGAAAACCCTCCCAGACGATAGCTCGAGATATCTGGTACGGCGGAACTCAGATAGTGGCGGATCGAAATTACCGCGCACTGATAGGCCGCAGCAGTGTCAGCGATGGCGGCCAGCAGCAGGGTTGCCGAGGTTGCCGCCTGGAAGTAGTCTCGACTCCCCTTGTCCTCTCTGGACAAGATATTGTAGAGAAGTATCAGCTCCGATATCCCCAAGATGGCAGCCATCCTCGCATTCAAGAAGTTGTTGGAATTTCTTCCGATGGCGTCATCGATCTCTTGAGTGGTATAGAAGCTGTTATTATAAAGTTTATTTGCATCCCGCTGAGTTCTGTTAAAAATCAGATTTTTGATATTTAGGCGACCCGCTCCTTCTCCCATTGATGCAACTTTCAACCCAAGAACGATACGGATCAAGGATCTCTCTATCCTCTCGAGCCCGCCTTTCTCGAAAAACATTCTGACAAACTGCGTATACCATGTCATGGTGATCCCGAGCCGGCTGTTCTTGAACCACTCGGGGGTAGCCCCACCGATGACGCTATTAGCCGCGATGAATGCCAGCGAAAGTTGCTTGAAGCTATCGGCAACAAGCATGCTGTTTTGCCCCAACCAACTTTGATCATCCGGGCCTGCATCTGCTTGATCGCGGGAGCGAAAACTTTCAATATCCTGACGAGCCTTGCTTCTCATTTCTTCCTGATTGAGACAGTAGACGCTCCAGGCCAGGTTGCCACGATCCGTCATATTCACGTCTAGCCACCAGCGCGAAAGCAGCGCGGCGCCATCGGTGGAGCCGTCCATGCCGACCATGGCCATGGTCACCTGTATCGCGTAGGCCCAACCCCAGATCAAATCGCGCGAGTCATAGAAATCAAGGGCGTCGAGAAAGGCTGTACTCTGCACCCACCACAGATGATCGGAACTTCTGGCTTCGAACTTCCTCTCGTAGGCCTGAGACATTTCGTCCATCTCGGCATCGAATCTTCGCCGGGCCTGCTGATCGAGCAACGGTGCATATTTTTTATTGTACTCACGTCTATACTCATCGGCTCTCTGCGCTTTTATTCTAACCCTGGCTGAGTCAAATATTTCCTGCTGTCGACTTTCGTATTCCTCGGCCATCTCGTAGTCAATCGGCAGTGCCTGAGCCCCACCACTCGACTTGGCTCGTTCGACCGCCTGGACAAAAGGTAGATAGCGCATTCCACTCGAAAGTCGATAGCGCTTCACCTCGACTTCAGCCAGTCCATTTACCTTCCCATCAACGTAGGCTTCATCAAGATTACGGATCATCTCCGCGCAGTAGAACTTTTGCTCGTTGGTGGGTTTTCCCTCTTCTTTCGCCTCCATCCAGGCTCGTAATGGCTCAAGGGCATTGTTACGAAAGTTGTTCAACTCCTGGGTAATGCCGATGGCGTCATTGAGGACGACAGCGACTCCTTTTCCATCCGACAAGGATCGCAGAGTATTCTCGAACCTCATCCGATACTGCGCGAAATCAATAGGCTCAGCATTTTCGTCAAAGGGGTCCGTCAGTGAAGGGAAGGTTTGCTCCTGTAACAGCCGTGCCACATCAGCATCTTTGTAGCCTATGTACTCTGCCACCTGGCTGCTGAGTTGACCGGGCTCGATGACATCTGTACCCACGCAGCTGTAGGCCATGCTGGCGAGATCAAATCGCTGTAGCTTTTCTCGCCAATGCGAAAGCTGATGGATGTAGCGGAGCACCCTTGGACTCAGGGGGTCGGGGTGAAAGAGCATGAATGCTTCGGACACGTCCTCTACGTCTTGCACGGTAAAATAGGGAATACCACCGCTAGCCGGCTTAGGGTCATTGATATCCAGGGGTGACAACAGAGCTTCCGGACCCACATGGTAGCAGTGCTCCCAGCGATACCGGCCAAGGCGCTTGACTAACACATAGAGGTAGCCTTCCCGCAAAAAGCGAGCGGCGTATTTAGCCGACGCCAACCCGGGGCTAGATGCCAGCCCTCCTTCGAATTCCGGCACTGCAGCAAGGGCAGCGGCGTCCTCGGCTTCGGCATAGATGGCACTAAAGCGAAGGGGCAGAATATGAAGAGAACGTTTACAGGTGGCGTACAGCGAGTCCAGGGTCTGCTGGCTTATCTCCATTTGTCGGGAGATGCGTTCCATATCATCGGGGGTAATCAATACATTGCTCATGGACGCCGCTCCCTGGATTCCATCATCGTTGTTCGAATCACCTCGGCAAGCGGTGTGGAGGAACCCTGAGCCAGTTGAATGGCTTGTTGAAACGCCACCGTGTCCGTGGCCTCCTTGCCGTTGGCAATACTGTAAGAGACGAAGTAACCCAGATCGGCGGCGCTGCTTAGACCCGCTCGACGCCCTAGGCTCAGGGCCTGATCCACCATAGAAAATCGAATGCCAGGACACGCCACAGGAAAGATGGTGGGCGTATCACGCTCAAGGACGGCAAGTAGCTCAAGCGCGAGAGGATCACTGCTCAGTTCGGCCAGAAGGTGTGGTGACAACTCGATTCCGGAAAATGGCACAGCGTCACTGGCCGGCGATTCCCAGCGCCCCAGATAATCCACCCAGCCGTCGGCGCCTGGTATCCACCAGTGACTGAGTCCGGCAAACAGGCCCTGATGCCAGTCCTGATCTGACTGCCGATGGATAACCGGAAAGACCGAGGGTGCGTAGTAGCGAAGTATCTGAGTTTCCTGTTCGCTATCGGTGACGACGCAGGCACGCCCCACGAGGCTGGCTTCCAACTTCAATGGTCGGTGTAGCAGTATCAAGGCGTGAAAACCGGCTTCTGCCATGGGCAGGAGGTCGTTGATAAGCCTTTCCGTGCGACAGGACTCGAACATCCAAGGCCCCAGCTCACGCAAGTTCTTCAACTCCGACTGCTGAAAGCAGGGCTCACCACTGAATGCCTGGCAGACTTCGTCGCGCTGGCGCTCACTCAATGCACCAAGCTCCACCAACGCGCAAATCTTCGCCTCACGCCTCTGGGATGGCGTCAATTCAACCTTGCAGCTTTCGATATACCCGAGCAGCCCATCCTTGGCGATTATCATTTGCGTACCCTCACCAGTGCCCTCTGTTCCTTGACGGCCTTCATCCAGCAGCTCACACAGACGGGCTCAGGCGACCAGGGAAGTACCGGCAGACGCGGCGTCATCTCCTTCGGCCCACCAAACAGATGCTGCCCGCCCTTGACGTCGATCATTCCGGGTCCATGGATCTCGATGTTGCCGCCCTTGAGCCGGATGTAGCCGCCGCCGCTGGTCAGCAGGATTTCCTCGGCGGCGGCGATCTGTACGGTGTCCTCGGTGGAGGTGATGGTCAGGGTCTTTTCTGCGGTCAGCGCCATCTCGTCGCTCTGGGCCTGCACCTCGACCTTGCCCTGGCCGGCAAACAGCTTGATGCCCCGGCGCTGCACGAACAGCGAAAGCTTGTCCGACAGGGCGCCGATCAGGCTGCGGCCAGCAGCCAGGTTGATGTCCTCGCCACTGTTCACGCTCAGCGACTTGCCCTGGGACAGATGGGTGGATTGGGAGGTACTGGCGGCGATGCCCGCCGGTGAAGCCAGATGCAGCCAGGGCTGCTTGAGCATTCCTGCCTCACCGCGACCGGCCCGGCTGGCGCCCCTGGCGGTGGACTGATCGCTGTCTTCAGGGGGCGCCGCGACGGCCTGCCCGTAGCGGCCCTGGGCGTCTTCGCCGGCCTGTTTAAGATTGTCGCGACTATCGAGCGCCTCGGCATCGTGTTCGACGGCGCTGGTGCTGAGGCCGTCGGCCAGTTGCCAGGCGCTGGCAAGCTCCCGATAGGCCGGGGCCAGCGCCAACTGTTCGCCGTTGGCGCCGAGCTGTCCCCAGCTGGTCAGCAGCAGGCCCTGGTGGGCGCGGACGGCACCGTAGGCGTCGGTTCGCAGCTCAAAACCGGTGCCGCGAAAGTTCCCCCGGGTATTGCCGTGCTGGTGGATCAGGTAGCCCAGGTTGAGCTGGCTCTTGGCGTGCTCGGAGTTGAGCCGTACCCGCTCCTGGTCGGTGGCGTCGTCGAATACCAGTTCGTTGTACTTGCCGCCTCGGTAGGTCTTCGACTTGAGGCCCGACAGCAGGCCGTTGGAGTGCCACTCCGGGCGCTCATCACCGTTGTAGACGCGCCCGGTGATCAGCGGACGATCCGGGTCACCTTCGAGAAAGTCGACAATCACTTCCTGGCCGATACGCGGGACGAAGACACCGCCCCAGCCGGCACCGGCATTGGGCTCGGACACTCGCAGCCAGCAGCTGGAGAGGACATCACGCTGACCGGATGGCTGGCCGCGATCCCAGTGAAACTGCACCTTGACCCGGTTGAGCCGGTCGGTGTGGATCTCTTCGCCCTCGGGGCCGACCACGATGGCAGTGTGGGGGCCACCCATCACCGGGCTAGGATGATCGAGCGACGAGCGATAGGGCTGGCTCAGGCGCTGGGCTTCAAAATCGACCAGGTAGTGGCCGGTGCCGGCGCGCTGGTAGTCGTCGCGGTGTTGACTGTCGTCTTCAAGGCCATGGGCTCGACGCGCGCAATCCAGCTCATCTTGCAGGCTGCCTGGCAGGGTAGAGAGGTGGGCCGATACCGGCAGGGCGTTTTCGGCGTGCAGGGTGAGGCCCAGCACCAGAAACTCGAGCTCGGGTAGATCGCCTCGCTCATGCTGGCGGTGCTGGGTCAGCTCGAAATGCTGCCCCACCTGCAGCTGACGCGCGCCACCGGCGCCAAAAAAGCGCTTGGCACGGGACTCAAGCGCCTGCAGGCGATGCTCGGTCAGCCGCTCGCCGCGTGGATGATCGCGATAGTAGTACTCGCCGGGAGTGTCATAGACCTCCTGGTCGCTCAGCTTGCCCTGGTCGGGATGGGTTTCGAGCGCGGTGCGCTTGATCAAGCGGGGCTGTTTGTAGTCGTAGGTGGCGAGACTGACCCGCGAGGGCTGCTGCTGGCGACGACCACCCCACTGGGTGATGGCGTCCTCGCTTTCGGTGGCGCCCTGGCGATGAAAGCGGATCTGGCGCGGTGACACCGGCGAGCAGGTCGCCACGTCGTCGGTGATGATCAGTCGGTGGCACGTTTCTCCGTGGCCCGTTTCTCTGTGACTGAGCCCGCTATGACTGCGCCCGCTGTGACTGAGCCCGCTGTGACTGAGCCCGCTGTGGACGGATGGAGTGGGGCCGGCTGCGTCTCCCCTTTCCACTTCGTCGGCCTGTCGGTGCTCGACGTAATAGAACAGGCCTTCCTGCTCCATCAGGCGGTTGACGAAGTGGTAGTCGCTCTCGCGGTACTGCACGCAGTAGCTGCGCGCGGGATACTCGCGGCGCAGGTCGAAGCGCCAGCCACCCCGGGCGATAGGGTGCTGGGCGAAGACCGCCTCGATCACCTCGATGACACTCAGGTCCTGGAAGATGCGGCTGTCGCGCCCGAGGCTGAGCATCGTCAGCCAGGGCACCAGCGTCAGCTGGTAGTAAAAGACGCCACCGTCCTCGCCGAGCAGGGCCGCCGACTCCACCAGCCCAGAGCGCTTGCGATACTGGCCATCGGCCTGGCGAATGGACAGGGTGGCGGGCTGGGCCATCAGCGTCTTGAGTTCGATGTCGCCACGCTGGGAGATGACGTCGAGGCGGTAGCGGAAGGGCCGGGACATCGATTCCTCGCCCACCAGGCGGTGGGGGATCAGCGATTGGTTGGCCATTTCGAGCTTTAGCAGCCGCTGATTCTGCGACAGCGCGACGTCGAAGGTCTCGCGTAGTGATTGCCACCAGGAAGGCTCGTTCATTGCGCCCCACCCTCCCGCACGCGCGGCGAGCCGGCAGGCAAGACTCGGGGGGAACGGCTACCGCAGGTTGCCGCTGACGGGCGGTAACCCGAAAATGCGCACCTTGACGACATGAGAGGTCCTCCTTGACCAATACAAGAAGATCCTACTCAAGCGTTCTACGTTAGCCATTGCATCTCCCGTATTTTCCGAGAAGGACACAAAACTTTCCGGAAAATTCCTACAAATTCACTCGATACACCCACCATCATCGCGCCTCGGAAAAAGGCACCTGAACCGCCTTTGCCCGCCGCCCCGACAAGGGGCGGCGCAAGCCCCACTGCCGTGCCGGCAGGGAGCGTCACACCGGCCAGGGCACGAAGATGACGCCGAGCCCTAGCGCCACCAGGGCAGCCCTTAGCCACCAGGCGAAACGTCCGATCAGCCCGTAGGACACCAGGCCGAGGCCGATCAGCACGCCCAGGGTGGTGGCCAGGGCAGCGAAGACGCCGGAGCCAAGGTCGAGCAGCGCCGGGTGCGCGACCATCGCCAGCGGAATGACGTAGAGCCCGACCCCCAGCGCCATGGCCTTGCCCGCCACCTTCAGCCAGTTCTCGTCGGCCATTCCGGCGGCGATGAATACCGCACCACATACCGGTGGGGTGATGGTGGACAGCAGCGCGAACCAGAACACGAACAGGTGGGCGGTCAACAGCGGCAGGCCCAGTTCGGTCAGCGCCGGCCCCGCCACCGAGACGCAGATGACGTAGGCGGCGGTAGTCGGCACCTCCATGCCCAGCACCAGGCAGGCCAGAGCGGTAAGCAGCAGCGCCGGCCACAGCTGCCCACCGGACAGCGACAGGATCGCCGAGGTAACCTTGACCCCGAGCCCGGTCAGCGACAGCACCCCGATGACCAGGGAGGCGCACAGGATGATCGCGCCGATGACCGCGATCTGGCACCCGGCGGTCAGCGCTGCCTGGGCCAGGCGGGCGCGGAACTCCGTCCCCGACACCTTCAGCTCGGCGTTCATGGCCAACAGCGCAAGGCCTGCGAAGATCGCCACGCTGGCGGCGTACTGGGGGGTGTTGCCGGCGTGGAAGATGCGCTCGAGCAGGATCGCAAAGGGCACCGCGAAGAACAGTGCGGTGGTGATCACCTCGCGCGCTGCCGGGCGGTCCTCGGCGGCCACTGGCTTGAGATCGAAACGGGTGGCGAAGGCGTTGATGCCGAGCCACACCGTGGCGAAGTAGAGAAAGGCCGGCAGCAGCGCCGCGGCCATGATCTCGGTGTAGGGGGTGCCGGTCAGCTCGACCATGACGAAGGCCCCGGCGCCCATCAACGGCGGCATGATCTGGCCCCCGGACGAGGCCACCGCTTCCACCGCCGCCGCCAGCGAGCGTGGATAGCCGAGTCGCGCCATGGACGGGATGGTGATGGCTCCGGTGGAAGCTACGTTGGCCGACGCCGAGCCCGAGATCGAGCCCATCAGCGCACTGGAAATCACCGATACCTTGGCGCCGCCACCGGTCAGGCGGCCCGCCGCGGCGCCGGCCAGGTTCATGAAGCCACGCCCCGCCTCGCCCGCGTTGAGCACCGCACCGAAGATCACGAAGATCGCCACCACCGAGACACTGACCCCGGTCAGCTTGCCCCACAGCCCGCCCTCGGCGATGGTCAGCGAACCGACCAGGCTGGCCATAGGCAGGCCAGGATGACCAAACTCGCCGGGCACGTACTGGCCCAGGGCCGCATAGCCCAGCGCGATCGCGGTCACCAGCGGCAGCGGCCAGCCGATGGCACGCCGGGCGGCCTCCAGCGCCACCACAATCAGCAGCAAGCCCACCGCCATCTGCAGGGGGGTGTCGATAAAGCCGTACTGGCCGCTCAGGGCGTCCTCGTTCAAGGCGATATAACCGCAGGCGGCGATGCCGAGGGCGGTCAGCCCCAGGCCGCTGATGCGCTGCCAGTGCGTACGGGCGGAAAACACCAGCACCCAGGGCAACACCAGCGCCATGTGCAGTGGCCGACTGATCAGCGCCGGCGTCAGGCCGTGGAAGATCAACCCCAGGTGAAACACCACCGACAGGGCACCGAGCGCGATCCAAAACGGGCCACCCGGCCACGGCGAACGAACAGGGTCACGCGCGTCGGCCGGTGCGGCCGACGAAGAAGCGTCGCTTGAGTTCATGAAATCAGCACATCATCGATGAAACGGAGCGGGCCCACAGGGGCCCGCCGGGTCGAGTCCTGGGCAGGATCGTCTCAGCGCAGGGCCTCGGGCACCTGCACGTCGACCTCGTCGTAGTAGCGCAGGGCGCCGGGGTGCAGCGGACCCTCGAGGTTGGTCAGCATCTGCGGCGAGATCGCCTGCCACCAGGGCGAGGTCTCGGCCATGGCCTCGCGGCGCTCCCAGAAGGTCTTGGTCAGGGTGTAGGCGGTGTCCTCGTCCATCGCGCTGGTGGTGTAGGCCACCACCGGCAGCGAGGTGGTCAGCACGTCCTCGTCGATGCCCGCGTAGGTGCCGGCGGGGATGGTCTGGGGCGCGGCGCCGGTGGCCTCGACCTGCGCTTCGGTGAACGACACCAGGCCGACATCATGGCTCGCGGCGGTCTCGATCACGTTGGGTGCGGGAAAGGAGCTGGCGGTGGCGAAGGCGTCGATCTGGCCGTTCTTGAGCGCGTCGGGAGCGCTGCCCACGTCGGCGTCGTCGACCTCGACCTGATCGGCGAGTTCGAACAGCTCGAGATAGCGTGCGGCCTCGCGGGCGCCAAAGGAACCCTGGCCGATCAGCAGGTGCTTGCCGGCCAGTTCATCGATGCTCAGGGTGTCCTGCTCGCCCGCCACCACGAAGTGCATGGTCAGCGAGGGAATCGGGAAGAGTGCACGAATGTCCTTAAGGCGCGGATGGTTGCGACTCTCGAAGGGGCCGGTACCCTCGCGGGCGCGGGTCACCAGGCCGGGCGGCGAGGTGAAGACGTAGTTGCCGGGACGCGCCATCACCTCCATGACGTTCTGCACCGAGCCCTGGCTCTCTTCCAGGGTCAGGGTCATGTCACCCTCGGTGCCGGCCTTGATCGCCTCGGACAGCTCCACTCCCATCTGGTAGTAGGCGGTACCGGCGGAGGCGGACTTGTAGGTCAGGCGGGTCTGGGCGTGGGCGCTTGCGGCGGTCAGCACCATGCTACCGGCGAGCACAGCCGTCAGGGCCTTGAGGCCACGGCTTCGAAGATGACGCATTGAGGGGGTCTCCAGTCGACAGCGGGCGTGGCCAGTGCCTCGTTTTGCTTATGCTCCCGCCAGGCTTCAGGACCTGGCGGAAATGGCCGGCCAACAGCATATTCGACTGGCGTGATTCGTGCCACGGCGCCAAGACACTCGTGGCCCCAAGAAAAAGTCGCGGGCGCCGAGCATAGCGACGCCCGTGGCCAACGATGTCAGCCGCCTGCGCTATCAGGGCTGGCAGCGTGACACCAGTTTCAGCGGTAGAAGGCGGGACGCTCGGCCAGCGCGATCGGCTCGACCTGCTGCGAATGCCGCGCCTTGACGCAGGCGTCACTGGTCACCGCCGCCACATAGCCATCCCAGGCGGTAGGGCCATGACGCTCACCCTTGGCGGTGGCATCGACCCACTCCTGAAACTCCACATCGAAGGCGTCGATAAAGCGGTCCTTCCAGTGGGTGATCACGCCCAGGGAGTCCCGTGCGCTGTGACGCAGCGGCACGCTCGCCGGTTGCGGCAGATCGGCAACGCCGCTCTCCCCCACCAGTTCGCAGCGAATGTCATAGCCGTACTGGCAGTTGAGGAAGCTCTCGATGGTGATGACCATGCCCTTGCGGGTGCGCAGGATGATCAGCGAGGGGTCCTGCAGATCACCCTCCACCAGGCTGGAAACCCGCGGCTGGATGACCTGGGCGCTGACGTAGTCGTCCTCCAGCAGCCAGCGCATCACGTCGAACTCGTGGACGCAGGAATCGATCAGGCCCGCATCGCCGGAGAAGTTGGCCTGGGCATTGCGATGCGCACACTTGGCGATCAGCGGCTGGCCGATGCCACCCTCGTCGAGCAGCGCCTTCAGCTGGCGGTATGCCCAGTCGAAACGGCGCATGAAGCCTACCTGGACCAGCGCACGACCCGAGGCAATCTCGGCCTCGACGATACGCAGGCAGCCCTCGGCGGTGGTGGCCAGGGGTTTTTCGCAGAATACCGGCTTGCCCGCCTCGATGGCGGCCAGCACGAATTCCTCGTGGGTCGGTCCCCAGGAGGTCACCACCACGGCGTCGACCTCGGCGGCGTTGATGACGTCGTGGCCGCTGGCATAGGCCCTGGCCTCGATGCCGACCTCATCGATGGCGGCCTGCGCCTGCTCAAGGCCGACATCACTGGCGGCCACCACCCTCGCACCCTTGAGGGTATGGTTCAGCCGGCGCATATGTTCCTTGCCGATGGCTCCGGTACCGATGATGCCGATAGATAGCGTCATGTCTGGCTCCTTTCTGTTATTGACCACTTGTTGAAATCGCACCTGCTGCCCTCCCATGGGTCGAAAACGTCATATGGGCAGCGTCGAGGCTCGACCAGCGTCGTGGCGCTGGTGCCAGAGCCAGGTGGCATGGCCGCCCGATCGCTCGGGCGGCCATGTCACTTATCCTTGTTGAGGGTTGGGGTCATCACACATGGGGATCGTCTGCGGCAAGCGCCGCCGCCGGGCGACGACGATGAATCCAGATCGAGGCGCACACGAAGTACACCAGCGACAGCGGAATCACCAGCCACTTGAAGGTTTCCACGTAGTCGACGACAGCGGCGTTGTCACCGGTCCAGGACCATAGCGCCACGGCGATGATGGTCACCAGACAGGCAAACGAGATCAGGTACAGCGGATCACGACGATTGACCGCGGGCTGCGCCTGGGGCGACTCGCCGGGCAGTTCCGGCGGATCCACCGGACCATAGGCCTCTTCGTAGTAGTCGATACCGGACTCGGTGTTCGCGCCCATCCGGCGGCACAGCAGCGGGTAGAGCAGAAAGCTCAGGGTCCACACCGGGAGAAACACGACAAACAGATGCACCTGGGGCAGGGCAATGAGCACGACGCCGAGGATCACCCCGATGGCCCAGGTCAGCATGGCCGGACGATTGTCCTCGAGTCCCTGATGTTCGCGCCACAGCGGTCGGATCGACAGGCGCGGCAGCAGGAAATGCTCGGCGGCGATGATCGCGCCGATGGGGGCCATCATCATCACGAAGTAGGACAGGACGTTGAGCAGCGAACCGAAGACGAACGGGAAGCAGGCGACGACCGTGGTGGCAGCCCCCACCACCAGGGCAACGTTGAACGGCTTGTGACGATGGAACACCGCCTGAAACGCCAGCCCGGAGCGATAGAGGCTGGGGATCGAAGTGGTCCAGCCGGCGATCACTACCGCCACCAGCCCCATGGCGCCGAGCAGACGGAAGGCGATGGCGCCCGGATCAAGATCGACCATGGCTTCCTTGAGCAGCATCGCCGAGGTGGCGCCAAGGATGCCCGCACAGACCCAGGCCATGAAGTGGCCGATGTACATGCCAGAGGCTGAAAAGTAGCCGTAGGAGGACTTGCGCGCGAAGCGCAGGATGCTCATGTCGCTCATGCCGAGGTGCATCGGCAGGTTGATGCCCCAGGCCCAGGCGGCGATGACCCACATGTTGATGCCAGGCTCGCCTTCGGGAGTAACGCCGGTCCACACCAGTGCACCGAGCACGTTGCCCAGGCCATCGATGCCTTGCTCGGCGCCCAGGTGGGTGACGATGGGGATCGACAGGATACCGCTGACCAGGAACATGATCGCCATCCAGGGCGCGCATACGGTGGAAAAGTTGGCGATGCGCTTGAAGCCCTTGAGGGTCAGCCAGACGGTAAAGGCGCCGACCAGCAGCGCCAGGATCACGAAGCTGGCACTGGTGGGATAGAGTCCCACCTGGGGCGGAATATCGGTCAGCACCCGGAAGGCCGAGGCCGAGACCGTGATCATGGCGCCGGCGATGACGGCGTAGAAGACACCATTGAGGATGTTGTAGACGGTGGAGATCTTCTTGCCGGCAAGCCGGGCCAGGAACCAGTACACCGTCATGCGGGTGCGGGTAGCCACCGGACTGCAGATCCAGGCCCAGGACAGCACCGCCATGAAATTACCGAGAATCAGGCCCCAGATCAGATCACCGGTGGAAACACCTAAGGTGACCAGCGCTGCGCCGATGACGAATTCGGTGCCGGCCACGTGCTCACCGGAGTAGGCCCCGAGAAAGTACTTGCCGCTCAACTGCCGGCTGGGGGGAATGCGTTGATATTCGAGCTCTTCGCTCTGGGCGTTGTCGTCCGCTGTCGCGGTCGCCTGCGCCCCTGCCGCTTCTGTGCTCATAACGTTGTCCACTTGTTATTGGAGGATCGATGGCCCTTGTGACCGGTTGCAAACGGTCAGGACTCCAACCTCGGCGGTCCATGCTTTTCCACGGCCCGCACCAAATGAAACATACATTCCGAAAGAAAAAACAACAAACCAAACGTTCTATACTTTAGTCGACTCGAACGCCTGATACGACAAAATTGTAAATAACGTAATCCATGACGACACCTTTAACTGAATTGGCGCACACAAACATCATCTATCCGCCTTAACCACTCGCTCCAGTCCCACGCTTCAACACCTGCCGCGATAGCCAAAAAGAAGGCGCCGGATTCGGCGCCTTGGCAAGCGTGAAATGGCGCAACCGGATAGCATCCGCCCCCGGTACGCCGCAGCATCGCCGACGGGACAGGGCACCAACGCCGAAGCGGGACGCTTGATGCATCGCCAAGGCGACACACGCACCGCTACGGCGTCATACGCAGTCACAGGACCACAGCTACAGCTACAGCGTCGGCATGGTGAAGTGACCGCCGCTATCACGTACCTCGCTGGGCCAGCGCTGGGTGATGGTCTTCATGCGGGTGTAGAAGCGCACGCCGTCGGGGCCATGCATATGCAGCGGGCCGAACAGCGAGCGCTTCCAGCCGCCAAAGCTGTGAAAGGCCATGGGCACCGGGATCGGCACGTTGACGCCGACCATGCCGACCTGAATGCGCTCGCAGTACTGGCGAGCGGCGGCGCCGTCACGGGTAAAGATGGCGGTACCATTGCCGTATTCGTGGTCGTTGACCATGGCCAGGGCGTCTTCGAAGCTGTCGACGCGGGCGATCGCCAGCACCGGGCCAAAGATTTCCTCGCGGTGGATGCGCATGCCCGGCGTGACGTGGTCGAACAGCGAACCCCCGACGAAGAAGCCATTGCCGGCGTTGTCGATGGTCGCCTCGCGTCCGTCCACCACCAGCTCGGCGCCCTCGTCGACGCCGGCCTGGATATAGCCGACCACCTTGTCCAGGTGAACGCGGGTGACCAGCGGCCCCATGTCGTGGTCGGGCCCATCCTTGATGCCGGGGCCGACGCTCAGCGTCTGCAGCCGTTCGACCAGCTTGGCACGCAGCCGCTCGGCGGTCTCCTCGCCCACCGGCACCGCCACCGAGATCGCCATGCAGCGCTCGCCGGCGCTGCCGTAGGCCGCTCCCATCAACGCATCCACCGCCTGGTCGAGGTCGGCATCGGGCATCACCACCATGTGGTTCTTGGCGCCGCCCAGCGCCTGAACCCGCTTACCGTGGGCAGACGCCGTGGCGTAGATGTATTCGGCGATGGGCGTCGAGCCGACGAAGCTGACCGCCTGCACCCGCTCATCGGTGAGCAGCACGTCCACGCTCTCCTTGTCGCCGTTGACCACGTTGAACACGCCATCCGGCAGGCCGGCTTGCTTGAGCAGCTCGGCCAGGCGCATCGGCGTGGACGGATCCTTCTCCGATGGCTTCATCACGAAGGTGTTGCCGCAGGCCAGCGCCACCGGGAACATCCACATCGGCACCATGGCCGGGAAGTTGAACGGCGAGATGCCGGCGCACACGCCCAGCGGCTGCATCAGCGAGAAGCTGTCGACACCGGTGCCGACGTTGAGGGAATGTTCGCCCTTCTGCAGGTGCGGTATGCCGCAGGCGAATTCCACCACCTCGAGCCCGCGTGTCAGCTCGCCCTTGGCGTCGGAGAACACCTTGCCGTGCTCGGAGGAAATCAGCCGCGCGATCTCGTCGGCGTGCTCTTCGACCAGCGCTTTGAACTTGAACAGAATGCGTGAACGCTTGAGCGGTGACATCTTGGCCCAGCCGGGGAAGGCCTCGTCGGCGACGTGGATAGCGTCGCGGGTCTCGTCGGCGCTGGACAGTGCTACCTGACGCGTCACCTCGCCGCTGGCCGGGTCGAAGACCTCGGCAGTGCGGCCACTGTGGCTGGCCTGGGGCTGGCCGGCGATAAAGTTGCCCAGAATGGTCATGCGGTGCTCCTGATACAAAGAGTTATCGAACAGATGACTGAAGACATCGGCACGGGGGTCGCTGTCACGAGGCCAGGGCCAGCCCGGCCTCGTCGCAGCAGCGTGCAAGATGGTCATAGCCCTTGCGGGCATAGGTCAGTGGATGGGCCACGGCGGGATCCTGCTCGGCCTCCACCACCACCCAGCCCTGGTAGTCGTGCGCGACCAGCCCCTGGAACAACCGGCCATAGTCGATGAAGCCATCACCGGGCACGGTGAACATGCCGTCCAGTACCCCTTCCAGGAAGCTCCGGTTACGGTTGCGCACATCGGCCAGCACCTCGGCACGGATATCCTTGCAGTGCACATGGTTGACGCGTGCAGCGTGGCGCTCGAGCACGCCGAAGGGGTCGCCACCGGCGGCCACCAGATGGCCGGTGTCCAGCAGCAGGCCCAGCGCCGGTCCGGTGGCCGCCATCAGCCGGTCGATGTCGGCCTCGGATTCCACCAGCGTTCCCAGATGGTGGTGATAGGCGATCTGCACGCCCTCGCGCTGGCAGTGTTCGGCCACCTGGTCAAGGCGCTCGGTAAACAGCGTCCATTCCTCGTCGCTCATGGTGGGGCGATGGCTCAGCGGTACCCCCATCTGTCCATGCACGCAGCGCGAGACCTCGCAGAACACCATGACCCTGGCGCCGAGCGCCTTGAGCAGTTCCAGATGGGGCGTCAGCGCTGCGATTTCTTCCTCGGCGCTGCGGGTCAAAAGCTCGGCGCTGTACCAGCCTGACACCAGCGACAGTTGGTGACGCTCGAGGATCGGCCCCAGGGTGGCGGCGTCGCGGGGGAACTTGTGGCCCAGCTCGAAGCCGTCGAAACCGGCCTCTCGTCCCTCGGCGAGGCAGGTCTCCAGCGGGGTGTCTCCGCCCAGCGAGGGCAGGTCATCATTGGTCCAGGTCAGGGGGTTGATGCCCAGTCTTATGCTCATGGCGTCCTCCGGCGTTCGATGCTCCAGGCGCCGGCGCGCCTGGAATATTTGGTTGTTATGGCAGAGCGGATTCGGGCCTAGAGGTTTCTGGCCTGACGCGCCTTGTGGGACTGATAGCGCTCGCGGGCCTCCACTACCTCTGGGCGCGGCGATACTTCAGGCACCGCCACGTCCCACCAGGCACCACCTTCCTTGGTGTCGTTGAGACCATCGGTGTCGATGGCGATCACATAGCTGATATCGGACGCCTTGGCGCGCTCGAGGGCCTGCTCAAGCTCGGCGATATTGGCAACCTTCTCGCTATTGGCGCCCAGGGCGGCGGCGTGGGCGGCGAAGTCGGTCTTGGGTGCGCCGCCCTCGACGCTCAGGCAGTCCTCCAGCCGGTTGTTGAAGCCGGGGCCGCCGCAGGATTGCTGAAGTCGATGGATGCAGCCATAGCCGCGATTGTCGAGCACCACCGCGATGATCTTGTGCCCCAGCATTACCGAGGTGGCGATCTCCGAGTTCATCATCAGGTAGGAGCCGTCACCGACCATCACGAACACCTCTGAATCGGGCAGCGCCATCTTGGTGCCGAGGCCTCCGGCAAGTTCGTAGCCCATGCAGGAGTAGCCGTATTCCATGTGGTAGCCGCGATCGAAGCGAGTACGCCACAGTTTCTGCAGCTCGCCCGGCAGGCCCCCCGCGGCACACACCACGATGTCGCGTTCGCCGGCAGCGCGGTTGACCGCCCCCACCACCTCGGCGTCACAGGGCAGCCCGGTGCCGCGATCCTGGGTCACCCGTTCCACGGTGGCATTCCAGTCGTCGCGCAGCGCGGCCGCCCGCTCGCTCCAGGACGAGGCCGGCCGCCACGGGGCGGTGCCCTGCTCGAGCCCGTCCTTCAGGCTGACAAGGCTCAGGCGGGCATCGCCCACCAGCGGCTGGGCGTAGTGCTTGACCGCATCGAAGGAGGCCACGTTGAGACACAGTATCTTCGCCTCGGGGTTGATCAGCGCCCGGGAGCCAGAGGCGAAATCGCCAAGCCGGGTGCCCACGGCGATGATCAGATCCGCTTCCTGGGCCAAGCTGTTGGCGGCGGCTGAACCGGTCACACCCAGGGTGCCGACGTTGCTGGCATGGTCCCAGGGCAGCGCGCCCTTGCCCGCCTGGGTCTCGGTCACTGGCACCTGGTAGCGGCTGACGAAGGCGTCGAGCTCAGCCAGCGCCTCGGCGTAGTGGACGCCGCCACCGGCCACCAGCAGCGGTCGCTCGGCCGAGCGGATCAAGGCGATGGCATCGTCGAGCTCGCGCGGGTCGGCGGCCTGACGGCGCAGGTGGTGTACCTTCTCGGCAAAGAAATGCTCGGGATAGTCGTAGGCCTCGGTCTGGATGTCCTGGGGCAGCGCCAGGGTCACCGGACCACACTCCACCGGGTCAGTCAGCACCCGCATCGCCTGGGGCAGCGACGTCAGCAGTTGCTCCGGCCGGGTGATGCGATCGAAGAAGCGACTCACCGGCTTGAAGCAGTCGTTGGAGGTCAGGGTGTGGTCGTGGAAGTTCTCGACCTGCTGCAGCACCGGATCGGGCTTGCGCGTGGCGAAGGTGTCGCCCGGCAGCAGCAGTAGCGGCAGTCGATTGACGTGGGCCACCGCCGCCGCGGTTACCATGTTCACCGAACCAGGACCGGCGGAGGCGGTACAGGCCATCACCTGGCGACGATTGAGCGTCTTGGTGAAGGCAATGGCGGCGTGGCACATGGCCTGCTCGTTGTGGGCGCGGTAGGTCGGCAGCGTCTCACGGGCCTGATACAGCGCCTCGCCGAGACCGGCCACGTTGCCGTGGCCGAAGATCGCCCAGACGCCGGGAAACAGCGGCTTGATCTGGCCGTCGACGTTCACCTTCTGGGCCTGCATGTAGCGGATCACCGCCTGGGACATGGTCAGTCGAATCGTGGACATGGCAATGCTCTCGGAGATGGCTGCCGGGTCCTGAGGGGACCCGGATTATCGTTATCTTGGTCATGGTCTGGGAGCGCTACCACGCTCACCCCCATTTCGCTCATTCTCGTTCAGACGCTCTGGCGTTCTTTCCAGCAGTCCACCAGTTCGCGGTAATTGGCGACGACATCGTCGATCAGCGCCTGGTCGTCGGCCTCGCCGGCGAGCCAGCGACGGCTGGGCTCGGCAAAGATCGAGCGCCCCACCGCGAAGCCCTTGCACACGTCGAACCCGGCGCTGTCCATGAAGCCCTTCTTGAGCGTCTCGAGGGGCGCATCGAGCCCCAGCATCACCACGCCGCGACAGTGAGGGGCGCGTCGCGCCAGCAGCACGCTGATGCGCTCCCAGGCCGCGGGGGTCTGCGGCGGCAGCTTCCACCAGTCGGGATAGACGCCGAGGTTGTAAAAGCGCTGCATGGCGTTGAGAAAGGTATCGTCATCGCTTTGCTGATCCTTGGGCGGAATGATCTCGAGCAGCAGCTCATGCCCGGTCCTGAGGCAGGCGTCATACAGCTCCACCACCTGGCGCTCCTGGGTGCGGCGCAGGTCGAGCTGGTCCTCCGGGTGGTAGAACACCAGGCACTTGACGATGTGCTCGCGTGGCCAGGCGGCCAGTCGGGCACCGATATTGCGCCCGCCTTCCAGCTCGATGGGGCGCGAGCTCGGCAACTCCACCGGGCGGCCAATCCACCAGCCGCGCCCGGTCACGTCATTGAGTGCATCCTGACCGTAGGTGTCGTCGATCAGCACGCCCATCTGGCTGTCACCGATATGTCCGGCGCCCTGCTCCGCCGCCTGCACCAGCAGCCGTTTCAACGTCTTGATCCTTCCGGGGTCGGCGCCGACCTCCCGGGCCATGTCGTAGAATTGCTTGCGATGGTCGAAGGCCAGCACGCACAGATCCGACCACTGCGTCGGGCTACGCTGGGTGGTGACCCGGTGCAGGTGGTTGAGCCGCGTGTCCAGGTCGGGACGCGGGATATCCTCGGCGCGACTCAGGTAGTCGTCGAGTTCCTCGCTGCTGGGAATCGCCGGGGCACAGCCGTGGCGGGAGACCACCAGGGCCCCGCAGGCGTTGGCGTAGGCACAGCTTTGCTCATGACTTTCACCGTTGAGCCAGCCGCGCAGAAAACCGCTGAGGAAGGCGTCACCGGCACCCAGCACATTGAGCACCTCGACACGCACCCCGGTGAATACCTCGAACTCGGACTCGCTGTCGGGAATCTCACCGTCGAGCACGGTGCAGCCCTGCGCGCCCAGCTTGAGCACGATGGTGGCATCGCTCAGCTCGCGAATACGCTTGAGCGCGGTGATGGTGTCGGTGCTGCCACCGGCGATGTGGACCTCTTCCTCGGTGCCGACCACCAGGTCCAGGTCCGGCAGAATGGTCTGCAGGTGGGCGCTGACACCATCATCGGAGATAAAGCGGGTCTCGCCGTCACCCAGCGAGGTCAGGCCCCACAGCACCGGACGATAGTCGATATCGAGAATCACCTTGGTGCCGGCCGCCTTGGCGTATTCGATGGCGGTCTTGCTGGCCTGATAGGTGCCGTCGGTGGAGAAATGGGTACCGGTGATCAACAGCGCCCGACTGGAGGCGATGAACTCGGGATCCATGTCATCGGCACTGATCGCCATGTCGGCACAATTGTCGCGATAGAAGATCAGCGGAAAGGTGTCCTGATCCTTGATGCCCAGGATCACCAGACCGGTGAGTCGTTCCTGGTCGGTGATGACCTGACTGACGTCCACGCCCACCCGAGCCAGTTCCTCGCGTACGAAGCGCCCCATGTGCTCGTCGCCGACCCGCGTCAGCATGGCAGACTTCAGCCCCATGCGAGCGGTACCGTAGGCGATATTGGCCGACGAGCCGCCGAGGTACTTGTTGAAGGACGACATGTCCTCGAGCCGGCTGCCGATCTGTTCGCCGTAGAAATCCACGGCCGCTCGGCCCAGGCAGATTAGGTCCAGCGTCTTGTTGGTGGTCATGGCGTCACCCTGGTGTGGTCACGATAAGCCGTGCTCTGCCCATGACGGGCGTCCCGACGACTTTGGATTGTTCGTTCTATTTGAATCCATGATAGAACTGATATTCCACTCGTTCAATCTCTGGAACAGCCGATTCAGTTCATCTTTGGTCGTAGCAGTGTCCGAGAAGCACGAGAGCCTGCCGTCACGCTCCCGGGCGGCAAGTCGCCCCGCCCGGTGGCGCCGGACAGGGCGTGGAGGTAGCGCGGCCAGGACGAGCCTCAGCGTGGGTTGAAGTAGGTATCGACGTAGCGCTGGATTTCCTGGCGCATAAAGCGCGAGGAGTCTTCGGCGCGCTCTTCCCAGGCGAACACACAGGCGGTCATGATGCCGTCGAAGCCGACCTCGGCCAGCGTCTTGAAGAACAGATCCCAGTCGATCTCGCCCTGGCCGATATCCAGATGCTGGTGGATGCGGGCGGTGGAGCCCGGCGGATTGATGATGTAGCGCAGCCCCGACGATCCCTTGTGATTGAAGGTATCCGCCACGTGGACGTGGGCCAGCACCGGGGCACTGTCACGGATCATCTGCGCCATGTCATCGCCAAAGTGGAAGGTATGGGGTGCGCAATAGAGAAACTTCACGTTGTCCGAGTCGATGGTACGAATCATGTCCACCGCCGGGTGCAGCGTCTCGACAAAGTCATCCGGGTGTGGCTCGACGTTGAGCTGGATGCCTTCGCGCTCGAAGATCGGTACCAGCTCCTCCATCGAGCGCCACCAGGCGGCCTCGCTGGATTCGGTGGTGGCGCCGCCATGGCAGCAGGCTGAGCAACTGCCACGCTCGGGGTGCGGGCCACGACCGAACTCGGAGTTCATGGTGTCCACCCCCATTTCCACCGCCACCTCGATGGCCTTCTTCCAGTACTTCACCGCCGCCTGGCGCTCGTCCTCGTGGGGACTGGCCCAGCGGAACATCGGCAGCAGCGAGGCGATCTCGACCTCGCTGTCCTTGAGCGCCTGCTTGAAGGAGCGCAGGCGGGACGGAAACACCCGGGGGTGGACGAACCAGTCGAAGAAGTCATCCCGGGGCGACAGCTCGAGATAGTCGTATCCCAGGTCCTTGGCCAGGCGCGGCAGCTTTTCCAGGGGCACGTGGCGATGCATGAAGGGGTCGAGGGCGATTTTCATGGAAGTCTCCTTATCATTGTTCACGCTCAGGTTCAGGACGTTGTCACTGAACCAGGTGGGTGGCGTTCAGCCCGACGCTGGAGGATCGCAGCGTGGTCAACCTAGATGGATGTAGCGGTCACGACGGCGATTCAGGCCACTCCATCGCGGATGACGTCAATGCTGCGCGCGAGGGCATCCGCCGGATCCTGCAGCGCGTGTACCGACTCGGCGAAGGGCTCGAAGGACAGGTAACCGCGATAACCATCGGCGAGCAGGCGACGCACCTGTTCGACGTTGTCGAGGCGATCGCCCTCACCCACCAGCACCCGGTCGCCGTCGAGCATGGCGTCGAAGGTCAGCGTCGGATCCTCGACGCCGGACAGGTGAACCAGGCCGGTGCGAGCGGCGAACAGTGCCGCTTCACCGGCCCCTCGATGGTGAAAGGTGTCGTGCACCAGCGAAAAGCGCGCCGACTCCGATGGCCCCAGGATGGCGACGGCCTCGTCGAAGGCGATCACAGCGTCAGCCTTGAGTCGCAACGACGAGTCAGGAAAGCCCAGTGGCTCGACGAACCCCACGAGCCCGTGACGATCCAGGATTGGCCCCAGCTCCACCAGCGCCTTGACCACATCGGTGGCTGTTGGTGCCTCGTCGGGCGCGGCGACCAGCGGACACAGCACCAGACCCCGGGCGCCCGCCGCCGCTGCCCGTTCGGCCAGGTGCTCGGCCTGAACGGCGCGCTCCTTGTCCCACACATTGAACGGATACAGCGCATTGACGCTGAGCACGCTCAGACCCAGCTCCCGGGCCAGCTCTCCGGCGGCAACGGCCTGCTCGAGCGTCGCCAGGCTGTTGTCGCCGACATCGTTGCGCAGCTCCACCGCGTCGATGCCTAGCTCGGCGGCCAGGCGCATCAGCTGCTCGATGGAGTAGCGAGGACAGACCATATGGTTAAGGGCAAAGTGCAGTGATCGAGATGGCATGGGGCGCTCCCTGAGCCGAGAAGAAGGTGCCGGAAACGTCACATCAGAACTGCTTGCAACCGGTTAGGTCGCACTTTAGAACAAAAATTCCCAAGGTTAAATAGAGGGAATGTTTCCTCCTTAGATGCCTTGGCATTCAGCTGATTGTGGCTTTTTCCCGCTAATCAATCATCTGGGCTCGGCTTCTAGCCCACGAAGACCGACGGCGTGGCCGCAACTTGTCGACCAAAGTACAAGGCGACCCCCCTCCTCCAGGGGAACAATGATAGCCTTGGCACTGAATGAAACGTTCCATTCGAACGTTCTATACTAAAGCATAAATGGAATTTTTATTCCCAATTGACTAGGGTGATCCCAGACGACGGCCAACGCTGGGCAACACCCTGCAACCGAGTGAACCGCCATGGCAGAGCTACCTCAGGATTTCAGCGCGCTGGAAGCGCAGATCACCGAGCAGTACCCCGACCTCAGCCGTCGCCTGCAGCAGACGGCGCGTTTTCTGCTCGATCACCCGCAGGAAGTAGCCTTTTCCACCGTGGCGAGGCTGGCCGAGCAGGCGGGCGTCACGCCGTCCACGCTGATTCGCTTTGCCAACAGCCTTGGGTTCAAGGGCTTCTCGGACATGCAGAAGCTGTTTCGCTCACGCCTGGTGGATGAGTTGCCCAACTACTCAGAGCGCATCCACGCGGTGCGCTCCGCCACCGGCGAGACCCCCAGCGGCTCTCAACTGCTGTGGGAATTTGCCGACGCCAACCGGGAAATGCTCGAGCAACTCCCCGGGCGTACCGACCCGCGCCAGCTGGAGAGCGCGCTGGACCTTCTGGAAGGCGCCGAGGCGGTGCACCTGATGGGCATGCGCCGCACCTTCCCGGTGGCAAGCTACCTGCAGTACGCACTCAACCACGTCGACAAACGCTGCTTCTTGATCAATGCCCTGGGCGGTATGCATCAGGAACAGGCACGGGCCATCGGTCCCCGCGACGCCCTGCTGGCGGTGAGCTTCTCGCCCTACGCATCGGAAACCCGCGAAGTAGCCGAACAGACCCGTGATAAAGGCGTGCCGGTGGTTGCCATCACCGATTCCACCCTGAGCCCGCTGGCCCGCGTCGCCGACGTGACCCTGGTGGTACAGGAAGCGGAAGTGAAGAGCTTTCGTGGCCTCACCGCCACCCTGTGCCTGGCCCAGAGCATGGCCATCGCCCTGGGCGTGCGCCAGGACAGCGCCGCCGACAAGGGCTCGTCTCCCGAGGCCCCCGCCTCGGGCTAGCCGCCAGCTCGCCCCTCGACACTCTGGCCCGCCCACGCCCCGCGCCCTGCGCGACCGGGCAGGCCACCAACAGGAGATCCTGTCCATGACATCGCTTCTTGTACGCCCCCAGAGCCCCGACGCCGACGGCAAGGTGCTGGAAGTCACCCCGCAATCCGCTGGCTGGGACCACGTCGGCTTTCGTGTCCACCGGCTGCAAAAGGGCCAGCGTCTGAGCGGCGAGACCGGCTCACGCGAACACTGCCTGGTGCTGTTGAGCGGACGTGCCACCGTCGCCGGCGCCGGCGAACGCTGGGAGGACATCGGCGAGCGCATGGACATCTTCGACAAGGTGCCACCCTACTCGGTCTACCTGCCCGATGGAGCGGACTTCGAGGTCGAGGCACTGACCGATCTCGAGATCGCGGTGTGCAGCGCACCGGGCCACGGCAACCACAAGGCCAGGCTGATCGCGCCACAGCAGGTCAAGTGCTCCACCCGCGGCGGCGGCACCAACACTCGGCATATCCACGACATCCTGCCGGAGACCGAACCCGCCGACGGCCTGCTGGTGGTCGAGGTCTACACACCGCCAGGCAACTGGTCGAGCTATCCGCCCCACAAGCACGACGTCGACAATCTGCCCGAGGAGTCGATCCTCGAGGAAACCTACTACCACCGGCTGAATCCGAGCCAGGGCTTCGCCTTTCAGCGGGTCTACACCGATGACCGCTCGCTGGACGAGACCATGGCGGTAGACAATGGCTGCTGCGTGATGGTGCCTCGGGGCTACCACCCGGTGGGTGCACCTCACGGCTACGAGCTTTACTACCTCAACGTGATGGCCGGTCCCAAGCGCGAATGGAAGTTCAAGAACGACCCTGAACACGAGTGGATCGTGCAGCAACAGTAACCGTACAAACTCCGCCGATTCCGGCAGCCCAGGTAAGGGCTGGCGTCATCGGCGGACCAAGGAACGTCTCTCTCTTTGCCCCGCCACCGGCGGGGCTTTTTTATGGTGCATTGCTTCCCTTTTCCGCCAGCCGCAGGCATGTCAGCCGCGGACAGGCCATCTTGGCAGCAGCCTTGACCAGCCTATTCATATCGCTAACGACTGATGGTCTGCTTCAGCGCGTCGATCGACGACTGGATACCGGCCTCGGTGGACATGGTGAAGTCCTCCATCTCGAGGCTGACCCAGTCGTTGTAGCCCTGCATCCGCACCACCGAGAAGAACTCCTTCCACCACTGAAGATCATGTCCCGCCCCCACCGCCACATAGTTCCAGGCGCGATTGGCGACGTCGGTGACCTCGGCGAGCTCGAGCAGACCGTTGACATCGGCCAGCCCCCGCTCGATGCGGGTATCCTTGCCGTGGCAGTGGTGGATGGCATCGCCCAGTGCCCTGGCCGCGGCGATCGGGCAGGCGCCCTTCCAGAACAGATGCGAAGGGTCCAGGTTCATGCCGACCTTGGGCCCGACCTCGTCACGCAGACGAAACAGGGTCTGGGGGTTCCACACCAGCATCGCCGAAAAATTTTCCAGCGCGAATCGCTCGACACCGACCTCATCGGCCAGCCTCACCAGGCCGTGCCAGTAGGGAAAGGCGCAGTCTTCCCACTGGTACCGATCGCGCTCGGGCATCTCATCGGGCCAGCTCTTGGTGTAGACGAGCCAATTGGGCACGCTGTCCCCCGGCGCCGCCGCCGGCAGGCCCGACATGGTGACGATGCGCTTGACCCCGATCTCACCGGCAAGCCGGATGGTCTTTTCGATCTCGCCTCGGTGGCGCTCGCCGAGTTCCCCCGGGTCGAGCGGATTGCCGGAACAGTTCAGGGTGGCGATCTTCAGTCCCCGGGCGTCGATCTCCTTCAGGCGTGAGGCCAGCAGGCTTCTATCGGCGAGCAGTTCGTCGGCACGAAAATGCGGCGCCGGCGACCAGCCACCACCGGTCATCTCGATACCTTCCACCCCGAGCGCCACGCACTTGTCGAGCATCTCGGTAAAGCTGAGGTCCGCCATCACATCGGTACAGATGGAGAGCTTCATGGCATTGTCCTTGTCATATGGCTGTGTGGTTTCGCCGTTGCTCGGGTGGCCGCATAGGCGGCGGCGCGGGTACAAAGGGCTCTTCCGGCGACGGCTTATGTAAAAATCGCAATAGGGTCAACACCGTTACCCGACCCGATGCAACCGGTTGCAAACAGGCCAGCACGAGCCTAGTATGGAATGAAAAATTCCGTCAAGGAGCATCGATGAATATTCGTTCCGATCGCGACCAAGGTCGCAAGGTGACCTCCGCCCAGGTGGCCGAACGGGCCGGTGTCTCCAAGTGGACGGTGTCGCGGGCCTTCACTCCCGGCGCCTCGATCTCAGAGAATGCCCGACAGCGCGTGATGGAGGCCGCCGAAGCCCTGGGCTATCGCCCCAACCTGCTGGCACGAAGCCTGACCACAAGACGCACTCAACTGATCGGCGTCGTCGTCGATCAATTCGCCAACCCGCATACCCAGGCGATGCTGAATGCCGCCACCCTGGCGCTGCAACAGCGGGGCCAGCTGTCGATACTCTTGAATATTTCACCACCGGTGCGCTCCGGCGAGCTGCTCGATATCGCCGAACGCTTCCAGGTCGACGGGCTGTTGTTTCTCGGCACGGTGCTGAGCGAGGACATCGTGCGCTTTGCTACCGAGCGCCAGCACGTGCCACTGGTGCAGCTGTTTCGTACCACCGAGGTGGACGGGGTGCAGATCGTGGCAATTCAGGAGCATGCGGCTGGCGCCGAAATCGCCCGGCTGCTGCTCGGCGAAGGTCATCGACGGCTGGGCTATCTGGCCGGCCCCGACAGCGGCAGATCACGACTGCCCCGTCTCGACGGCTATCGCCAGACGCTTGAGGATCACGGCCTGACCCTGGCAGCCACGCTGGCTGCCACGGATTATCGCCACGCTCTGGGGTATCAGGCGATGCACGACTACCTGCAAAGGACACCGGCGGCACAGCGCCTGGATGCGCTGTTCTGCGAAAACGACATCCTTGCCATCGGCGCCCTCGATGCCCTGCACCAGGCCGGCCTCGACGGACAGCTGGCGATCGTCGGCTTCGACGATATCGAGCTGGCCGCCTCACCGCGCTACCGTCTGACCAGCTACCAGCCGAACCTCGATGCTGTGGTGGACAGCGCCATCACACACCTGCTCGATCGACGTATCCCTGGTGACCCAACGCTGCTCCCAGGCCGGCTGGTGGTGCGTGACTCTCATCGCTTTGCTGGAAAAGATTGAGTCACAAGCCCAGAGCCCCGGGGCTCACACCTCCTCGACGTAGACCGTGCGCCACTCGCGACGTGAGATATCCGCCGCCTCGGCCAACCGCAACGCTTCGACACCGTCCGTGATGCCGGCGCGGGGCGCGCGGCCTTCCCGCCAGCTCTGGTAGAAGTCGTCGAGCTCTCGGCGATAGGCCTCGGCGTAGCGCTCGAGAAAGAACCAGCGCGGCGCTTCCTCCAGTTGGCCCTGCTTGCCGACGAACTTGAGTCGGGTGTCGCACTCGTTCTGGGCCTGCAACATGCCGTCACTGCCGAAGGCCTCGATGCGCTGGTCGTAGCCGTATACCGCACGCCGAGAATTGCTGATGGTGCACAAGCGCCCCGAGGCCGTCTTCATGACCACCACCGCGCTGTCCACGTCGCCGGCCTCGCCGATGGCCGGGTCCACCAGACAACTGCCGCTGGCGTGGACGCTGACGATGGGCTCGTCGAGCAGCCAGCGGGCCATATCAAAGTCGTGGATCATCATATCGCGGAACAGCCCACCTGACCCCTTGACGTACTCAAGGGGCGGCGGCTCGGGGTCGCGGCTGGTGATCGCCAGCGTCTCCAGCTTGCCGATGCGGCCCTGCCCCAATTGATCCTTGAGCGCCGAGAACTGCGGATCATGGCGGCGATTGAAGGCCAAGGCGCAGAGGCTTTGCGCCACGCGCTCGGCAGTCGCCCGTGACGCCGCCAGATCCAGGGCGATGGGCTTCTCGCACAGCATTGCCTTGCCTGCCGATGCGGCGCGCTCCAGGTAGTCGATATGGGTCGCCGTGCTGGAAGCGATCAGCACGGCGTCGATCTCGGGGTCCTCGAACACGTCATCGATGTCCCGAGCCCGGGAGCCAAAGTCCCGCGCCAGGGTCTCGGCGGCCTCGGGATAGGCATCCACTACCGCCGCCAACGTGACCTCGGGGTGGGCGGCGACGGACAGCGCATGCACCCTGCCGATCCTTCCTGCTCCGATCAATGCCAGTTTCATCGTCTGCTCCTTGTATCCATGTGCATTGCCGCTAAGGGGTATGTCTTGGTGGCTTTCAGGCGCTCGCCATTACCACGATCAATCGTCGATCGACAGCGAGACCCCAAGCCTGACGCCCAGCCTACGCAAAAAGGAACAAACATTCCGCATAGACCAAAGTATAGAATTTTTGAATTGTTAATTTCTCTCTTGGAATCTACATTTCATAACACGACGAATCGAAACAGCTGTCCGCGAGTTCGAAACACGTCCATCACCACCGCGGACGTCTCCGCTCCTACAACAAGACGACCCTCACAAGGAGTCACCATGAGCACTACCGCCTCTCCCGCCAGCCAAGATCAGGACGAGCGTCTTGCCCACGTCAGTCCGCTGAAGAAAGCCCTGCACCGACCGGAGTTCGGCTCCGTCGCCGGCGCCCTACTGGTCATCGTGTTCTTCGCCCTGGTTGCCTCGGGCACCGGCATGTTTTCCGGCGCCGGGGTGATCAACTTCCTCGAAGTCTCTGCCCAGCTCGGCATCCTGGCCGTGGCGGCGGCGCTGTTGATGATCGGTGGCGAGTTCGACCTGTCGATCGGCTCGATGATCGGCTTCGCCGGCATGTTGATCGCCATCCCCGCCGTGCAGTACGGCTGGCCCATCTGGGCAGCGCTGTCCTTCGCCTTCGGCTGTGCCCTGGCGATCGGCGCCCTGAACGGCTGGCTGGTGGTCAAGACCGGACTGCCATCCTTTATCGTCACCCTGGGCTTTCTGTTCATCCTGCGCGGAGTGGCCATCGGCATTCCCCGTCTGATGGCGGATCGCACCCAGATCGGCGGGGTCCACGACGTCATCGGCAACGACTGGTTCGCGGCGCTGTTCAGCGGCGAGGTCGGCGAGGGCTTCTTCCTCTGGCTGTCCGAGATCGGCGTGATCGGTACCAACTTCGCCGGCAATCCCACCGTCAGTGGCATCCCGGTCTCCATCGTGTGGTGGCTCGGCCTGACCGCGCTGGCCACCTGGGTGTTGCTGTTCACCCGCTTCGGCAACTGGATCTTCGCCTGCGGCGGCGACAAGGAAGCGGCACGCAACGTCGGTGTCCCGGTCAATCTGGTCAAGATCGTACTGTTCATGTTCACCGCCTTCGCCGCCTGCGTGTTCGCCGCCCTGCAGGTGATGGACACCGGCTCGGCCGACTCCATCCGCGGCATCCTCAAGGAGCTCGAGGCGATCATCGCGGTGGTCATCGGCGGCGCCCTGCTCACCGGCGGCTACGGCTCCGCCATCGGCGCCAGCTTCGGTGCGCTGATCTTCGGCATGGTGCAGATGGGTATCTTCTATACCGGCGTCAACACCGACTGGTTCCAGGTATTCCTCGGCGCGATGCTGCTGATCGCGGTGCTGTTCAACAACTACGTGCGTCGCAAGGCGCTGGAGGCCAAGTAATGAACGCTCCCGTCCCGATGATCGAAATGCGCGACGTAGCCAAGCACTTCGGCAGCGTGATCGCCCTGAGCGGTATCTCCATGAAGGTTCACTCCGGCGAGGTCATGTGCCTGCTCGGTGACAACGGCGCCGGCAAGTCGACCCTGATCAAGACCCTCTCGGGGGTCCACGTACCGACCCACGGCGAGTTCCTGGTCGACGGCAAGGAGGCCCACTTCAGCTCGCCCTCGGATGCCCTCGATGCCGGCATCGCCACGGTCTTCCAGGATCTGGCGATGATCCCGCTGATGTCGATCACCCGAAACTTCTTCATGGGCCGCGAACCTACCAGGGGCTGGGGACCGACCCGTCGCGTCGACTGGACGTTCGCTGACCGCGTCGCCAAGGAAGAGATGGCCAAGATCGGTATCGATGTGCGCGATCCGGCTCAGCCGGTCGGCACCCTTTCCGGTGGCGAGCGCCAGTGCGTGGCCATCGCCCGGGCGGTGTACTTCGGCGCCAAGGTGCTGATCCTCGACGAGCCCACCTCGGCGCTCGGGGTCAAGCAGGCCTCGGTGGTGCTGCGCTACATCGCCAAGGCCCGCGCCGATGGTCTGGCGGTCATCTTCATCACCCACAACGTGCACCACGCCTATCCGGTGGGTGACGCCTTCACCATCCTCAAGCGCGGCTCCAGCTTCGGTACCTTCCGCAAGGACGAGGTCAGCCGTGAGGAAGTGCTCAACATGATGGCCGGTGGCGCCGAGCTCGAGAGCCTGGACGCTGAGCTTGCCGAATTTCAGCGCGCCGATGGCAACGGCCAGGCGGCCTGAACAGGGAGAGTTACTATGCAAGATCGTTCATTCAAAGGTCAGGTGGCCATCGTCACCGGTTCCACCCAGGGACTGGGCGAGGCGGTGGCTCGCCACCTGCTGGGTCGTGGCCTGTCCGGCCTGGTCATCTGCGGGCGCCAGCGGGACAAGGGCGAAGCCCTGGCTCGCGAGCTCGAGGGTCTAGGTGAGGACGCCAAGGTTCTGTTCGTGGCCACCGACATGACCCGGGTCGACGACTGCCGCCGGCTGGTGGCCCAGGCCGATGAGGCCTTCGGGCGCATCGACATGCTGATCAACTGCGCCGGCAACACCGAGCGCGGCACCCTGCTCGACACCGACGAGGCCGCCTACGATCGTCTGTTCGCGGTCAACACCAAGGCGCCCTTCTTCCTGATGCAGGAAGCTGTGCGACGGATGATCCGCGATGGTATCGAAGGCCGCGTGGTCAATATCCTCAGCATGTCCGGCCACGGCGGTCAGCCCTTCATCTGCGCCTACAGCGGCAGCAAGGGGGCGCTGGCCACCCTGACCCGCAACGCCGCCTACTCGCTGCTGCGCAATCGCATCCGCGTCAACGGCCTCAACATCGGCTGGATGAACACCCCGGGCGAACACCGCATCCAGACGGATACCCACGGCGCCGAGGATAACTGGCTGGAAGCGGCCGCCCGCGCGCAGCCGATGGGGCGCCTGCTGGAGCCTGAGGAGGTCGCCAGCGCGGTGGCCTTCCTGGCCAGCGACGCCTCGGGAATGATGACCGGGACCATCGTCGACATGGACCAGAGCGTGCTGGGCTGTCACGACAGCGCGCCGCAGCCGCCCGCCGCCATGCGCTGGCCTGACTGAGGAGGACAGACGGTGGAGCATTTCATCGATCGAACCCAGCTGGATGTGGCCGCCTTCGAGGCCCTGGTCCAATCGACGACCAATGCCGAAGCGCTGCCCCAGGCCGAGCGCATCGTCTCCGGCATTCCGCTCTACCGCGCAAGCCATGCCCTTGACTGTCTCGCCGACCCGCAGCGGCGGCGCAGGCTGCTTGACGAGTGGCATCACTGCCTGCTGGACGGTCCCGGGGTGCTCGCGATCACCGGGATGATGGAGCGGACCACGGTGGACCGCGCCAGCGAGAGCTTTCTTGCGCTGATCGAAGCTGAACGGGGACACGGCCAGCAGGGCGACCATTTTGCTGCGCCGGGTGCCAATGATCGCCTGTGGAATGCCTTCCAGAAGCACGGCGAGGCCGATCCGGAAGGTTTCGTCGACTACTACGCCAATCCGGTGCTGGCACTGGTAGCCGAGGCCTGGCTTGGCCCGGGCTACCAGATCACCTCCCAGGTCAACGTGGTCAAACCGGGCGGTCGTGCTCAGTTGCCTCATCGCGACTATCACCTGGGTTTTCTGAGCGAGGCACAGGCGCTGGGCTACCCGCTGTCGCTGCAGGTCGCCTCACAACACCTGACGCTGCAGGGCGCCGTGGCCCACGACGACATGCCGCTGGAAAGCGGACCAACCCAGTTGTTGCCTCACTCCCAGCGCTACCCAGAAGGCTATCTGGCCTACCACGACCCGGCCTTCCAGCAGGTGTTCGCCCGCCATCGCGTTCAGCTACCGCTGACCAAGGGCGACGGCCTGTTCTTCAACCCGGCGCTGTTTCACGCCGCGGGCGACAACGACAGTCAGGACCTGCGGCGCATGGCCAACCTGCTGCAGATCTCCTCGGCCTTTGGCCGTGCCATGGAGAGCGTCGACAACACCCGCCTGGTGCGCGCCGGCTTTGCCGCGCTAAAGGCCCGCTTCCAGCGCGATGGCTGGACAGCGGCGATCCGCGCAGGTGTGACCGCCCTGGCCGAGGCCTACCCGTTCCCGGCCAATCTGGATCGCACCCCACCCCAGGGCGGGTTGGCCCCCCAGAGCCAATGCGAGCTGCTGACACTGGCCCTGGACGAAGACTGGGACGCCGAACGCCTGGACCGGGCACTCGACCAGATGGCGCAGCACCGACGCGCCTGAATCACTGCATCAACGTGACACCCCTGAGCACCATCACCCGCAACACCAACAACAATCGGAGTACAGCCATGAGCAAGATCACCGACAAGACCAGCGCAACACACGCCGGGGTCAAGCGCCCCATTCCGTTCTCCAGGGCCATCACCGGCGCCCTGGTCGCTGGCGCCATGGCGCTGTCGGCGAGCCAGGCGGCCGTTGCCCAGGACGCCGACCCGCTGAAGTTCGTGGCGATCACCCATATCGTCGCGGCGGACCCCTTCGGCAACGTCCTCAAGCGCGGTTTCGAGGATGCCGCCGAGGAGATGGGAGTGGAGCTTCTCTACAACTCTCCGGCCCAGTACGACACCTCCCAGATGCTGAGGATGATCGAGCAGGCGATTGCCACCCAACCCGATGGCCTGGCGCTGACCATGCCCGATGCCAGCGCCTTCGCCGAGCCGGTGCGCGAGGCCATCGCCGCCGGTATCCCGGTGGTGGTGCTCAACACCGGCGAAGAGATCGCCGGTGAGATCGGCGCACTCAACTATGTCGGTCAGAGCGAGTACCGCGCGGGCAAGATGGCCGGTGAGCGCATGAAGGAAGCCGGCGTCGAGAGCCCCATCTGTATCAACTTCGCCCCCGGCCAGTCGCAGCTTGACGCCCGCTGCAAGGGCTTTACCGACGCCTTCGACGGCAGTGCCGAACAGATCTCCACCACCCAGGATCCCACCGCCATCACCAATGCCGTGCTCGCCCACCTCAACTCGAGCCCGGACACCGACGGCGTGCTGAGCCTGGGATCGCTGGCCACCGACCCGCTGATCAACGAATTCCGTAGCCAAGGCGCCATGGGCCAGATCGCCTTCGCCACCTTCGACCTGTCCGCAGAGACACTGGAAGCGGTTCGCGATGGCGAGATGCTGTTCGCCATGGATCAGCAGCAGTACCTTCAGGGCTACCTGCCGATCATCTCGCTGGCGCTGTACAACCGCTACGGCCTCAAGCCCACCAACAATATCCAGACCGGGCCAAACTTCATCACCCAGGAAAACGCCGAACAGGTCATCGAGCTGACTCAGCAGGGCTATCGCTAAGCGGCCACCTCATCCAATGGCCATCCGCCACCATGGCAAGGCCGGCGACTCACCGAGCAGGCCTTGTCGGTACTGACCATCCACACCTCGCCCGCCCTTCATGGGCGGGTTCGCTTGACAGGAGCATCACATGAAAATCGGCCTCGTCACCGACAGCCTGGCCAATATGTCACTGGACGACCTGCTCGCCTTCTGCGCCGAACAGGGCATCGAGTGCGTGGAATTTTCCATCGGCAACTGGTCGGACTCGCCCCACCTCGATGCCGCTGCACTGCTCGACAGCGAAGCCGCGCGCAAGGACCTCAAGGCCAGGCTCGCCCACCATGGCGTCACGATTTCCGCCTTCAACGCCAACGGCAACTCGCTGCACCCCACCGATGGCGAGCGCCAGCACAGGGTGGTCGAGCAGGCCATCGCGCTGTCCCGTCACTTCGAGGTGCCCCGGGTCAATCTGATGTCGGGTCTGCCTGGCGGTGGCCCGGATGACCGTTTCCCCAACTGGGTGACCGCCGCCTGGCCACCGGAAACCGCCCAGATGCTCGACTACCAGTGGAACGAGGTCGCGCTGCCCTACTGGCGCAAGCTGGCCGACCACGCCCGCGGCGAAGGCATTCGTGAACTATGCCTGGAGATGCATGGCAACCAGCTGGTCTACAACCTGCCGGGCTTCCTGCGCCTGCATGGCGAGATCGGCGACATCGTCGGCCTCAACTTCGATCCCAGCCACCTTCTGTGGATGGGCGCCGATCCCATCGAGGTGGTCCAGCGCTACGCCCGCCACATCTACCATGTTCACGCCAAGGACACCGCGCTCAACCCGGCGGCGGTGGGCCTGACCTCCCGTCTGGACAATCAGCCAATGGGCGATTTCCGTGATCGCGGCTGGTCCTACGTGACCCTAGGGTACGGCCAGAAACTCGAGTGGTGGAAGGACTTCTGCTACTGGCTGCAGGCCGGGGGCTACCAGGACGGCGTGCTGAGCATCGAGCACGAGGATATCAACCTGTCGCGCCGGGAGGGCGTGGTGCGCTCGGTGGAACTGCTGCGCGCCTGCATGCCCAGCGAAAAGCCCGACTACGAGCTGCCCAACGCCAACTAGGCCACGCCGGTGATCGCCCGGCTCGACCAGCCTCACCATCCCCGGGCGACGTGACCGACGTGGCCCACCAGCGGAGACAAGCGAATGCCCAAGGCGCTCAACATTGGCCTGATCGGTAGCGGCTTCATGGGTCAGGCCCACGCCGATGCCTATCGCCGTGCCCGTACGCTCTACCATGATCTGCCGCTGCGTCCTCGCCTGGTCGCCATCGCCGACCAGGGCGATCAGGCCGCCAGGGCCGCCGCCGAACGGCTGGACGTGGAGCGCGCCTACGGCGACTGGCGAGAGCTGGTCGCCGACCCGGAGGTGGAGGTGGTGGACATCACCTCGCCCAACGCCCTGCACTTCGACATGGCAATGGCCGCCATCGACCATGGCAAGCACGTCTACTGCGAAAAGCCCCTGGCCATGAACGATGACCAGGCGGCGAAGATGGCCGAGGCGGCCCGCGCCCGCGGGGTCAAGACCATGGTCGCCTTCAACAACATCAAGACGCCGGCGGCTCTGCTCGCCAGGCGGCTGATCGACGAGGGTGCCATCGGCACGCCGATGCGCTTTCGCGGCACCTTCGATCAAGGCTTCTTCAACGATCCCGAACTGCCCTGGTCCTGGCGCTGTTCGCGCCAGCAGGCCGGTACCGGATCACTGGGCGACCTGGGCGCCCACACCATCAGCGTCGCCCAGTTCCTGATGGGCGATATCGAGGAGGTCTGCGCCCAGAGCCAGATCCTGTTTGCGACTCGGCCCGTGCTTGATGGAGCCTGCGAGGGTGCCGGCTACGCCAGCAAGGCGACCGCAGGCGCCGAGCGTCGCGAGGTCGAGAACGACGACCAGACCCAGGCGCTGGTGCGTTTTGCCAATGGTGCCGGCGGCGTGATCGAAAGCTCTCGGGTGGCCGCCGGCAAGGTCTTCGGCATCGGCTGGGAGGTCAGCGGCAGCGAGGGCACCCTGGTGATGGACGGCGAGCGCTTCAACGAGCTCAAGCTCTTCCGCTACGCCGACCGGCGTGAGGATCGCGGCTTCAAGACCCTGCTGGCGGGCTCCCAGGTGCCGCAGTTCCGCGCCTTCTTTCCGTTCGACTACGGCGGTGGCGGCATCGGCTACTTCGACGTCAAGGTGATCGAGGTCCACGACCTGGTCCAGGGCATCGCCTCATCTGCCGGCTGCTTCCCCGACTTCGCCTTCGGCCGCCACAACCAGAATATCCTCACCGCCATCGACGTCTCCTGCCAGGAGCGTCGCTGGGTATCGGTGCCCGACCCCCAGCAGCGCTCATCCGCACAGCTCACACCCTGACCGCAAGGAACCCGACCATGATCGACGCACCGGTACGCTGGGGCATCCTCTCCACCGCCAATATTGCGCGCATCAAGCTGATACCGGCGATGCGGGCGAGCGCCCACGCCGAGGTTCTGGCGGTGGGGTCACGCAACCAGGAATCGGCCCAGGCGTTTGCCGACGAGATGGATATTCCGCGCGCCTACGCAAGCTACGAAGCGGTGCTCGACGACCCGGAGGTGGAGGCGGTCTACATCCCGCTGCCCAACCATCTGCATATCGAGCTGGCCCAGAAGGCGCTGGACAAGGGCAAGCACGTGCTGTGCGAAAAGCCCCTGGCGCTTACCGCCGCACAGGCGGCGAGCCTCAGGGTGCCGCCGGGACTGTTGTTCTGCGAGGCCTTCATGGTGCGCCACCAACCGCGCTGGCTGGCGGTAAAGGAACGCATCGAGGCCGGCGACTATGGCGACATCCGCATGGTTCAGGCCATGCTCACCTTCGGTCTCGACGACCCCGGCAACTACCGCATGCGCCCGGAGTTCGGCGGTGGCGCGCTCTATGATGTCGGCTGCTACGCGGCCATGGCGACTCGCTTCGCCTTTGGCTGCGAACCCCGGCGGGTGATGGCCCACGCCAGCCGCGCCCCGGAACATGGCGTGGACGTCGTCGCCAGCGTGCTGCTCGACTACGGCGAGGGGCGCCACGCCAGCCTGATGGTCTCCACCGCCACCAGTGCCGCCCAGCACCTGCACATCGTCGGCAGCCAAGGTGCCATCGATCTGCCAGAGCCCTTTATCGCTCCGGTCGAGCGCCCGACCCGGGTGGTTCACGACAACGTCTTCGACCTCTATCAGAGCGACCCCAAGACGGAAACCTTCCCGCCCATGGACCAGTACGAACAGGAGGTCAGTCGTTTCTGCCGCGCCCTGCGCGGTGAGGAGGTCGGGCTCTATGGGCTGGAGGATTCCATCGCCAATCTCAGGGTGATCGACGCCATCTTCGCCTCGGTCGACAGCGGCGGCTGGGCCGCAGTAGCGCAGTAGCGCAGTAGCGATATTCGTGAGGCATTTCCCCGCTACGGCGGGGTTTTTTACGTTCATCGCACCTTGCCTGGAGCAAGGCCCGACAAGAGCCCGGGCGGCGCGCGCGCGCACCCCTTCCGGTCTCACGCGTGACGCGGGCTGTGCAGGCGCCTCTGCCACGCCCACAGGGCGCTACTGGTGCCCAGCGAGGCAGCCAGGGCGAGGCCAAAGGACAGCACGGGGGAAAGGTGCGCGGCGGTTGCCGCAAGGACGGCGCTGAAGGCCACCAGACTGAGCATGCCAAGCTGGGTGTCGGCCAGGGTGGCCCGGGCGACCTCGGCGCCGTAGCGCTGGTGCAGGGTCAGGGCGATGGTCAGCATGCCGATGGGAAAGCTCAGGGCGACGCCGGACAGCGCCGGGGCGATATCCGCCAGCACCACGGTCGCCAGACACACGATGCCCCCGGCCAGGGTGCCGCGTATCAGCAGGTCGGCCCAGACAAGCGGCGCCGACACCGCCGTTCGCGACAAGCCCAGCGCGCGCATCAGCCGCATCGCCAGGGCCAGGCAAGCGATGAACAGCACCAGCGCGAGAACCGTGCCGCCTGGCAAGACGGCAGCCAGCGCCGCCACCGGCAGCCATAGCACGGCGGCCAGGGCGACAGCTGCCAGCGCGCCCTGTCGCCCCGCCAGCAGCACATACGCCAGACAGAACGCCAGGGTCGCGAACATCGCGTGCAGCGAGCCCAGCGCCGCCTCGGCAACGAAGGCGCCGGGCTGCTCGCCCAGCATGAAGAAGTAGCCGGGGCCCAGCACGATCGGGGTGCCGGCCAGCACCCCGCCCAGGCGTGGCCCCAGGCGCACCACCGCCACCGACACGCCGATCACCACCAGGGCGGTGGACAGCCACTTGACCAGCAGAAGAGTGAGCATTCACGGACTCCTGTCTGGCCGCTACATCACGTCGCCGCTATTGGGACCAAGGGTCTGGCCCAGGTACAGGTCGCCATCCGGAGACGCCGCCAGCATCAGCGCCGAAGGCGCCACTTCCTCGGCCCTGCCGAAGCGTCCGAGCGGCAATTCGGCCTCCTTGTCGGCGATCCATTCCGGGCTCAGTCCCTCGAGCATCGGGGTCAGGATGGGGCCAGGCGCGATGGCATTGGTCAGCACGTTGAAGGGTGCCAGCTCCCGCGCCATGGACTTGGTCAGCCCCAGTACACCGGCCTTGGCGGCGCAGTAGTGGGACAGCCCCATGCCGCCCTTGAGCGCCAGCTGCGAGGCAACATTGATGATCCGCCCGGCCTTGCGCTCGACCATATGCGGGGCCACCGCGCGGCTGACCAGAAAGACCCCGCGCAGGTTGATGCCGATCATGCGGTCGAAGGTCTCGCTGGTCATCTCGAGAAACGGCGTCTCGTCGAGGATGCCGGCGCTGTTGACCAGCACGTCGATCGCCTGGTGGGTGCTGATCACCTCGTCGACCATGGCCTTCACCGAGGCCTCGTCGGAAACGTCGACCCGATGGGTGCTGACCCGGGCGCGCAGCGCGCGGGCCACCTGATCACAGGCATCGGCGTTGAGGTCGGCCACCGCAACGGTGGCACCTTCGGCGTGGAACAGGTTGGCGATGGCACGGCCGATACCGCTGGCGCCGCCCACCACCAGGGCAACCTTGCCCTGAAGTTTCTGTGACATGGGATTCTCTCCACTCGCTGGGGGCACGAGGCGAGGGCCGCCGCCCTCGCCTCGCGTCGCTGGCTTGGATGCGCCTTGGCCGGCGCCTTGACGGCTGGCCTCAGCTCGGCCAGCGCACGGTCAAGCCGCCGTCCACGATCAGTTGCTGGCCGGTCACGTAGGAGGCGTCGTCACTGGTCAGAAAACGTATCGTGCGAGCGACCTCATCGGCGTGGCCGACCCGGCCGGCGGGGATCACCTTGCCTGCGGCGGCAAGGCCATCCGGGCCCAGGGAGTTGACCGGGTCCAGTGACTGCGGGGTCTCGATCAGCCCGGGGATCAAGGTGTTGACGCGGATGCCCCGAGGGGCAAGCTCCACCGCCAGCGACCTGACCAGGCCCATCAGACCGCTCTTGGCGGTGGCGTAGTGGGCGTGCTCGTCCCAGCCATAGACGCCGCCGGCGATGGACGACACCGCGACCATGGCGCCAGGCCCCGTCATCACCCGCGCCGCGCTGCGAAATATCCGCATCACGCCGGTCAGGTCCACCGACAGCATGTCGTTCCAGGCGTCGTCGGTCAGATCCTCGAGCGCTGCCTGACGCAGGATGCCGGCGCCGGCCACCGCGATATCGAGCCTGCCGAAGCGCTCGATGGCGGCCTGGGCCAGGGCGTCGCACTGGGCGCCATCGCGCACGTCCAGCGCCACCGCCACACACTCGCCGCCGGCATCGGCAACCGCCGAGACGGTCGCCTCGACGTCATGGGGATCACCGGGGTAGTAGCCGGCAACCACCTTGGCGCCTGCCCTGGCGTAGCTGACCGCCAGCGCCTGGCCGATGCCACTGGCGGCACCGGAGATGATGGCGACCTTGCCGGCCAGACCATCGTCGCGTGTCAGAGCACTCATGCCACCGCCTCCTCGAGGGTGTCGTGTTCACGATGGTCCACATGACGGGTGCCGAACATCAAAAGTCCACTGAGCACCAGCGGCAGCGAGCCCGCCAGGATCGCCGACCAGGTCATGCTGACACCCGCAGTCAGCAGCACCGACACCAGACCGGAGCCGACGATGGCCCCCACCGGCGCCATGACGTGGGCCACGTTGGCCCCGGTGCCGCGCACATGGGGCGGGAAGGATTCACCCATGTAGAACAGGATGGCGGCGAACGGACCGAGCAGGAAGAACAGGGTGACGGCGTACATCAGGTAGACGAAACCGTCGCTGGCCGGCCCCAGCAGCATCAGGATGCTGGCGACGCCACCGAGCAGAAAGCCCATCAGCACGGTGTTGCGCCGACCGATGCGGTCGCCCAGCCAGCCGTGGCTGAGGTAACCGACAAAGCCCACCGCGTTGGCCAGGATCAGCACGTACAGCGAGCTTTCGAAGCTGACGCCCTTGGCCTCCACCAGCACCGTGGTGCCCAGCACCGCGAACACCTGGATCGCCATCCAGCTGAACAGCCAGACCAGCGACAGCGAGATGGTGTGACGACGCAGTTCCGGCGTGAACACGCCCTTGAGGCCCAGGTTGCTGCCGGTGTTGACCTCGACGTCGTGCTCGGCGGCAAGCTGGGCCGCGCCCTCGGCGTCACCCGCCTTGCGCCGCCGCTCGACCTCCTTGATCGCGGCGAAGACCGGCGACTCGGGCAGCCGGACCGCCATCACGATAACGATGATCGAGGCGCAGGCGGCGACGAAGAAGCTGCCGCGCCAGCCGACGATCGGCAGCAGCAGCGAGGTCATGCCGGCGGCCAGCAGGGCACCGACCGGCCAGCCACTCTGCACCAGGCTGTACATGAAGCCGCGGCCCTTGGCCTTCTTGTAGATCTCATTGAGATAGACGGCGTTGACCACCTCTTCGGAGACCGCAAAGCCGGAGAAGGCGCGAATGATCACCATGGAAGCGGCGCCGATGGCGATACCGGACAGGCCGGAACTGACGGCGCCGCCGATCACCAGCAGGATCAGCGTCTTCTTGCGGCCGAAGCGATCGAGCATGGTGCCGACCACCAGCGACACCAGGAACACCCCGATGGTGGCCCAGGTGTTGACCGCGGTGGCCTTGGCGGTGGTCCAGCCGAAGTCTTCGGCGATGACCGGCAACAGGGTGCCGAACAGGGTGTAGTCGTAGACCGACGCCACCCAGGCGATAAAGCAGACCAGCGAGGCGTAGCCGATCTGTTTCTTGGTGATGACAGCGTTCCAGGGCTCGTCCGCGTCGGGACGGGCCCCGGAGGGCGCGGTTTGGGTTGGCTCGGTCATTGACGTCACCCTCTTTCGTTATCGTTGTGGTGTGGTTGTCAGGGGAGGCGCGATGGCGCGTTCAGCCGCGTGGATGGCGGCTGGCGAAATCGTCGGCGATCTCGTCGAAGGTGCAGAAACGCACGCCTTCGTGGCTCTGCATATGCTCGATCAGTCGCTCGAGCATCATCAGCACCTGAGGACGGCCGGAGACGTCGGGGTGGATGGTCATGGTGAACACCGCGTAGTCGTTCTCGCGGTAGACCCAGTCGAACTGGTCCTGCCACATCTCGCCCAGCTGGCGCGGGCTGACGAAGCCATGACTGTTGGGGGACTTCTTGATGAACATCATCGGCGGCAGGTCGTCGAGGTACCAGTTGGCCGGGATCTCGATCAGGTCGGTCTCTTCACCACGCACCAGCGGCTTCATCCACTCCTTGGCCGGCTTGGAGTAGTCGATCTTGGTCCAGGAGTCACCGACGCGCACGTAGTAGGGGTGGAAGTCGTTGTGCATCAGGCTGTGGTCGTACTTGATGCCACGCTCGAGCAGCAGCTCGTTGGTCACCGGGCTGAATTCCCACCAGGGCGCCACATAGCCGGTCGGCCGCTTGCCCGACAGCTGGGTCACCAGCTCGATGTTGTAGTCGAGCACGTCGCGTTCCTGCTCGCGGGTCATGGCGATGGGGTTCTCGTGGCTGTAGCCGTGGACCCCGACCTCGTGACCGGCGTCGACCACCGCCTTCATCTGCTCGGGAAAGGTCTCGATGCTGTGCCCGGGAATGAACCAGGTGGTCTTCAGGTTGTAGCGCTCGAACAGCTTGAGCAGGCGCGGTGCACCGACCTCGCCGGCGAACAGGCCGCGGGAGATATCGTCGGGGGAGTCCTCGCCACCGTAGGAACCGAGCCAGCCGGCCACGGCGTCCACGTCGACACCAAATGCACAGAGAATCTCTTTCTTCGCCATCTTGAACACCTCGTCTTGTTGCTTGGTCTTGTTGGGGCTTGCGGTGGCGCCACTGGCCCTGGTGTCGGTCGTGCGCTTGCTGGACTACCGACGTGCCATCGGTCCTGCGGCGTCAGCGGTTGTGTCGACCGCCATCAATTGAAGACTGGATACAAAGGTCATTTTTGTCAAGACGGAGATTTCAGGCGTAGAGCAGCGCGTCACGACGCTCACCAATGACCAAAACCTGCGGCCAAAGCCCGGTTACAGGCAGAACTGGCGATACAAGGCCGACCATTCAGGCTTTCAGCAACAGCCAAAAGTGCAAACCTTCTTCGACCAATGGGTGAGAACAGACGAGTCCTAAAAATGCCGATCGAATAAAACGTCATTTTTTATGGGCGCGGTATCCAACTGACATTTTTTACTTCTAGACCAGGGGGGGGGGACAGGACAGCACACCGGCCTGTGGCAGGCCGACCGCTAGACTTGAGGAAAGGACGCAAAAGGCAAGAGGCCGGAAACAAAGGAACATACCGAGGACGGAGGGCAAGGCGGCGCTGACGCTCGCCTTGCGCCCTGCGCTTGCGTCAGACGATACGCTGAAGGTAGGGGGGAAGGTCGGGTTCGGGGAACACCGACAGCACCTTGAGCCGACGGCGGGTGCGCTCGGCAGCCGCCTGGAGGTGGGACTGCAGACTCGAGGCGGCGGCGTCGAAGGCGCCAAACAGCAGGTGATCGATCACCAGCTTGTGCTCCATCAACAGGGGCTCGTCCCGAGGAACCCCCAGCGTCTGGAAGAACATGCGATTGACGATGACCGGCAACTGGCTCTGGGCAATCATCTCGCCGGCCTTGCGATTGCGGTAGTGGCGCAGGCAACCCTGGTGCAGGTCACGTTCGAGTCGAGCGATGGTCGCGGCAGACTGCTGCTCGGGGTGGTCGATCAGTCGCTGCACCCGGTCGCGCATTACCTCGAGTTCCTCACGTTCGATCAGCGGGCCGGAGGCCTTGAGCGCCGCCGGCTCCAGCAGCACTCGAATCTCGTAGTCCTCGGCCACCGCCTGGGCGGTCAGCGGCCCCGCCAGCCAATGGGAGTGGCGATCCTTCTCGATCAGCCGTTGGCTGCGCAGCCGTCCCAGCACCTCTCGCGCCACGGTGCGGCTGACACCGTAGTAATCGCTGAGGCTGGTCTCGACGATGCGGAAGTGACCAAACGCCAGACAGGTGGCCACCGCCTCCTCGACCTCGGCGTGGATGCGCTCGGCCGCCGGCCGGGTATCCACCACCGGTGACTCATCGATGCCGAGACCAAGACGCTCAGGGGTCAGCGCCTCCCGCGCCGGCTCTACCGCCTCGGGATCGGGTGTCGCCAGAAAGCCGCGCCCTTCAAAGCGGCTGATCAGGCCCTGCTGGTGCAAAAGCTCCAGCGCCTTGCGCACCGGCCCACGACTGGTGCCGAACAGCCGTGCGATAGGCCCTTCCAGCAACACCTGATTGGGCGGCACCCGCCCCGACTCGATGGCTTCTCGCAGTGAATCCTGGATCAGCGCGTAGCGGGGGGCGCGACTGCCCTCCTGCCTCGACCTAGCTGGCGTACTCAGCACCCGTTCCTCCCTGACGTCCAATCACCTGACCTCTCGCTTACACGCCACCGATGTCCGGCAGCCACGATCCAAGGCCCGGCAGCCGGGCAACAAGCGCCCATCTTGACACCTCTTCAGGACCCTTTCGAGCCACTCGGAAATGACGTTTGTTGCCAACTTCACAAGATCCATGCCCGTCTGCACGAACAGGAAAAGGCCTTTTTACCGGAAAACAGCCTATTACAGATTGTCCTCGGCCCCTATGCGGCTTAAGGCGCAGGACGGCCCTTGCCAAAAAATGATTTTTGTATCCATACTGCATTTATGCGAAACGGAGATATCTCTTCGTCCGACGTCGCTATCGCCTCCAACAACAACCAACGACACTCAAGGAGCGCTCCCGTGGCCACACCACAAGACGCCCCCACCCCCGCCACTTCGGCGGCAGCCCGCGACAGCGGCGACCACCTGCTGGAAGCGGCGATCCTGCCGGTCTGGCTGAATCAACGCACCATCGGCTTTTTCGGTTTCATCTGGCTGTGGATCGGCATGGCGGTGATCATCGCCACCTTCCAACTGGGTGCCGGCGGGGTCGCGGGCCTTCCGCTGATTCAGGTCGTCGCCATCATCTTTCTGGCCAATCTGGTACTCGGTGTGGTGATGAGCCTGACCGCCGACATCGGCACCGAACATGGACTGTCGTTCGCGGTCTACCTGCGCGCGCCCTTCGGCCTCAAGGGCACCCACCTGCCGGCGGTATCCCGCGGGGTGGTGGCCGCCATCTGGTTCGGCGTGCAGACCTACCTGGGGGCGCTGGCCCTGAACGGCATCGTCGAGTACCTGTGGGGCCTGGACAACTGGATCCTGTGGTATGTGCTGTTTGCCGTGGTCCAGATAGTCAACACCGCCCTGGGCATCCGCGCGGTGGAGCTGCTGGCGTCGATCGCCGCCCCCTGCATCGTGGCCATCTCGGTGTGGATGTACTTCACCCTCGACGTGCTTGCCGAGACCCAGGGCATCAATATCTGGACCTTCGTCGGCGACCAGAGTGTGGCCGCCCTCGGCCTGTTCTTCGCCAACATGGCGTTCTGGTCGGCGCTGGCGGTGGATATCCCCAACCTGACCCGCTTCCTCAAGACAAAGGGTGGCGAGCGCAGTTTCTTTCAGCGCAACAAGAACGTCTTCGTCGCCCAGTTTCTGGCGCTGCCGGCCACCCAGGCCTGGATCGCGCTGATCGGCGGCGTGTCCTTCATCGCCGCCGGTGACTGGAATCCGGTCACCGTCATCCAGGGACAGGGCGGCGGCCTCACCCTGATCGCACTGCTGGCGATGGTGATCCTGGCCCAGTGGTCGACCAACAACGCAGCCAACCTGATCCCGGCGGCGCTGACCTTCGTCAACGCCGGCGCGCCAAGGGTCAGCTACCCGGTCGCCCTGGTCATCGCCGGCATCATCGGCACCGCCTCGATGCCCTGGCTGATCCTCAACAACCTGTTCACCTTCCTCAGCTACTACGGCGCCGTGCTGTCGGCGGTGGGCGGCATCATGGTGGCCGACTACTACCTGCTGCGTCGGCGTCGCCTCAACGTTCCGGCGCTGTACGATCCCAACGGCCAGTTCCGCTTCAGCGGCGGCTTCAACCCCGCCGGCCTCATCGCCTGGATCATCGGCGGTGGCCTGGCGCTAATCTTCCTCGAGTACGCCTACGCGGTAGGCTTCGGCTCGGCCCTGGTGGTCTATATCGTACTGATGAAAGCCTGGGTGCTGCGGCGCTATCCTCAGGAGGAGATCACCTCCGGCTACGACGACCGATTCCTCGCCACCTCGGTGGGCCGCAACTGGGTCTACACCGAAAAGGGACGCTTCGAACGCCTGGAAACCGGTGACATCCCCGACTCCGCGCTCAAGCGCGAGGATCGCTGAGTCGTCGTCTGGCGCCGCCCGCGGCGGCGCCCACCACCCGCTACAGGAGACGTGCATGCCTGCACAACCCTTCACCGCCCTGGCCATCGGCGAGGCCATCCGACGCGGCGAACTCGATCCGGTCGCGTTGACCCGCCAATGCCTGACCCGGGCCGCCGACAGTGACGGCGTCTTTATCTCGCTGACCGAACAACGCGCCCTGGTAGAGGCCGAGGCCTGTGCCCAGCGTCAGCGCTCGGGCACCCTGCGCGGGCCGCTGGACGGCGTGCCGCTGGCCTGGAAGGATCTGTTCGACATCGCCGGCACCGCCACCACCGCCGGCGGCAAGGTGCTGGGCAAGACGCCGGCCGAGCGCGACGCCGAGGCGGTACGCCACGCCGCCGGTGCGGGCATGGTCTGCATCGGCAAGACCAACCTCACCGAGATCGCCTACTCGGGGCTTGGCCTCAACCCCCACTACGGTACGCCGCACCATACCCCTCCCCCCACCTCGAGCGAGCACGAAAGCAGAAACGAGAACGAGCCCAGGGCCCCCGGCGGGTCCAGCTCCGGCTCCGCGGTGGCGGTCGCCCAAGGCATCGTGCCGGCCGCCATCGGCACCGACACCGCCGGCTCGCTGCGCGTCCCCGCGGCCTTCAATGGGCTGGTGTCCTATCGCCCCTCCCAGGCCCGCCACTCGCGCCAGGGAGTGACACCGCTGGCCGACAGCCTGGACACCATCGGCGTCATCGCCAGCACCCTCGAGGACTGCCTGGCCATCGACGACACGATGCGCGGCAGCGCGCCGCTGGTTCGTGCCGCCGCCGTGCCCGAACAGTCGGTGATCGTGCTCGATGCAGGCTGCCTTGACGACCCGAGGGTATCCCGTGCCGTGGGCGACAATCTGGAGGCCTGCGCCAGCCGTCTCGAGGATGCCGGCTTCCACATCGTCCGTCGCCGTGTGGCGAGCGTCGCCGACACCCTGGAGGCCATCACCCGCCACGGCTGGCTGGGCGCGGCGGAGGCCTACACCGAGTACCGCGCCCTGCTGGAAGGCCCCGATGCCGAGGCCATGGACCCCAGGGTACGCAAGCGCCTGGAGGCCGCCCGCCAGATGCCCCCGGACAGCGTGGTCAGCCTGTATCGCCTGCGTCAGGCGCTCAAGACGCGGCTGCGCGATGAGCTCGCTGGCGCGACCCTGCTGACGCCCACGGTGGCGCATGTGGCGCCCTTGCTCGCGCCGCTGGAAGCCGATCCCGAGCACTTCGCCGAGGTCAATCTGGCGACGCTGCGCCTGAGCATGGTGGCGAGCCTGCTCGACTCGCCGGCGGTGGCCCTGCCCAGCGGGCGCGACGACGACCGCCAGCACACCAGCCTGCAGCTGAGCGGCCCCTGTGGCGAGGACGAAGCGCTGCTGCGGGTGGCCCTTGGCGCCAGCTCGGCGCTGACGGCATAACTCACATTCATTCGGCGCCGACGGCGCCTTCGGAGGTTGGCATGTGCGGACTGTGCGGCGCACTCGGCGGTGAAAGCCACTGGAGCACCAACATCGAGGACCCCGAGCAGGCCCACTTCGCGCGCAGGCGCGCCCGCGCCTACCGGGTCACCCTGATCAATCGCGTGCTGAGCCCCCGCCGGATCACCATCGAGGACTTCCAGGCGGCGAGCTTCGTGCTCGCCACCGCCACCGGCAAACGCGAGATCGTGCAGGACCTGGGCGGCGTATGGCTGCAGGCAGAACGCATGGGCGGTCATGAACTCGACCCGCTCGATCCCGCCTTCCTGGCCTCGCTGCAATGACGCCAGACCGCCACGACGAGGACACCACCATGAACGAGACGACACCCCTGGTGCCGGTGCACGTGATCTCGGGCTTTCTGGGCGCCGGCAAGACCACCCTGCTCAAGTCGGTGCTGGCCAGCGAAGCCTTCGGCGACAGTGCGGTACTGATCAACGAGTTCGGCGATGTCGGTCTCGACGACCGCCTGCTCGGCGAGATCGCCGAGGATGCGGTGCTGCTGTCCAGCGGCTGCGTCTGCTGCACCATCCGCGGCGAACTGTCAGAGGCACTCAGACGCCTGCTGTCCCGACGCCAGGACGGCGAGATCCCGGCGTTCAAGCGGATCGTGCTGGAAACCACCGGGCTCGCCGATCCAGGCCCGATTGCCTCGACCATCACCGCCGACCCGGTACTGCGCCACCACCTGCGCCCCGGCACCAACCTGACCCTGGTCGACGCACTCAACGCCGTCGACAGTCGCGCCCAGCACCCCGTCTGGGAGGCCCAGGTGGCGGTGGCCGACAAGCTGGTGATCAGCAAGGCCGACCTGGTCGAGGAAGACACCCTGGCAGGGCTCGAGGCCATGCTGGATACGATCAACCCGGCGGCCCAGCGGCTGGGCGCCGAGGCGCTACGCCAGCCCAGTGATGAACTGTTCGCCAGCGGACCGCACCTGCAGCGTTTCACCCCCGGCCAGGTGAAGTCCTGGCTCGGCCCCTGGCGCAAGCCGCCTCAGCATGATCCGGACCATCTCGGCGACATTCGCTCCTTCCGCCTCGGCCTCGAGGGCGAGGTCGACTGGACCTGCCTCGGCATCTGGCTGTCGATGCTGCTCAACCGCCATGGCAGCGATATCCTCAGGGTCAAGGGCGTGCTCCACGTCCAGGGCGACGATCGACCGGTGGTACTCCACGGCGTCCAGCACACCATCCACCCACCGGAGCACGTGGAGGCCTGGCCTTCGGACGACCGCCGCTCGGAGCTGATCTTCATCACTCGGGACATCGACGCCGAGCGCGTGACACAATCGCTTGCGACCTTCATGGACAAGGTCAGCGACCATCCCAGCCCAAGGATCCTGCATGCCTGACACCGCCAAGCCCAGCGCCCCCTTTGTCCAGCGCAGTCCGGTCACCCTGCGGGTACTGGGCACCTCGGTGACACTGCTGGAGAGCATTCGCCAGCGCGCTCGCGAGGACCTGGGCCTGCGCCTGGAATTCACCGTCATGGACGGGGTGGCGGCACAACGGGCGGGAGTGCTGGCACCGGACAGCTTCGACATCTACGACCAGTGGTTTCACAACGTCGATTTCGTGTGGCCAGCCGGGGCCATCCAGCCCATCGAGCTTTCCCGCATCCACCACTGGGGTGCGATCAACGACCTGCCGAAGACCGGCCGACTGACGCCCCACGCGCCGCTCGGTGCCGGTGGCAATCCGGTCGACCGGCTCTATATCCAGGCCGACGGCAGCTGCGGCGCACGTCCCAGCGAGCGCATCACCATGCTGCCGGTCAGCCACAACGTGGACAGCTTCGGCTACCGCCTGGACATGCTGCCCCACGGCCTCGACAGCGAGCAGGAAAGCTGGGGCTGGCTTTTGGACCCGCGCTGGCGCGGCATGGTCAGCCTGCAGAACGACAGCGCCATCGGCGCCATCGACGCAGCGCTTGCCGCCAAGGCCGCGGGCCTTGTGCAGTTCGAGGACCTGGGCAACCTGAGCGTCGCTGAGATCGACTGTCTGATCGATTGCCTGATCGAGCTCAAGCGGGCTCAGCACTTCCGCACCTTCTGGAGCAACCAGGACCAGGCCTCTTCGGACATGCTGCGCGGTCGCGTCGGCATCGAGAGCCTGTGGTCACCGGCGATGACCGACCTCAAGCAGCGCCAGCTCAAGGTGCGCATGGCGGCACCGAGGGAAGGCTATCGCGCCTGGTACGGCGGCATGTCGCTGTCACGCAGCATCGAAGGCCGCAGCCTGGACGCCGCCTATGAGTATCTCAACTGGTGGATCTCGGGCTGGCCCGGCGCCGTCATGGCAAGACAGGGCTACTACATCTCGACCCCTGAATTGACCCGCCCTCACCTGTCTGCGGCGGAATGGGACTACTGGTACGCCGGCAAGCCCGCCGCGGAGGAACTCGCCGGACCGTCAGGCCCCTGCGGCATGATCCACAAGGGTGAGGTACGCGACGGCGGCGACTACATGACGCGCATGAGCCGCATCGCGGTGTGGAACACGGTGATGGACGAGCACAACTACCTGGTGCGGCGCTGGAACGACTTCATGTCGGCGTAGGCGAACGACAGCCGGTCGCTCGGCTCTGTCCGAAAAGTCGACGAGCGAAGGTTAGACAAGGCAAAAATCGGTGAGAAAGCGCAGTTTACAGGGTGTAAATGAGCATTTTTGACCGGGCTGGCGCACCAGCCGATTTTTAACGCCGTATTACCGAGCGCAGGCACTTTTCAGGCGAGCCCTAGGCGAGCGCCTTGATGATCAACTGTACCCCGACCACCGCCATGGCCAGAATCACCAGCCGGTAGAACAACCGCTCGTTGACCCGGTGCTGCAGCCACAGGCCGGACCTGATGCCGAACCAGGCCACCGGCACCAGCGCCAGCGACGCCCAGATACTGGTCAGGTTGATCTCGCCAAGCCACAGGTAAGGCGGCAGCTTCATGGTATTGACCGCGGCGAACACCAATGTGGTGGTGGCGATGAAGGTGGTCTTGGGCAGGCGCCTGGGCACCAGGTAGAGGTTCATCGGCGGGGCGCCGGCGTGGGCGATAAAGCTGGTGATACCGGTGGCGATACCCGCGGGCCAGGCCCAGAAAGAGGCGATCGGCCTGGAGGCCGCCGGCTTCACGATCATGTAGGCGACAAACAACAGCGAGATCACCCCCAGCAGCAGCCTGACGTGGTCCTCGTCGAGGCTGCCCGCCACCAGGGTAGCCACCACCACGCCGATCGCCATGCCGGGGATCAATCGCTTCACCTCAGCCATATCCTGGTGCCCCCACCAGGCCTTGACCGCCAGAACATCCATCACCAGCAGCAAGGGTAATAACAGGCCAGCGGCGGCGATGGGATCGATCGCCAGGGCCATCAGCGGCACCGACAGGGTACCGAAGCCCCCGGCGAAGCCGCCCTTGGAGATGCCGGTCAGGTAGGTGGAGAGGATGATCAGGCCCCAGGCGAGCCAGGAGTATTCGGGCAGCATGGCATTCCTTGCGCGCAAAGACGCCGAAGCAGTGACTGCTTCGGCGTCTGTACCAATGATGGGGGCGGCGAATCGCCCCGACCATCAGAGTGCCACACCAGGCCCGCCGATGGCAGCGGGCGGGGGCTATTGGCTTACTTGGCGGCCTGCATGGCCAGGGCGGTATCCAGCATACGGTTGGAAAAGCCCCACTCGTTGTCGTACCAGGCCATGACCTTGACCAGGCGACCGTTGACGCGGGTGTGGTTGGCGTCGAAGGTCGAGGAGGCCGGATCGTGGTTGAAGTCGATGGACACCAGCGGCTGGGCGTTGACGTTGAGCACCGGAGAATTCTCCGCCGCCTTGGCCACGATCTCGTTGATCTCTTCCTTGGAGGTGTCGCGCGAGGCGTTGAACACCAGATCCACCAGCGAGACGTTGATCACCGGCACACGCACGGCCAGGCCATCCAGCTTGCCGTTGAGCTCCGGCAGCACCTTGCCCACGGCAGCGGCAGCGCCGGTCTTGGTCGGGATCATGGAGTGGGTGGCGCTACGCGCGCGGTACGGGTCCTTGTGGTACACGTCGGACAGGTTCTGGTCGTTGGTGTAGGCATGGACCGTGGTCATCAGGCCATTCTCGATACCGACGGCGTCGTTGAGTGCCTTGGCCACCGGCGCCAGGCAGTTGGTGGTGCAGGAGCCGTTGGAGACGATGGTATCGCTGGCCTTGAGTACGCCGTCGTTGACGCCGAACACGATGGTGGCGTCGCCGTCGGGGCTCGGCGCGGAGACCAGCACCTTGGCGGCACCGGCCTCGACGTGCTTGCCGGCGTCGGCGCGAGTGGTGAACAGGCCCGTGCACTCCATCACGATGTCCACGCCGAGCTTGGCCCAAGGCAGACTGGCCGGGTCACGCTCGGACAGAATAGCGATACGGTCGCCATCGACGCTCAGACTCTCCTCGTCATGTTCTACCTTGAAGGGAAAGTGACCGTGAGCGGTGTCATGGCGCAGCAGGTGGGCGTTGAGCGAAGGATCACCGAGATCGTTGATGGCAACGACCTCAATCCGGTCCCGGTAACCGTTTTCGTACAGTGCGCGCAGCACGTTGCGACCGATACGTCCGAAACCGTTGATGGCAACCTTGAGCGTCATAGCGAATATCCCCCTGAGCGGCGAAAGCGTTCTTGCGTGAAAGCTGGTGAGTCGACGGTAGGCGGATTCACTAAAGATGCAAATCCCCCGCAAGGACGTCGTCAGTGGGCACCAATGTGGTACAGACAGCGCCGGGACTCAAGCACTATTTTGTTAAACTTACAACATTTCTCCAAAAACATTGATGAAGGACACTCTAATAAGCACGAAATTTCGACAACTTACTGCCCGCGCCTTCTCTATGAAGGCCCGCGCTAGACCTTAGTCGCATCGCCAAGCCGTAGTAATATTACCTTCAACGCTCTAAGGTATCCCTCATCCCGGTGACACCATTCACCACGCCTTTATCCCGGAGGCCCCATGCCCCAACCCGTCAAGGAAGTCAGCCGCATTCTGCCGGCTCGCAAGCGCATCGCCCTGGTCGCCCACGACGGCAAGAAGCAGGAACTGATGGAGTGGGCCTCCCGCTGGAAGGACACCCTGATCGCTCACCAGCTGCTCGGCACCGGCACCACCGCCGCGCGGCTCAGCCGCACCCTGGGGCTGGAGGTGGAAGGCCTGATGAGCGGTCCGCTGGGAGGCGACCAGCAGATCGGTGCTCGCATCACCGAGCAACGACTCGATCTGCTGATCTTCTTCTGGGACCCCTTCGCCCCCCAGCCCCACGACCCGGACGTCAAGGCGCTGCTGCGCCTGGCCGCCCTGTGGAATGTGCCGGTGGCCTGCAACCCCTCCAGCGCCGACTTCATGATGAGCTCGCCCTGGCTTGGCCAGGACTACGAGATGCAGATCCCGGATGCCAACGCCTGGATTTCCTCTCGCAGCGATAACAACTGACCAATATCGAGGATTCTCCCGTGTTCCAGCTGACCCGAAGCGTGACCTGGCAGTCGCTGTTGAAGCTTCGCGACGAGACCGCCGACGACCGGATTCGCGACTACTTTGCCAAGGATCCGAAGCGGTTCGACAAGATGAGCCTGCGCGTGGGCGGGCTTTTTCTGGACTACTCCAAACACCAGATCTCCGACGCGGTGCTGGAGAAGCTGGTCGAGCTGGCCGAACACTCGGCGCTGGTCCAGCGTCGCGCCCAGATGTTCTCCGGCGACATCATCAACGTCACCGAGGACCGGCCGGTACTACACACGGCGCTGCGCAATCTGGGGGACAGCCCGGTCATCGCCGATGGCAAGGACGTGATGCCGGAGATCCACGCCACCCGCGAGCAGATCAAGCGCTTCTCCGAAGAGGTCCGCAGTGGCAACTGGAAGGGCTACAGCGGCGAGCGTATTCGCGACGTGGTCAACATCGGCATCGGTGGCTCCGACCTCGGCCCCAACATGGCCAGCCGCGCCCTGCTCAAGTACCGCCAGGCGGACCTGAACTTCCACTTCGTCTCCAACGTGGACGGCGCGCATATCCAGAAGGTGCTGAGCCGCCTCGACCCGGCCACCACCCTGTTCATCGTCTCGACCAAGACGTTTTCCACCCAGGAGACGCTGCTCAACGCCCGCACCGCACGGCGCTGGTTCGTCGAGAACGCCGGCGATGACGCCGACATCGGCGCTCACTTCATCGCCGCCTCGACCAACCGCAAGGCCGCCATGGAGTTCGGCATCCGCGAGGAGAACGTGTTCGAATTCTGGGCCTGGGTCGGCGGTCGCTATTCGATGTGGTCCTCGATCGGCCTGCCCATCGCCCTGGCGATTGGCTATGAAGGCTTCATCGAGATGCTCGAAGGCGCCTACGAGATGGACCAGCACTTCCAGAACGCCCCGCTCGGCGAGAACATGCCGGTGCTGATGGCGCTGATCGGTATCTGGTACATCAACTTCGTCGGTGCCGAGACCCAGGCCATCGTGCCCTACGACCAGGCCCTGCATCAGCTGCCGGCCTTCCTGCAGCAGCTCGACATGGAGTCCAATGGCAAGTCGGTCGATATCTTCGGTCGCCCGGTGGACTACAAGACCGGCCCCATCGTGTGGGGGCAGACCGGCTCCAACGGCCAGCACGCCTTCTTCCAGCTGTTGCACCAGGGCACCCGCTACGTGCCCATCGACTTCATCGCCTCGCTGAAGCCCGAGCCCGGCGTCGAGGACCACCACTTCGCCCTGCTCACCAACATGCTGGCCCAGGCCAACGCCTTCATGGAAGGCAGCAGCAAGGGCGGCGACCTGGACCCCTACAGCTGCCCCGGCAACCGCCCCTCCAGCGTGCTGCTGCTCGACGAACTGACACCGCGCAACCTGGGCGCGCTGATCGCGCTCTACGAGCACAAGGTGTTCGTCCAGGGGGTGATCTGGAACATCAACTCCTTCGATCAGTGGGGTGTCCAGCTGGGCAAGCGCATCGCCGGCGAGATCAGCGAGAAGATCGACGAGCGCAGCCAGGACTTCGACGCCTCGACCCAGGGACTGCTGGGCCTGGTGCGGGAGCACTTCCAGGCGCCCGGCAAGAGCGTGGAAAAGGCCGCCGAAAAGGCAGCGAAGAAGACCGCCAAGCCCGCCGGCAAGGACGCCAAGGCCAAGTAAGCGGGGCGGAGGCGGAAGGTGCCGAGCACCGAGTGCTCGGCACGGGCCCGCCATGGCGGGCACCCAGCGACGGACAAGAAAAGTTCAAGAAACGCCAACGGGCCACCCCGGAGTCTGCGCTCCAGGGTGGCCCGCCTTGGTCTGGCTCGCACTGTTCTGGCTCGCACTGTTCTGGCTCGCGCTGGTCTGGCCTGCTTTCCGCTGGCTCGCGGGGGCCGGAATAGCGGGATTGCGCCTGGCGTGAGCGCCTGGCACGAGCGCCTGGCTTGCCGAGACGAACTCCTGGGCTACTTGAACGACCGCCGGGGCTACTCTGACGAGCGTCTGGGCTACTCGGACGAGCCTCTGACCAGGGCCCGCCGTGCGCTGACGTCACCGGCCCAGGCCGCCGCCAGCCATAGCGGCACGCTCAGCACCACATAGGCCAGCGCCAGCCAGGGGCTGCCGCCGGTGGCCAGGCGGGCCGCTTCGAGGCTGAACAGCGAAAAGGTGGTGAAACCTCCACAGAAGCCCGCGACGACAAGCGGATGAAGCCTCGCCAGCCGAGGGCTGTCGCTCAGGGCCGCATGGGTAGCAAAGCGGGCAATCAACCAGGATCCCAGCACGTTGACCAGCAGGGTCGCCCAGGGAAAGGACGACGCCACCAGGCCCGAGACCGCGACGCCGGTCAAGAGGCGACACACCGATCCCAGGGCGCTGCCAAGGCCCACCGCCAGATAGAGCCGCCAGACGCTTGTTGCCTGACTCATGCTTCTCCCCTCTGCCGACACCTCACAGGCCACCCCCGAGGGCAAGTCCCGCCACCACGGCGGCCAGGCCGGCCAGCAGGGTCAACGAGACGTTGAGCGCCGCCGCTGCATAACGACCTTCGCGCATCAGGTCCAGGGTCTGCAGACTGAAGGAGGACACCGTGGTGAAGCCGCCCATCACCCCGCTCAGCAGCATGAGTGCCGCGGTCGAGCCTGCCACCAGGCGACTGGCCAGCAGGCCGATAACAAAGGCTCCCAGCAGATTGACGATCAGGGTCCCCCAGGGGAAGCGCACTCCCCAGGCGGCCGCTGCCCGACGACTGACGAACAGTCGCCCCATGCCTCCTGCGGCGCCCCCCAGCGCTACCGCTGCCAGCGTCCACCACTCCATCACCAATCGCCTCGGCCAAAACCGCCATGGTATGCAAATACCTGGGCGATGTCGTGACCGGTGGCAATACCGCTGGACCTCGCCCTCGGCGTGGCGAAACGGGCTGATCGCAGATGGCCCGTAAAGCGACAAGGCACAGACAATGCCGAGCCTAGGAAGGCGGGAAATCAAAGACGCTGAAGGTGCTGAAAATCTAAAAAAAACGCCGCCCGAGGGGGCGGCGAAGTTGTGCTTGCCTAGCAGGGATGAAGCGCATGGGATGCGTTCACGATCAATATGGCACAGAATTGGCAATCCGTACAACTTTTGTACATCCTTGATTGCGTACAAGCGGCAAACGGGCATGTTAGCCTGCGACAGATTCGTCCAAGGACGCCCCTCTGCCCCGACGGGCCCCACCCATCAAAGGAGAAGGTTTGCGTGATGCGATCACGACTCTGCTCTCGACTCTTCAGCGTGCTGATGCTCGCGCTCGTGCTGCTCGCGGGACCTGCCATCGCCCAGCAGGGCGGTGACGCCAGCGGCTCTGGCGGTTCCTCCAGTGACGGTCCGGCCTACTCGACCCTGGCCGACCTGCTGGAAAACGAACAGGCCCGCAGCCAGCTGATCGAGCAACTGCGACAGATGGCGGAAAACGCCCCCGAGCAGGCCCAGGCCGCCGGTGAACAGGCCGTCGACAGCGCCGCCGAGGCTACCCTGCCCAAGCAACTGGCGGACATGACCAGCCGCGTGGTCAGCGAGTTCGGCAATCAGTTCGAGAATCTCGCCGCCATCTTCGGTGGCATGATCGACGGCGCCCTGACCGAAGGCGAACTCAACTTCGATCTGTTCACCCAGGCGGCGATCAACCTCGGCCTGGTGATTCTGGCGACCTTTGTGCTGTTCGTGATCATCAGGCGTCTGGTCAGGCCACTGTTCACGCGGTTGAGCCAATATTCGCAGAACGGTCAGAACCTCAACCCCACCATCCGCCTGGTGCTGTGCGTGGTGCTGGCGGTGATCGTGGACGCCGCCGTGGTGGGTCTTGCCTACGTCGGCGGCAACCTGGCCGCCACCTTCGCCATCGGTGAGACGGGCAGCCTGTCGACCCGGGCGTCGCTGTTCCTCAATGCCTTCCTGGTCATCGAGCTGTTGAAGGCGGCCGTGCGCATGCTGTTCGCCTCACGCTACGAGGGCCTGCGACTGCTGCCCATCACCGCTCCCAGCGCGTCCTACTGGAATCGCTGGATCGCCCGGCTGATTGGCCTTACCGGCTACGGCCTGATGGTGGTGGTCCCGTTGATCAACACCTACCTGTCTTACCGTGTCGGTGAGGGCATCGGCGCTCTGATCATGATCGGCGCCTACCTGTACGCCATCACCGTGGTGCTGATCAATCGCAGCCGCCTGCGCGATGGGCTGTTCGATGCCGCTGTCAGGTCCAGCCTGTCGGCCTCCCGTGTCGCGCTGCGCCTGCTCGGCCGCATCTGGCATCTTTTGGCGATCACCTACTTCACCGTGGTGCTGGTGCTGACCCTGACACGCCCCGAGGACGCCCTGCCGTTCGTGCTGATCGCGACCCTCAAGACCCTCGGTATCGTGCTGGCTGCCATGCTGGTGTCGCGCCTGCTGGCCCAGGCCATCGGTCGTCGCATCACCCTGTCCGGTGAGCTGCGCAAGAAGCTGCCGTTGCTCGAGGCACGCCTCAACTCCTATGTCCCGACGATGCTGCGCGCCTTCAACGTGCTGATCCTGATCGTCGCCGCCATGGCCCTGCTCAACGCCTGGGGCGTGTTCGACATGGCCACCTGGTACGCCTCCGAAGCGGGTCGCGTGCTGGTCAGCCAGGTGATCAACGTGGCCATCATCCTGATCGTCGCCGCGGCGGTCTGGATCGGCCTTGCCAGCCTGATCGAACACAAGCTGAATCCGACCACCGGCCGCGGCATGCCCTCGGCCCGGGCCCAGACGCTGCTGTCGCTGTTCCGCAATGCCCTGGCCATCGCCATCGTCACCATGACGGCGATGATCGTGCTGTCGGAAATCGGCATCAACATCGGACCGCTGATCGCCGGTGCCGGCGTGCTCGGTCTGGCCATCGGTTTCGGCGCCCAGAAGCTGGTGCAGGACATCATCACCGGTATCTTCATCCAGGTGGAAAACGCCATGAATACCGGCGACGTGGTGACCCTGGGCGGCATCACCGGCACCGCCGAGAAGCTCAGCATCCGCTCGGTGGGTATCCGTGACCTGCACGGCACCTACCATCTAGTGCCGTTCTCCAGCGTCGATGTGGTCTCCAACTACATGCGTGGCTTCGGCTACCATGTGGGCGAATACGGCGTCGCCTACCGCGAGAACGTGGACGAGGCGATCGTCGCCCTGCGCAACGCCTTCGACGAACTGTCCTCCGACGAGGACCTCAAGTCCGAGATCCTCGAACCCCTCGAGGTGGCCGGTGTCATCGCCCTGGCCGACAGCTCGGTCAACATCCGGGTACGCATCAAGACCACCCCGGGCAACCAGTGGGCGGTGGGCCGTGCCTACAACCGTCTGGTCAAGCTGCACCTGGACGAGGCGGGCATCGAGATCCCCTTCCCGCACACCACGATCTTCTTTGGCGAAGACAAGCAAGGCCAGGCGCCAGCCGCCAACCTGCGCCTGGTCGAGAAGGACGTGGTGGCCACCGGCGAAGCCAGGGACACCGCACCGCTGCCCGGCGAGGACGGCAGTATCGACTCGCCCCGCGAGCACGAGACCCGCGAGGATGCCGAGACCAACGCCAAGTTCAGGGGCGACTACGACCCCGACGGCAACTGACAGACCTTACCTGCAACGCTTCTGGGGCGGCCTACGGGCCGCCCCTTTTTATTGATCGAATCGCCAGGGTGCCGAGCCCTGACGCCACAGTCCGGGCGACACAGGCGTGGCGGCAGCTACACGCCGCAACCGGGCCTGTACTCGCCTTCAGCATAGTGACGCCACGTCGCCGCCCCCTTGGCTGGCGCGGCGCACGAGCCCCATCCTCCAGGAGCACAAACGCCACGGGCGGGGCCGAAGCCCCGCCCGTGGCGTTTGTGGGTACTGCTTAGTAGATCGAACGCCTGGCTCAGGCCTGCTGAGCGTCGCTCGGCTGCGGCAACGAGGGCAGCGACTTGTCGAGCAGCTCGACGCTCTGGCGATAGTAGAGCTGGCTCTTGTTGTGCTCGCCCAGGTTGGCGTAGAGCCGCGCCAGCTCGGCACAGACCACTCCGCTGGGACGTTGACGCTGGCTCGCCTCGAAGTACTCCTGGGCCTTGCCCCAGTAGGCGTTGCGCAGCGCCAGGCGACCCAGGGTCAACAGCAGGTCGGGATCATTGGGCCGCTCCTGCAGCCACTTCTCGGCGGTCACCAGCTGACGTGAAGCGTCCACCCCGAGCAGGCCATAGCGCAGCACCAGACGGCTGTCCCAGTTGGTCTTGAGCGAGTGGCGCAGCAGTTTCTCGGCGATCACCTGTTCGTCGCAGCGCACCAGCGTCTCGACGTAGAGCACCAGCAGGTCGATGTTGGTGCGCAGGTACTCGGGCATGTCCGACCACAGGTTGCGCACCCGCTCGATATCCTCGGGATTGCGCGTCTCCTGCAGGATCAGCTCGCGGTAGGCCTGCAGCTCGAGCTGTTCACGCTCTTCCCGGGCGATCAGCTGCTGGTCGGCCAGACGCGGCAGCAGGCGACGCAGGCCATCCCAGTCGCTGACGCTGATATAGGCGGCCTTGAGCTGCTTGAGCACCTGAGGATGGCGCGGCAGATGACGGTCCAGACGGGTCAGGATCGCCAGCGCTTCCTCGTACTGCTGGCGGTCCAGCATCAGCTGGGCCTGCATCATGCCCACCGCCGGATCGGCGCCGTCGGTGGAGATGTGGGCCCGCTTGAGCAGGGTGTCGGCCTGGTCATAGCGGCCCTGGTAGTGGGCCGCCAGGGCGGCAGACAGGTAGTTTACCAGCGGGGTGCTGGAGTCATCGGCGGCCTTGACCAGGGCCTTCTCGGCGCGCTTCCAGCGACCTTCGGCCAATGCCACCAGGCCGCGCACGGTGCGCTTCATTGCGGTGCGATTGCGTGCCCGCGAGTTCCACACCTTGAAGCGGCTGACCGGACGGCTCAGGCGGAACAGCACGCGCAGGGCAAAGTGCAGCACCATGAACAGGGCCAGCAGGATCACCAGGCCGAACCAGAACGAAGTCTGGAAGGAGGTGTCGCCCACCCGCACCAGCCAGTAGCCGGGCACCGACATCATCAGCTGACCAAACAGCGCCCCGAGCGCGAGGCCAACGACAATGAGCAGGATCAGCTTTCTCATGCGTTATCTCCCTGGCCGGAAGCGCCCGCTTCGAAGCGCTGCTCGATGAACCGGGCCAGCGCCTGCTGGGAAGCGCTGATATCGGGAAGCTCCGGGCGGATGGACTTGCCCTTGAGCTCGCCCAGACGAGCGATCACCGACTGCACCGACTCGTCGTCGACGTCGTAGTAGCCTTCGAGCAGGGTGATGGCCTTGTCGAGGCTGGCCTCGTACAGGCCGGTCTCTTCCTTGAGCAGGGCCAGCTGGGACTGCTCCAGCACCAGGCGCAGGCTCTGACGCAGGTACGACTCCTGCTCCGGGGTGATCAGGGCTTCCAGCGCCTGGTCGTGGTGGCGTACCGTCACCAGCTCCTTGAGCTCTTCACCGACCCGTGCCAGCTGCTCCTGCCAGGCACCGGAAGGAGCCTCCTCGATGGTGGTATCGGCGGTGAACTGCTCGATGTCCTGGGCCAGCGGCAGGCCGGCGATCTGCTCCTGCTGGGCGTTCAGGGCCAGATAGAGGCCAGTCCGGTCAACCTTGGGCACCGTCTGCAGGGCGGCAAGCTCCTCGGCGATGGCGCGGCGTACCGGGACCAGTGCCGGATTGTTGGCCTCTTCCAGGCGAGCGTCGGCGGTGCGCAGCAGCGCCGCAGCACCTTCGACATCACGCTCGAGCTGCAGGCGCTGATTGGCCAGACGCAGCAGGTAGGCGGCCTCGGCGTGCAGCCAGTCACGCTCGTCGGCGTTCTGTTCCTTGGACAGCTCGGCCAGCACCCGATCGAGGGTCTGGTTGACGTCGGACTTGTAGGCGTCGAAGTCGCTCTTGATGCCGTCCACCGCCTGTCCCATGGTCTCGCGACGCTCGGCAAGACCGCTTTCCAGCTGGGACGACAGCTCCTGGACCTCGGCCACGCTGGGGCTGTTCTGCTTGAGCTGGTCGATGCGCGCGGACATCGCCTGCTGAAGCTGCCAGCCCTTCCAGCCGACAAAGGCCACGCCGGCGATCAGGATGAGCACCAGTACCAGGGCCACGACACCGGCCTTCCCTCCACCAGAGCCGCCACCAGAGCCTCCGGAAGACGAGGTCGCGGCACCGCCGGCAGAAGCCCCACCGTTACCACCCTTGCCTGCCGCTGGGCTGGGCTTGTTGTCACTGGCCTTGTTGTCACTGGCTTTAGCGCCACTGGCCTTGGTGTCACTGGGCTTGCCATCGCCGGGCTTGCCGGCACTGGCCTTGCCGCTGTTGTCGGGCTTGCTTGCACTGGGCTTGCTGGCACTTGGCTTGCTGGCACTGTCCCCGGCGGCGCCCTTCGCTGCAACCGGAGCGGCGTCACTCGGCGTGGCCTTGGCGGAGCCTGCGCTCGACGCCGTGGCGCCGGCAGGCGATGAGCCGCCCGTCGCCGCAGCGGGTGTGGAGGATGCCGCGCTGGCACTGGACGAGGTGGATCCGGTCGAGCTGCTGCCACTCTTGTCGCGACGCCGCGACCGCCGCTGGGAGCCCCCCTTGCCCGCGCCGCCCTTCGAGGCGTCCGTGCCTGAGGTCGCGCTTCCTGTGCCCTGCTGGCCGGAAGCGGACGGGGTCTGCTGCTCGTCCTGATCGTGCTGTTGGTTGCTCATCTGTCGCTAGCCCTTTTAGAGATCTTCATTCGCCATCCTCTGGGTCGCAGGTCCTTGCCACCGCGGCCGCCAGCGCCGCAGGAGACGCGCCAGACGCCACGACCGGGATGCGAAATCCCAGCGTTTTCGCCAGTGTAGCCAACCGCTGGCTGGATACGACAAGCGGTTGTTGAAAGGCGGCCTCTGAACACCATCTTGCCAGATGTTCAAGGATTTCTCCGCTACTGACCACCAACGCCTGATAGCTCCCTTGTTCGAGCCATGTTCTGGCCCCGGCGTCGGGAGTGATCAGGCGACGTCGGTACACCTCGAGACGCGTGACACGCGCGCCCCTCTGCCCCAGGGTGTCGCCCAGCAGCGGGCGGCCACCTTCGCCCGCCACCAGCAGCACTCGCTGGTGCTCCAGGCGCTGCAGCGAGGCCAGCGCCAGCAAGGCCTCGCTGGTCTCTTCTCCGGCGGCGGGGGCAGGCACCCTCACCTTTAGCCCCAGCGCCTGGTGCAAGACCATCGCCGTGGCCTGCCCGACGGCGTACAGTTCAAGCCCCTGGGGCAGCTGTGGCCAGTAGCGATCCAGCGCCTCGACCAACCGCTCGGCGGCGGCGGGACTGATGACTACCACCTTATGAAAGTGGTCGATGTCGAGCCAGGCCGAGCGCACATCTGCCGTCTCTGGCACAGTTTCCTGCCGCATCACCTCGACCCGCTCGGTGCTGAACCCCTTGCTTTCGATGGCCTCGGCCAGCGCTTGGGCGCGTTCGCCGGGCCGGGTGATCAGTACCGGAGTGCCCATCAACGCGGCCCGTAGACCTCGGCCAGGATATCCCCGGCGCCCTGCTCCAGCAGCTGCTCGGCGACGCGGATCCCCAGCGCCTCGGGTTCGTCCACCGAACCACGCCCCTCGGCACGCAGCACGCGGGAACCGTCGGGCGTGCCGACAAGGGCTCTCAACCACAGGGTTCTGCCATCGTCCTGATAGATGGCGTGCCCACCGATGGGCACCTGGCAGCCGCCTTCCAGACGTGTATTCATGGCCCGTTCGGCACGCACTCTGGTCGCCGTCTCGATATCGTCGAGCGGTGCCAGCAGCGACACCAGCTCGGTGTCGTGCATGCGGCATTCGATGCCAAGCGCGCCCTGACCACAGGCCGGCAGGCAGATCTCCGGCGGCAGCTCCTGGGCGATACGTTCACCGAGCCCCAGCCGCTTGAGCCCGGAGGTAGCCAGCAGGATGGCATCGAATTCGCCAGCGTCGAGCTTGGCCAGGCGTGTCTGGACATTGCCACGCAGACTGATGACCTCGAGATCCGGACGGGCCTCGCGCATCTGCAGTCCGCGGCGCAGGCTGGAGGTACCCAGACGGGCACCCTCGGGCAGGTCCTCGAAGCGAGCATAGTCATTGGAGACGAAGGCGTCGGTGGGCTCGGCGCCTTCCAGGATCACCGAAAGCCCCAGGCTCTCGGGAAACTGCATCGGCACATCCTTCATGGAGTGCACCGCGATATCGGCGCGGCCGTCGAGCATCGCCTCCTCGAGTTCCTTGACGAACAGCCCCTTGCCGCCAACCTTGGCCAAGGGCGTGTCGAGAATCTTGTCACCGCGGGTCGACATCGGTACCAGCTCGACCTCGAGCCCGGGGTGAATCGCCATCAGACGATCGCGAACATGTTCGGCCTGCCATAGGGCCAACTGGCTCTTGCGCGTCGCGATACGCAGCCTGGACATCTGTTGCACGTTGCTCTCCCTGGTCGGGCTTGCGACCAAATCGCCGCGTCCGCCATGTTAAATGAATGGCGTCATCATAAAGCACGGTCTCCGTCAGTAAAATCGACGGCGACGGGACCCGTTGCCGCGCCTGCCAGAAGCGCCCGCTGCCACCCTCGTTTCAGGGGCTGATGCCGCCCCTTCCTTGCCGGCCCGCTGCACCCTCGCCTCAAGGGCCGACTCTGGTACACTTTGGGCATACCAACGACAACGGCTGCCGGCTCCGTCAGCGCCCTCGGCGCCGGCCACCGATCACGTCGCCATCGCATCGTCATTCAGGAAGTCCATTCAATGAGCCAGACCACCAACCAGTCCTGGGGCGGCCGCTTCAGCGAACCCACCGACGCCTTCGTCGCTCGTTTCACCGCCTCGGTCGATTTCGACCAGCGCCTGGCCCGCCATGACATCCAGGGCTCCATCGCGCATGCCACCATGCTCGCCCAGGTTGGCGTGCTGAGCGAAGAGGAACGTGACGCCATCCTGACCGGGCTCAAGGAGATCGAGACGGAGATCGCCGAAGGGCGTTTCGAGTGGTCGGTGGCGCTGGAAGACGTGCACATGAACATCGAGGCACGGCTGACCCAGAAGATCGGCATCACCGGCAAGAAGCTGCACACCGGGCGCTCGCGCAACGACCAGGTGGCTACCGATATTCGCCTCTACCTGCGCGAGGAGATCGACCTGGTCGCCAGCGAGCTGGCGCGGCTGCGTGCCGGGCTGATCGAGCTGGCCGAGGGCGAGGCCGACACCATCATGCCGGGCTTCACCCACCTGCAGACCGCTCAACCGGTGACCTTCGGCCACCACCTGCTGGCCTGGCAGGAGATGCTGGCCCGCGACCACGAACGCCTGCTGGACTGCCGCAAGCGGGTCAACGTGCTGCCGCTGGGCGCCGCCGCCCTGGCCGGCACCACCTATCCCATCGATCGTCACCTGACCGCCGAACTGCTCGGCTTCGAGCGCCCCGCCGAGAACAGCCTCGACGCGGTCAGCGATCGTGACTTCGCGATCGAGTTCACCGCCTTCGCGAGCCTGCTGCTGATGCACCTGTCGCGAATGAGCGAGGAGCTGGTGCTGTGGACCAGCGCCCAGTTCGACTTCATCGACCTGCCCGACCGCTTCTGCACCGGCTCCTCGATCATGCCGCAGAAGAAGAACCCGGACGTGCCCGAGCTGGTACGCGGCAAGACCGGCCGCGTCTACGGTCACCTGATGGGCCTGCTGACGCTGATGAAGTCGCAGCCGCTGGCCTACAACAAGGACAACCAGGAAGACAAGGAACCGCTGCTCGATACCCTGGATACCGTCAAGGGTTGCCTGCGCGCCTTCGCCGACATGGTGCCGGCCATCGTCTCCAAGGGCGATTCCATGCGCGAGGCCGCGCGCAAGGGCTTCTCCACCGCCACCGACCTTGCCGACTATCTGGTACGCAAGGGCGTGGCCTTCCGTGACGCCCATGAAATCGTCGGTCAGTCCGTGGCCTACGGCATCGAGAGCGGCAAGGATCTGTCGGACATGAGCCTCGACGAACTGCGCCAGTTCTCCGACGTCATCGGCGAGGACGTGTTCGAGGTGCTGACCCTGGAAGGCTCGGTGGCCGCCCGCAACCATATCGGTGGTACCGCCCCCGACCAGGTGCGCGCCGCTGCCCAGCGCGCCCGTGAGGCCCTCAAGACCCTTGCGTCCGGCCAGGGAGGCGCCCAATGAACCGCCTCGTCAAGGTGCTGCGACCCGCCCTGTTGCCGGCCCTGTTGCCGGCCCTGCTGCTGGCTCTGATGGCCCTGGCGGGCTGCGGCCAGAAAGGCCCCCTGTACCTGCCCGGTGACGAAGAAGCGGCGGAGCGCTACGGCCCCCGCGAAACCGTCGAGGACGAACAGGGCGAAGAGGACAGCCAGGAAAGCGACCAGAGCGCGACCGAGGACGAGAGCTGAGCATGGATCACTTCAACTACCGAGACGGCGAGCTGTACGCTGAAGAAGTGCCTCTGGCCCGCATCGCCGAGGCGGTGGGCACCCCCTGCTACGTCTATTCACGTGCCACCCTGGAACGCCACTTCCAGGCCTACCGCGAGGCGCTGGGTAGCCACCCGCATCTGATCTGCTACGCGGTCAAGGCCAACAGCAACCTGGCGGTGCTCAACGTGCTGGCGCGCCAGGGTGCCGGTTTCGACATCGTGTCTCAGGGCGAGCTCGAGCGGGTGCTGGCCGCCGGGGGTGACCCGGCCAAGGTGGTGTTCTCCGGCGTCGCCAAACGCCCCGACGAGATGGCGCGCGCGCTCGAGGTCGGCATCAAGTGCTTCAACGTGGAGTCGCGCCCAGAGCTTGAAGTGCTCAATGAAGTGGCCGGCCGCCTGGGCAAGGTGGCGCCGGTGTCATTGCGGGTTAATCCCGACGTCGACGCGGGCACCCATCCGTATATCTCCACCGGGCTCAAGGACAACAAGTTCGGTATCCCGGTGGACGAGGCGCTGGAGGTCTACCGCCTGGCCGCCGAACTGCCGCACCTCAAGGTCACCGGACTCGACTGCCATATCGGCTCGCAGCTCACCGAGATCGCTCCCTTCCTCGATGCCCTGGAGCGTCTACTGGTGCTGCTCGACCGCCTGCGCGAGGAGAACATCGAGGTCTCGCACCTCGACCTGGGCGGCGGCCTCGGCGTGCCCTACAGGGACGAGACGCCGCCGGCCCCGTTCGACTACGCCTCGAAGCTGCTCGAGCGCCTGTCGCGCTGGGACGGCGGCGAGCGCCTGACGCTGCTGTTCGAGCCGGGCCGCTCGATCGCCGCCAACGCCGGCGTCATGCTGACCCGGCTGACCTACGTGAAGCCCGGCGAAACCAAGAACTTCGCCATCGTCGACGCGGCCATGAACGACCTGATTCGGCCCTCGCTGTACCAGGCCTGGCAGGCGATCATCGAAGTCGACACTCGCCTGGACCGCGCAAGCGACGTCTATGACGTGGTCGGCCCGGTGTGCGAGACCGGCGACTTCCTCGGCAAGGAGCGTCAACTGGCGGTGGCCCCCGGCGACCTGCTGGCGGTGCGCTCGGCAGGCGCCTACGGCTTCGTGATGGCCTCCAACTACAACAGCCGCCCGCGTCCGGCGGAGGTACTGGTGGACGGCGACAGCTATCAGGTGGTGCGCCGACGCGAGACCCTCGAGGACCTCTGGGCCGGTGAGTCGCTGCCCGGCGAATCGCAACCGGGATCGGCATCGGGATCGACGTCAGGAGCACCGCGCTGATGCTTCTGCACTTCACCAAGATGCATGGCCTGGGCAACGACTTCATGGTGGTCGATCTGGTCACCCAGCGGGCCCGCATCGAGGCCGAGGAAATCCGCCGTCTGGCCGACCGGCGCTTCGGCATCGGTTTCGATCAGCTCCTGGTGGTGGAACCGCCGCGGGACCCGGACATGGACTTTCGCTACCGGATCTACAACGCCGACGGCAGCGAGGTCGAGAATTGCGGCAATGGTGCGCGCTGCTTTGCCCGCTTCGTACGTGACAAGCGGCTGACCCACAAGCGCCAGATCCAGGTCGAGACCGCCGGCGGCCCGCTGGTGCTGGACGTGCATGACGACGAGCAGGTCAGCGTCGACATGGGTGCCCCGCGCTTCGCCCCGCCGAGCCTGCCCTTCGAGGCCGACGAGGACCGCCTGCGTCACACCCTCGAGGTCGACGGCGAGACCCTCGAGATCGCCGTCGCCTCCATGGGCAACCCCCACGCGGTGATCAAGGTCGACAGCGTCGACCAGGCGCCGGTGGAGCGCCTGGGACCGCTGGTCGAACACCACCCGCGCTTTCCCAAGCGGGTCAACGTGGGCTTCATGCAGGTGGTCTCAAGCCACGAGATTCGCCTGCGGGTGTTCGAGCGCGGCAGCGGCGAGACCCTGGCCTGTGGCACCGGCGCCTGCGCTGCGGTGGCCTGCGGCATTCGCCAGGGCCTGCTCGAAAGCCCGGTGACCGTCCACCTGCCCGGCGGCAGCCTGACGATCCGCTGGGAAGGTGGCGAGCGCCCCTTGATCATGACCGGCCCCGCCGAGCGGGTGTTCGATGGACGAATTCCGCTGCGTTGACCCCAGGCGCACAGGACTCGACGGGACTGGGCTAAGCTGCCAGCAAGGTACCGGTCCCTCGCTTTCCCGGAAACTCGATCCAGCCTAGACATTGAACTCCAACAGGAAGACGCGCATGCCTCAAGCCGCCCCAGAGCCCCGCAAGACGCTCGACCCGGACCGCGTCGCCGAATGGCTGGCGCGCCACCCGGATTTCTTCGTCGGTCGCGAAGGCCTGCTGCAGAGCCTCACGATTCCCCATCCGGAGACCCAGGGCGCCACCTCGCTGCTGGAACGGCTGGTTCATGACCTGCGCAAGCGCGCCGAAGGCGCGGAACTGCGGCTCGAGCAACTGCTCGACTCGGCCCGCCACAACGAGGCGCAGTATCGGCGCACCCGCGAGCTGGTGCTGGCACTGCTGGAAGCACAGGACAACGACGCCCTGGGCCAGGCCCTGGCCACCCAGCTAAGCGAGCGCTTCCAGACGCCAGCGGTGTCGCTGTGGTGCCCCGCCAGCCTGACCGATCGCGACCCCAGACCGCCCCAGGCCCCGCGTCACGTGCTCGACGACCACACCGGCCAGCGCCTGACCGCGCTGCTCGATGGGCGCGCCAGCCGCTGTACCCGTCTTACCCCCACCGACTGGAAGCGCCTGCTGCCCCACGCCAAGGCGCCGACCAAGTCGGGCTCCTGCGCCATCGCCCGCATGACCCTGGGCGAGCCCCAGGGCTTTGTGGTGCTGGCAAGCCCTGATCCCGACCACTTCCGTGCCAGCATGGACACCCTGTTTACCGAGTACCTGGCCGAGGTGCTGGTGCGCCTCAGCGTGCGCCTGTGCGAGCGTGATGATGGCTGAAAAGGCGGCTGAGACGACGGCTGAGACGACGCCCAAGTGGCAGCTTGCCGGCGCGGTAGCGGACTTTCTCGATGAGCTGGGACGCACCGCCAGTGCTGCCACCGTCGACGCCTACCGGCGTGACCTGGCCACCTTCGAGAACTGGTGGCACGCCCAGGCCAATGACACCGACGCCAGGCCGCCGGATGATCAGGCCCTGACGTCCCACACGCTCAGGCGTTTTCTGGCCGCCGAACGCAGCCGAGGCATGGCACCACGCAGCCTGAAGCGCCGCCGCGCCGCCCTGTCGCGACTGTGTGAACACCTGGTGGCGGCTGGCCGACTCGACTACAACCCGGTCGGCCTGAGCCGCGGCCCCCGGGCGCCGAAGGATCTACCGCGGCCGGTGGACGTGGACCTGCTGGCGCGCTTTCTCGACACCCCCCACGATGGCTCGCCGCTGTCGGTACGCGACCAGGCGATGCTGGAGCTGCTCTATTCCAGCGGGCTACGGCTGGCGGAGCTGGCGGCGCTGGATCTCCCCGACCTCCACGGCGGCCGGGTGCGGGTCCTCGGCAAGGGCAACAAGCCGCGCCAGGTGCCGGTGGGCTCGCGTGCGCGCCAGGCCATCGACCAGTGGCTCGGCGTGCGCTCGGTGCTGGCCGCCGACGGCGAAACGGCGCTGTTCGTCGGCCAGCAGGGCCACCGGCTCGGCCATCGTGCCATCCAGGCACGCCTGGTCACCCAGGCCCGCCGGCGCGGCCTGCCGGAGCACCTGCATCCCCACCGCCTGCGCCACTCCTTCGCCAGCCACCTGCTGGAATCGAGCCAGGACCTGCGCGCCGTCCAGGAGCTGCTGGGCCACGCCAACCTGTCCACCACCCAGGTCTATACCCGGCTGGACTGGCAGCACCTGGCGGAGAGCTACGACAAGGCCCACCCCCGCGCGCGGCGCAGCCGGAGCGACGACAGCCATCCCGGAGACACCCCTTGATCGACCACGCGGCAGCGGACGACTTCAGCCGACTCAAGGCCATCACCTTCGATCTGGACGACACCCTGTGGGACAACAGCGGCGTCATGCAGCGCACCGAGCAGGGCCACGTCGACTGGCTGACCGAACAGCTCGGCGCCTGGCAGCGCGGCCGCGAGGAGCCGTTGACGCCCCCCATCGCGCTTTCGGACTACCTGCGTGAACGCCAGGCCCTGGCCAGGCGTAGCTGGTCGCGGCGCGGCGACTTCAGCTGGCTGCGTGAACGCACCCTGATCCAGCTGCTGGAGGAAAGCGGCGTCAACCGGGCGGCGGCCCACTGGTGGGCGGCGCTGGCGATGCAACGTTTTCACTCGCTGCGCATCCTGGTCAAGCCCTTCCCCGACACCGACGCCATGCTGGAAAGGCTGAAGGGGCGCTATCGTCTCGGCAGCATCACCAACGGCAACGTGGCCTTCCACCGTCTGCCGCTGGCCCGCCACTTCCAGGCGCGTATCGCCGCCGGCGAGATGTTCGCCCCCAAGCCCGATCCGCGGCCCTTTCTGGCGATGCTGGCACGGCTTGAGGTCAAGGCCTGCGAGACCCTGCACGTGGGCGATTCCTGGGAGGAAGACGTGCTGCCGGCGATTCGCCTGGGCTTGCGGGCGATCTGGATCGCGCCGCCAGAGGCCGAGACGGCTCCCTTGCCACGCGGCGTGACCCGACTGTCTCGGGTCACCGAGCTGCCAACCCTGCTCGGTGAGCATCAGGATCAATAAAGCGAGAAAAACCCCGGGACCGCCGGCGCCACGTGGTAAACCGGCAGGCACCTGTACCCTGAGTGCCTGCCGCCATGCCCCGCCCGCTCTATCGCCCCCTCGCTTCATCACCGCCGACCCGGCGTCACCTGCGACGAGTGCTCAAGCTCGGGCTGGCGTTTGCTCTGGTTTCGGGACTGGGGCTTGTTTCGGGGCTGTCTTCGGGACTGCTTTCGGGGCGTGTTTCAGGACTGGGGCCCGCTCTCGCCCTGCCCCTGGGCATCGCGCCAGCCCTGGCGGCACGCCCTACCTGCGACACCGTACGCCCGCCCGGTACCTGCGGCCTCTACAGCACCGGCATGTCCTACCCCTCGACCTTGTCCGGCACCACGCCGGAAGGCAACACCGCGGGGATAGCCTCCTTCCACACCACCTACGCCTGCCAGACCGGCAGCGACGGCCGCGTCTATATCCTGCTCGATACCCAGGGTTCCTACGACAGCGCCACCGGTGACGCCAAAAGCGCAATACCGGGCTTCTACTTCGACAAGGCCGACACCAGCATGGGCGGCCATCACCACCAGACCCTGGTCGCTTCCCTGCGCACCGCCAACCATGCATCTGGCTGTGTCTCCGGCAGCGTCACGAAGGAGATACCGATCGTACGCCATGGCGACACCGAACCGGGCAACTACGAACAGTTTACCTACTGGCCTCATACCCACGTGGCGACCAGCACCGGCGCCAGCGACAACTATACCGGTACGGTAGTCGGAGTTGGCGGCGCTTACGTCACCGTGATCGAGAGCACCTGCAAGATGTGGACCCCCTACATCATCCTGCCCGATATCGACCTCAGCGAGCTGCCGGGAGCAGGATCTCGGGGCGGTACCACCACCGCCTACCTGAGCTTCAACGACTGCGATGAGGTCAACATGGCGGATCTGTCCATACGCTCGGGCGGCGCCAGCGTCATCAACGCCCGCCAAGGCATCCTCGGCAACGCCGACACCTCAGGCGGCGGCGCCAAGGGCATCGGGCTGGCGCTGGAAATCGACGCTTTTTCAGCCCACGACTTCGACCCCGTGGACCTGTCTGGCTCGCGAGCGGTTGGCCTGATGGGGGAGGCGCCCAAGGTTCCGTTACGCGTCAGCTACTACCGCTATGCCGAGCAGGCATCCGGTGGGCGCGTCAAGGGACTGCTGGAGGTCACCGCTACGTACAAGTAGCCGGCGGGCTCGTCAGGCTGGCTAGGGCTCGTCAGGCTGGCTAGCCTTCGTGCGCAAGCCAGCCGTCCAGGCGCCGATGGGCCTCGTCGACGCCCTGGCGCTTGAGCGCCGAGAAAAGCTGCACGCTGACCAGGTCCTCCCACTCACGCAGCCGCGAGCGCACCTGCTGCAGGGCATTCTTGGCCGCGCCCTGCTTCAGCTTGTCGGCCTTGGTCAGCAGGATATGCACCGGCAGGTCGCGCTCATCGGCCACATCCAGCAGCGCCAGGTCGAACTCGGTCAATGGGTGACGCACGTCCATCACCAGCACCAGCCCCTTGAGCGAAGCTCGCTTCTGGAGGTATTCGGCCAGGTGGCGCTGCCACTCCAATTTGACCTTTTCGGGCACCTTGGCGTAGCCATAGCCGGGCAGGTCCACCAGCCGGCGCTCGCTGTCCTCGCCCAGCGAAAAGACGTTGATAAGCTGGGTGCGACCCGGCGTCTTGGAGGTACGAGCGAGCGCCTTCTGTTGGGTGATGGTGTTGATCGCGCTGGACTTTCCGGCATTGGAACGTCCGGCAAAGGCGACCTCGACACCAATGTCTTCGGGGCATCGGGCCAGCGTCGGCGCACTGGTGAGGAATCGGGCCAAGGAGTAGTTGAAAGCCATGAGATGGAAGAAATCCTGACGGTGATCAAAGGTAGGGTCGAGGGCCCTGGCATTCCCGCCCCCGGGGTGTTTGGTTATAGTAAGCTTTGAGGCGGCTGCGACCCGGGGAATCATCATAACATTGTGCCGCTGTCGCCAGCGACCGGCCTCAGCGCGGGCGCTTCCCCCTGCAGTGAAGGCCACGCCTTCCGCGGGACCGTGAAAACATTAAAAACGGCATAAGTGAACTAGCGATGAGACAGTTACTGGCAAGCCTGGCAATCTCCATCGGCGTCGTCGGCGCCGCCCATGCCGACCTCCAGAGTGACGCAGACGCCGCCGCAGGACGCGACAAGGCCACCGCCTGCGCCGCCTGTCACGGCCAGACCGGCGCCAGTATCGCGCCGACCTTCCCCAACCTGGCCGGCCAGCAGGCCTCCTACCTGGCCAAGCAGATCATCGACATCCGTGACGGCACCCGTCCGGTGCCGCAGATGGCGGGGCAGGTGGACAACTTCAGCGACCAGGACGCCTGGGACGTGGCCGCCTTCTTCGCCGGCCAGGACCCGGTGGTGGGGCAGGCCAAGGATGACGAGGCGTTGCTCGAGCGCGGCGAGGCGCTCTACCGCGCTGGCGACCTGGCCAAGGGCATCCCGGCCTGCAGCGCCTGCCATGGCCCGACCGGCAGCGGCATCGGCTCGGCGGTCTATCCGGGGCTTTCCGGCCAGCACGCCGGCTATGTGGTCAGCACCCTCCAGGCATTCGCCTCCGGCGCCCGCGCCAACAGCCCCGGTGGCGTGATGGCCGACATCGCCGCCAAGATGAGCGATGCCGACATGGAAGCCGTGGCCAACTACGTCCAGGGCCTGCACTGATCGATTCACCTTTCGATGCGTCCCGCGGGGCGGCCCTTGTGGCCGCCCCGTTGCGTTTACCAGCAAAGATAGACATGCGACGTCTGCCCAATCGGGATATTCGGGAACCCTTCGAACGTTGTAGACTCAAAACAGCGTTCGCTTTGCGGCTCCAGGTTCGTCGCGCCCTCGCGCCGCCATGGCATGCCCGCCTCAATCAAGGAGAAAACATTCTATGCTGAAGTCACTGATGATGGGCCTCGCTGGCCTTAGCCTGTCGACCATGGCGGTCGCCGCCTCGATCACCGAGGGCGAGGACTACACCGTCGCCCCCAATCAGGTCGAGCTGGGCAGCGACGATGGCAAGATCAACGTGACCGAAGTGTTCTGGTATGGCTGCCCGCACTGCTACTCGCTGGAAGATCCGCTCAATGCCTGGGTCGCCGAGCTGCCCGATGACGTCGAGTTCGAACGCATGCCGGCAACCCTGGGCGAGACCTGGGTCAAGCACGCCAAGGCCTTCTATGCCGCCCAGCAGCTCGAGATCCTCGACGAGGTGCACGAGGACTTCTTCGACGCCATCCACCAGGAAGGCGAGCAGCTTACCGAGCCAGCAGACATCGCCGCCTTCTTCAGCGACTACGGTGTCAGCGAAGAGCAGGCGCTCAAGGCGCTGGATGGCTTCGGCGTGAAGTCCCAGATCAATCGCGCCAGCGCCACCATGCGCAACCTCGAACTGATGGGCGTCCCCGCGCTGATCGTCGATGGTCGCTACATCGTCTCGCCGAGCACCGCCGGCAGCCTCGACAACATGCCGCGCATCGCCGAGGCGCTGGTGGAGCAGATCCGCAGCGAACAGGAGTCTGGAGCCCAATGACGTCACTGGCCGAGGAACGCCACCCCACGCTGGACAGAGGCCACCTGAGGCTGGTGACCTTCAACCTGCAGGTGGGTATCCAGACCTCGGCCTACCACCACTACCTCACCCGTAGCTGGCAGCACCTGTTGCCTCACCCGCGTCGGCAACGACGTCTGGACATGATCGCCGAGGTGCTGTCGCACTTCGACATGGTGGGGCTACAGGAGGTGGACGGCGGCAGCTTTCGCTCGAACCAGGTCAATCAGCTCGAGTACCTGGCCATGCAAGGCGGCTTCCCCCACCACTATCAGCAGCTCAACCGCAACCTCGGTCGACTTGCCCAGCACAGCAATGGCCTGCTCTCCCGGCTGGCACCCAGCCGCATCGAGGAGCACCGCCTGCCGGGAACCCTGCCCGGCCGGGGCGCCATCCATGCGCGCTTCGGCCAGGGCCCCGAGGCCCTGCACCTGTTCGTCGCCCACCTGGCGCTGGGCCAGCGCACCCAGAACCTGCAGCTCGACTACCTCAGCGAGCTGATCCAGCCACTCAAGCACGTGGTGGTGATGGGGGACCTGAACTGCACCCCGGACCGCCTGCACGCCCACGACCGCTTCTGCGCCTCGTTGCCGCTGCATCCGGTGCGACCGGCACTGAGCTACCCGTCCTGGCGCCCCAGCCGAGCGCTGGACCATATCCTGCTGTCGTCGTCGCTGGAGGCCGATGAGGCCGAAGTCCTCGACCGACTGTTTTCGGACCACCTGCCGGTGGCCGTCGATATTCGCCTGCCCCAGCCCTGCCTCGCCGCCATCCAGGCCGATCAGCCCGAGCAACCTGCCTGAACCGCTCACCTGAATTTCCCACCTGACCTTCCCACCTGAGCTTCCCGTCTGAGCTACCCGCCTGAGCCACACGCCCGACCCACCCGCCTGAGCCATCCTGTCGGCGGCGGCGGACGCCACGCCAGCGGACCTCGACTTTTGGTGTCATGACAGTGCTACCTCGACTGCCGTATAGTCAGCGTTGACGTGCACCGAGATTCGCTAATGTCTCCGCGTGCCACACTATCCATGACGCCAGGTCCCCCCGGCAAGCCGACGTCCTGCCCTGGCGACGGCGTGCCCGGGCGCCAGCCTGGACAATGATCGCCCTGACACCACCAGCGAGTTCCTAATGTCTACATCTTCCGGCTTGCCGGGGCCACTGGCGGCCCTGGACGCCTTCTCCGAACGCCTTGGCAGGGGCCTTTCCTGGCTGATCCTGGCGATGATGATCATCCAGTTCCTGATCGTGGTGCTGCGCTATGCCTTCAGCGTCAACAGCATCCCCATGCAGGAATCGGTGATGTACATGCACGCCGCCGTGTTCATGCTGGCGGCGGCCTACACCCTGAAGCACGGCGGACACGTGCGCGTCGACATCTTCTATCGAGCGATGTCGCCCAGGCGCAAGGCGCTGGTCGACCTGCTCGGCACCCTGCTGCTGCTGCTGCCGGTGATGGGCTTCGTGATCGCCACCAGCCTCGGCTACGTCGGCAAGTCCTGGGCCATCTTCGAGGGCTCACCCGACGCCGGTGGCATCCCCGGGGTGTTCCTGCTGAAGACGCTGATACCGGCCTTCGCCGTGCTGATGATTGTCCAGGGTATCGTCGAGATCTACCGCAATATCCTGATTTTAAAGGGACGTCTCGACCCCAACGCCCTTCCCCATGACGCCGACGAGGAGCACCTGTAAATGCTGGAGTTCATGCCCCTGGTGCTGTTCGGTGTCATCTGTACGGTATTGATGTTCGGTTTTCCGGTCGCGCTGTCGCTGGCCGGTACCGCCCTGGCCTTTGCCGGGCTCGGCTACGGCCTGGAGTCCCTCGGCATCGATGCCAACTTCGACGGCAGCTACCTCAACGCCTTCCCCAATCGCCTCTACGGCATCATGACCAACACCACCCTGCTGGCGGTGCCCTTGTTCGTGCTGATGGGCGTGCTGCTCGAGAAGTCCAAGGTCGCCGAAACCCTGCTCGACGCCATGGCCCTGCTGTTCGGCTCGCTGCGCGGCGGACTCGGCATCTCGGTGACCCTGGTCGGCATGATGCTGGCCGCTTCCACCGGCATCGTCGGCGCCACCGTGGTCACCATGGGTCTGATGTCGCTGCCGACCATGCTCAAGCGCGGCTACAGCCAGTCGCTGGCCACCGGCACCATCTGCGCCACCGGCACCCTGGGTCAGATCATCCCGCCGTCCATCGCTCTGGTGCTGCTTGGTGACGTGCTGTCCAGCGCCTACCAGCAGGCCCAGCTGTCCATGGGCATCTTCAGCCCCAAGACGGTGTCGGTGGGTGATCTGTTCATGGGGGCGCTGGTCCCGGGCCTGATCCTGGTGCTGGTGTATATCGTCTACGTCAGCCTGGTGGCGCTGTTCAAGCCCAGCGCCGCCCCTGCCGCCGATCGCCAGGAACTGATGGCCGAGCTGGGCCACACCTCGGGCATCGGCCTGTTGCTGCTCAAGGGCCTGGTGCCGCCCATCGTGCTGATCGTCGCGGTGCTCGGCTCGATCCTGGCCGGACTGGCCACCCCCACCGAGGCTTCCGCGGTGGGTGCCTTCGGCGCCCTGGTGCTGGCCCTGGCCTATCGTCGCCTCGATCTGGCCACGCTCAAGGACGTGCTGCGCTCCACCACCCACGTCACCACCATGGTGTTCCTGATCCTGATCGGCGCGGCGCTGTTCTCGCTGGTGTTCCGCGCCTACGGCGGTGAAGAGCTGGTCACCCATCTGTTCGAGAACATGCCCGGCGGGGTAGTCGGCGCCACCATCATCGTGATGCTGGTGATCTTCCTGCTCGGCTTTATCCTCGACTTCATCGAGATCACCTTCGTGGTGGTGCCGATCGTCGGTCCGATTCTGCTGGCCATGGGCCTGGATCCAATCTGGCTGGGCATCATGATCGCGATCAACCTGCAGACCTCCTTCCTGACGCCTCCCTTCGGCTTCGCCCTGTTCTATCTGCGCGGGGTGGCCCCGGAGTCGGTACCGACGTCCGCGATCTACCGAGGCGTCATTCCGTTCATCGTGCTGCAGCTCGGCATGCTGCTGGCCCTGTCATTCTTCCCGCAGCTCGCCACCTGGCTGCCGGAGCAGTTCTGATGCCGTAAACCTCAACGCCGGGCCCTGTCACTCTCGACGCTGGCCCGCAGCTCGCCACCTGGCTGCCGGAGCCGTTCTGATCCGGCGCGTTGGCGATGCGTGGACGGCAGCCCACGCCGGGGGGCGCCCCCGGCGTCTATAGTTGCCCGACGAGCCATCGCCCGCTTCACGGCGTCTCGGGCCATCCCGCGAGACGCCAACTACCCGCCGGCCCTACCCTGGCCGGCAGGTCCCGACAACGCCAATACCATACAAAGGGGACTTACATGCAACGCAGCTCAATCGCCAAGGCCATTACCCTCGCCGGTGCCTCCGGTCTACTGCTGGTCGGAGCCCAGGCCCAGGCCCAGGACACCTTCGAGTGGAAGCTGGTCACCTCCTGGCCGAAGAACTTCCCCGGTGTCGGCCAGGGTCCCGAGCGTCTGGCCAAGCTGGTCGAGGAAATGTCCGACGGCCGCCTGACGATCGAGGTGTTCGGTGCCGGCCAGCTGGTACCGGGCTTCGAGGTCTTCGACGCCGTCGCCGAAGGCACCGCCCAGATGGGCCACTCTGCCTCCTACTACTGGAAGGGCAAGGCGCCCGCCGCCCAGTTCTTCGCCGCCGTGCCCTTCGGCATGAACGCCCAGGAAATGAACGCCTGGCTGCACTATGGTGGCGGCCTGGAGCTGTGGAACGAGCTCTACGATGACTTCGGCGTCGAGGTCATGACTGCCGGCGCCTCCGGCGTACAGATGGGCGGCTGGTACAACCAGGAAATCAATTCTGTCGACGACCTGGACGGCCTCAAGATGCGCATGCCAGGCCTCGGTGGTGAGGTCATGAACCGCATGGGCGTGGCCATCGTCAATATGCCCGGCGGCGAGATCTTCACCTCGCTGCAGTCCGGCGCCATCGATGCCACCGAGTGGATCGGTCCGTACAACGACCTGGCCTTCGGCCTGCACCAGGCCGCCGAGTACTACTACTACCCGGGCTGGCATGAGCCGACGGTGATGTTCGAGGCCATCGTCAACGATGAGGCCCTGGCCGAGCTGCCCGCCGACCTTCAGGCGATCCTGCGCACCGCGGTACGCGACGTGAACCAGGACGTGCTGGACGAGTACACCGCGCGCAACAACGATGCCCTGGCCACCCTGATCAACGAACACGACGTCCAGCTGCGCAAGCTGCCCGACGACGTGCTCGCCCAGGCTCAGGAGATCTCCGCCGAGGTGGTGCAGGAACTGGCCGACTCCAGCGATATCGCCGGTCGCATCTACGAGTCGTACCGCGACTTCCAGGACAAGGTGGTGAACTACCACGCCATCTCCGAGCAGGCCTACTACAACGCCCGCAACCCGGACGGCGGCACTGACTTCGGCCAGGAGTAACCCATCCAGAAGGTGTCGAGCATTGCCGACACAAGCACCCAGGGGCCGCCTCGCGCGGCCCCTGTCCGTTTTCGGGGCACGGGCGGACATCGTGTCGAATCTCGAGCCTTGCTCGAAGCGCTCGCTCTCGAGCAGTGATCAGCCGCAGCTGAAATAGCGTTCGGCAAACCACAGCAGCACCGCGTAGCGCCCGCCCTTGCTGACGACGATCCACAGCGTGGCACGCCACCACGGCAGCCGGGCGATTCCCGCGAGTACCGTCAGCGGATCCCCTACCACCGGCAGCCAGGCCAGCAGCAGACTCGCTTCTCCGCCCTTGCGATACCAGCGCTGGGCTCGTGCCAGTCCCGCCCGGGAGGCGGGAAACCAGCGCCGATCCACATACTGGATGGCGTAGCGGCCCAGGGCGACATTGACCAGACTGCCCAGGGTATTGCCCAGGGTGGCAACCAGCCACAGCGCCAGCGGCGCTTCGCCCCGGCACCACAGCCCAGCCAGCCATAGCTCGGACCCTCCGGGCAGCAGGGTGGCGCTGGCAAACGCCATGACAAACAGACTCAGCATGATGCGCTCGACATTGGCTCTCTCAGCGCCGCCTCTTGTATTCTGTGTCTTCTGCTGACTTTCGGGTGTCTTTCATGTCCCACGCCGTATCCATCCCTCACACGCTGACCATCGCCGGCTCCGACCCTTCTGGCGGCGCCGGCCTCCAGGGCGACCTCAAGACGCTGTCTGCCCTGGGCACCTATGCCACCAACGTCATCACCGCGGTGATCGCGCAGAATACCTGTGGGGTACGCGAGGTGCACCCGGTGGCTGCAGAGAGCATCCGGGTGCAGCTCGATCACCTGCTCGACGACGTGCGCATCGACGCGGTGAAGATCGGCATGGTCGCCAGCCGCGAGGTCGCCGAGACCCTGCGTGAAGCGCTCGAGGCCAGGCGTCCCCGCTGGATCGTGCTCGACCCGGTGATGGTGGCCAAGAGCGGCGACATCCTGGTCGATGAGGCCGGGATCAGTGCGGTACGCGATGTGCTGGTGCCGCTGGCCGACGTGATCACCCCCAACCTGCCCGAGGCAGCGGTACTGCTGGGGGTCGAGCCGCCCACCAGCGCCGATGCCATGGAGGCGATGCTGCCGGCGCTCAAGCAACTGTCCGCCCCCTATGTGCTGCTCAAGGGTGGCCATCTCGATGGTGATAGCTGTCCCGACCTGCTGGCCTCGCCCGGTGGCGATCGCTGGCTGCCGGCGCCGCGCATCGATACCCAGAACCTGCATGGTACCGGTTGTGCCCTGTCCTCGGCGATCGCCGCCAAGCTGGCCCATCTGTCCCAGGACGCCGACGAGTCGCAGGTCATCGACGCCATCGGCGACGCCAAGCGCTGGCTGCACCAGGCGCTCGACGCAAGCCGGCGGCTGTCGGTGGGCAAGGGGCGCGGCCCGGTGCATCACTTCCACGCCTGGTGGTAGCGGCAGGAGCAGTGGCGGGCGATGGCGGGCCGTGAAAGCCACGACACGCCGAGTCTGATCTGATCCGAGCGCAGGACGGGCGCTATCGTGCACTGACAGGGACTGACGACGCCGTTGCTTGCGCGAATCGGCACGTCCGCCCATGCTGAAGGTTCACCCACTGGCGTCGTGAGGGCAGAGCCATGACTCGCACCCTGCTGTTTGCCTGTGACCTGTCGGCAGAAAATCGTTCCGCCTTCGGCCGCGCCATCCGCCTGGCCAACGAGATGGGCGCCCGTCTCGACGTACTGCACGTGCTGGATCCCTATCTGCCCCACCGGGTGCTGCGCGACCTGGAAGGTGCGGTAGTAGATGACATCCACGCCATCGCCACCGACCTGCGCGAGGACTACGCACTGGCCGAACCGCCGCTGCTGGTGCAGACGGTGACCGGCGCCCCCTACGCCGAGATCATCCGTGAAGCCCACGATCGCAACGCCGAGATGATCATCCTCGGCACCCATCGCAAGCGCGGACACCCTGACCTGATCGGCGGCACCACCCTGGCCCGGGTGCTGTTGAGCGCCCCCTGTCCGGTGCTGACCGTCAGCCAGCCCCCCGCAGAGCCGTGGAACGACATTCTGGTTCCGGTGGACTTCTCCCTGACCTGCCGTCGCACCCTGCGCGAGACCCTGCGACACTTTCCGGAATCCCGCCTCGAACTGCTCCACGCCTGGGACGTGCCGGGCGAGCGCGAACTCGGCTCCGATACCGACTTTGCTCAGTGGCGCGATCGTGAGGTCATCCGACTTAGACAGCAGCTCGAACAGGAGATCGACCACCTGATGGCGGAATTCGATCGGGTGCCGGAACTGGAGCTGGTGCTGGAACAGGGCGACCCCCTGGACGTGTTGATCGCCCATCTGCGCCGTCAGCCTCCCGATCTGCTGGCGCTGGGCAACCGCAGTCAGGCGGGCAGACGCAGTCAGATTACCAAGCGTCTTCTGGCGGAGCCCCGTTGCGACATCATGCTGTGCCGCGCCTGGTAGTCACGGGAAGAACGCTCTACAAAAACTGTACATAAGTCATATCTCGCGCCATGATGTGTACAACATCATGTCACGGGAGTTTCATCATGCCTTCGCGACAACCCCGACAGCACCCGCTGGTTCGGCTGCTTGCCGCCGTCAGCCTGATCACCTGTCTGACCCTGACCATGGCCGCGCCCCCCGAGGCCAACGCCCAGACGTCGACGCAGCAGGTCAGCGTCAAGAGCGCTAGCTTTGCCACCCAGATCGACGACGGCCGGCGCTACGAGATGATCGGCCACGGGCTCTTCACCTATCTGGTGTGGGACGCCTACGCCGGCGCCTACTACCAGGCCGCGGGGTACCCCCGCCCCGCTCCCGAATCCGACGTCCCGCGCCGGCTGGTGCTGCACTACTTCCATGCCATCGAGGCCGATGACTTCGCCAGCACCACCCTCGAGACCGTGCGCGCGCAGGTCGGCGCCGTGGACTTTCCGTCGATTCGCCGCCCGCTGACCGCGCTGGTCGACAGCTATCGCTCCGTCGCGCCGGGCGACCGCTATTCGCTGACCTGGGATGGCGAGAGCCTGATCCTCGCGCTCAATGGCGCCCCGCTGTACCGCTCCAACGACAAGGCGCTTGCCAACGCCATGTTCGCCATCTGGCTCGGTGAAGATCCCCTGGACCGCGACTTCCGCGACGCTCTGCTGGGGCGCTGACGCCGGCGCCTCCCTGGCCAGGCAGGCCCGTGCTAGGCTAGCGGGCCCTGCTGTGTGCAATCCCCCACCCGTTGCCAGAGGAAGCCCTGCATGAAAGCCCTGATCCAACGCGTCCGCCGTGCCAGTGTCGAGGTCGAGGATCGCACCGTCGGCGCCATCGACCACGGCCTGCTGGCCCTGGTCGGGGTGGAAAAATGCGATGACGAGGCCTCGGCCGACCGCCTGTTGCACAAGCTGCTGCACTATCGCGTGTTCGCCGACGACCAGGACAAGATGAATCTCAATGTTCAGCAGGCCGGTGGAGGCCTCTTGCTGGTGTCCCAGTTCACCCTGGCCGCGGATACCCGCAAGGGGCTGCGTCCCAGCTTCTCCAGCGCGGCGCCGCCGGCCGAAGGCGATCGTCTGTTTCACTACCTGCTCGACCAGGCCCGCCAGCGCCATGCGCCGGTGGCCAGCGGCGAGTTCGGCGCCAATATGCAGGTGGCACTAATCAACGACGGGCCGGTGACCTTTCTGCTGGAGAGCTGAGAGCCCCCTCCTGGCGCCGAGCGCCAACATGCAGCGAACGCGGCGTCCTGCCACCTTTGTGATCTTCAAAAGCCCGATCGCAACGCGATGTCGGCGGGGCGGTAAACCAGGCTGTCTCGTCTCGCCCCGTCTCGCCTTGATGTTTATGGAAACATTTACCACAATCGCCTGTATACAAAAACAATCGGTGATCGTATCCATGAACAACGCCCGCTACCCCGTCAGCGTCTCGGTCTTCGACTTCCACGGCCGGCCACCACTGAGCCGTGCCCTGCCACTGTCGCTGCAACACATCCTCGCCATGATCATGGGTACCATCACGGTGCCGATCATCGTCTCCGGTGCCATCGGCGCCTCCACCGCCGAAACCCTGCTGCTGATCCAGATCTCGCTGGTGGCCTCGGCGCTGTCGACGCTGATCCAGCTGTTCGGCGTCTGGCGCTTCGGTGCCCGCCTGCCGACCATCTTCGGTGTCGGCTTTGCCTACGTGCCCACCCTGACCGCCGTGGGCGCCCAGTATGGCCTCGGCGGCATCCTCGGCGCCCAGTTGATCGGCGGCACGGCGATGCTGCTGGTCGGGTTCGGTATACGCCCGCTGCGTCACCTGTTTCCGCCGGTGGTGGCGGGGGTGGTGGTGCTGGTGATCGGCCTGTCGCTCTACGACATCGCCATCCACTACATGGCCGGGGGCAAGGGCAGCGCTGGCTACGGTGGCGGCAGGCAGTGGCTGGTGGCACTGGTCACTCTGGCCGTGGTGCTGGCGATTTCCCAGTTCGGGCGGGGCTTCATCAAGCTCGCCGCGATCATCTGCGGCATCGTGGTGGGCTACGCGCTGGCACTCGCGCTGGGCATGGTGGACTTCACTGCGGTGCATCAGGCTGCCTGGTTCAGTGCGCCGCGCCCGCTCCCCGTGACGCTCGAATTCGCGCCGGTGGCGATCCTGTCCATGGTGATCATCTGCGTGGTCAATTCGGTGCAGACCATCGGTGATCTATCCGCTACCACCATCGGTGGCATGAATCGCGAGCTGGGCCATCGGGAGCTGTCCGGGGGCTTGCTGGGCAACGGCCTGTGCACTCTGGTCGGTGCCCTGTTCGCGGCTCTGCCGACGGCGTCGTTCAGCCAGAACGTCGGTATCGTCGCCATGACCAAGGTCATCAGTCGTTCGGTGCTGGCACTGGCGGCGCTGTTTCTGCTGGCGGCGGGACTGATGCCGAAGTTCGGCGCGCTGATGACCACCATTCCCTATCCGGTGCTCGGTGGCGCCACCATCACGGTGTTCGGCATGATCACCATGACCGGTATCCAGCTGCTGACCCGCGACGAGCTGTCCGGGCGCAACATGACCATCGCCAGCCTGGCGCTGGCGCTGGGCCTCGGGCTCGCCGCGGCGCCGCAGGCCATCGCCGCGCTGCCGGACACGATCGAGATGGCGATCGGTGGATCACCCGTGGTGGTGGCGGCGCTCACCGCCGTGCTGCTCAATCTGCTGCTGCCTCACAAGAGCCTGGCCGACGAGCAGGCCGAGCGCGAGCGACTGGCCGCGCGCATGGAAGCCAGCGACACGGCTCCCGCAAGCGTGCCCGCCTCATCCCGGTGCGACTCGCAATAGCCGTTCGCCACGCCCACTCGCCCCGGCTATCGGGCGACCCAGCGACCCGAGGCGCTATCGAACCGAGCGTGGCTCAGCCCGACAGCGCCTCGTTCATTTCCTCGAGCGCCTCTTCGGCGGCGAGCCAGTCGGCCTCCAGCTCCTCGAGGCGCGCCTTGAGCTCGCCCTGGCGCGCCAGACAGTCGGTCAGTTCCTGCTTGCGCGCCGCGTCAGTGTAGAGCTCAGCGTCGCCGAGCTGCGCTTCCACCTCGCCGAGTTCAGCCTGGACCTTCTCCATGGCCTTTTCGGCCTTGTCCCGCTCGCGCTTCAAGGGCCTGAGCTTCTCGCGCAGCTCGGCGGCGGCGCGGCGCGAGGCCTTGCGATCCTCCCGCGGGGCGGCCTGGCCAGCCTCGGCCCTGTCGGCCTTGTCTTCCCTGGCCGCGCGACGATCGCTTTCCAGGCGTGACTTGAGCCAGGCCCGGTAATCCTCCAGGTCGCCATCGAAGGGTTCGACCCGATGGTCGGCGACCTTCCAGAACTCGTCGACGGTGGCCTTGAGCAGGTGGCGGTCGTGGGATACCACGATCACCGTCCCTTCGAACGACGCCAACGCCTCGGTCAGCGCCTCGCGCATCTCCAGGTCCAGGTGGTTGGTCGGCTCGTCGAGGAGCAGCAGGTTGGGCTTCTGCCAGGCAATCAGGGCCAGCGCCAGGCGTGCCTTCTCGCCGCCGGAGAACAGCTCGACCCGGGCAAACACGTCGTCTCCCGGAAAGCCGAAGCCACCCAGGAAGTTGCGGATATCGCTGTCGGCGGCCTGGGGCGACAGGCGCTGCACGTGGGTGAAGGGGGTCGCCTTGAGATCGAGCCCTTCGAGCTGGTGCTGGGCGAAGTAGCCCACCGCCAGGTGCTCGCCGGGCACCCGACGGCCAGAGAGCAACGGCAGATCGCCGGTCAGCGACTTGATCAGGGTCGACTTGCCCGCGCCATTGGGACCGAGCAGACCGATGCGCTGTCCCGGCAGCAGAGTCAGCTTCACGTCGGACAGCTGGGTGCGCTCGCTGCCGTCCTCGCGACGATAGCCCAGGCTGGCGTCATCGATCACCAGCAGCGGATGAGACGTCTTGTCCGCCGCCGGCAGGGTAAAGTGAAAGGGGGAATCGACGTGGGCCAGGGCGATGTCGCCCATGCGCTCGAGCATCTTCAGTCGGCTCTGGGCCTGGCGCGCCTTGGTCGCCTTGTAGCGAAAGCGGGCGACAAACTTCTCGATTTCCTCGCGACGCGCCTGCTGCTTCTCGGCCTGGGCCTGCTGCAGCGCCAGCTTCTCGGCCCGGGTCCGCTCGAAGGTGGTGTAGTTGCCCCGATAGAGCACCAGGCTGCGACGATCGAAGTGCACGATGTGGTCACACACCGCATCGAGAAAGTCGCGGTCGTGGGAGATCAGCAACAGGGTGCCGGGATAGCGCGTCAGCCACTGCTCTAGCCACAGCAGGGCGTCCAGGTCCAGGTGGTTGGTCGGCTCGTCGAGCAGCAGCACGTCGGAGGGCATGAACAGGGTACGCGCCAGGTTGGCTCGCATGCGCCAACCACCGGAGAACGCCGACAGCGGCTTGTCCAGATCGTGCTGGGCAAAGCCCAGCCCGACCAGCAACTGGGCCGCGCGGGCTGGCGCGCTGTAGCCGTCCAGCGCCTCGATGGCGCCGTGAAGTTCGGCCTCGCGGTGATGGTCACCGTCGGCCTGGGCAGAGGCGAGGGCAACCTCGGTACGCCTTAGTTCCGCATCCCCGTCGAGCACGTACTCGATGATGGGGCGAGACAGCGCCTCGACTTCCTGCGCCATATGGGCAATACGCTGGCCGCCACTCATCTCGACCGCGCCCTTGTCGGCGCCGATCTCGCCGAGGATCAGGCCAAACAGACTGGACTTGCCGGCGCCATTGGGGCCCACGATACCGGCCTTGTGGCCGGCGTGCAGGGTCAGGTCGGCACCCTCGAACAACGGCTCGGCGCCGCGTTGCAGGGTTACTTGGCGCAGTGCAATCATCACGGCTCCATCGGGATGAGCCCGCCGGGCCGGGCACCCGCGAGCTTCTCTAATAAAAGAAGGATATCGTCTTGGACCCCGATTCTACCGAATTCACCGCTCGCCTGCGCCCTCGCCTGGCGACTTCGCCGCTATGGGACTTCGCCCTGGCAATCTATGCCCGGCCAGGCGTCGAGCAAGCCTGCCTGACGCTGCAGGATGAGCACGGCTGGGACGTGTGTGAACTGTTGTGGCGATGCTGGCTGTATCAACAGGGCGCCCAGGCAGGTGCACTTCCGTCAGAGGTCGCCGCCTGGCAGCGCGAGGTCACCCAGCCTCTGCGCCGACTGCGCAGGGACCTGAAGCCCCAGGCGCAAGCCGACCCGCAGGTGGCGAGCGTTCGCTCGCGGATCAAGCAGGCGGAGCTCGAAGCCGAGCAACAATGCCTGCAGATGCTCATGAAAATTAGCCTGAACGAACTGGCTTTCTCGCCGATACCCGCCAGACTCCAAGGTCTAGAAAATGTGCTGCTTTCTAGCCAACAACGGCAGAAAAAAACGCAACTTATGGCCATAAGAAGCGTGGAAAGCCAGCTTGACCCTCTTCCGGCAGCGCGCTAGCCTGACGTTAACTGCATGAGAATTCCTGCATTTTTTGCATGATCGATCTTGTTCGCGCCAATAGCACAAGGTCCGAGATTCCGAAGCGAGACACGAAGCAATACAACAGGCGAACGCGATCCGCCCATAGCTCCAACACCTGCAGAGGAACCACAAGAATGAAGGCAACACAGCTGCTGACCACCGCCAGCATCGGCGCCCTGATGCTGGGTCTTTCCTCCACCGCCATGGCCGACAACTGGCGCTACGCCCACGAAGAGTACGAGGGCGATGTCCAGGACGTCTTTGCCCAGGCGTTCAAGCAGTACGTCGAGGAGAATTCCGACCATTCCGTCCAGGTCTACCGCTTCGGCGAACTGGGCGAATCCGACGACATCATGGAGCAGACCCAGAACGGCATCCTGCAGTTCGTCAACCAGTCTCCCGGCTTCACCGGCGCGCTGATTCCCGAAGCCCAGATCTTCTTCATTCCCTACCTGCTGCCCACCGACGAAGAAACCGTGCTGAAGTTCTTCGACGAGAGCAAGGCGATCAACGAGATGTTCCCCGAGCTCTACGCCGAGCACGGGCTGAAGCTGATGCAGATGTACCCGGAAGGGGAAATGGTGGTCACCGCCGACGAGCCGATCACCTCGCCGGAGGACTTCGACAACAAGAAGATCCGCACCATGACCAACCCGCTGCTTGCGGAGACCTACGACGCCTTCGGCGCGACCCCCACGCCGCTGCCCTGGGGTGAGGTCTACGGCGGTTTGCAGACCGGCATCATCGACGGTCAGGAAAACCCGATCTTCTGGATCGAGTCCGGCGGTCTGTACGAGGTCTCCCCGAACCTGACCTTCACCGGCCACGGCTGGTTCACCACCGCCATGATGGCCAACCAGGACTTCTATGACGGCCTGTCCGACGAGGACAAGCAACTCGTCCAGGACGCCACCGACTCCGCCTACGACACCACCATCGAGCACATCCAGGGCCTCGCCGAAGAAGCACTCGGCAAGATCCAGGAAGCGTCTGACGAGGTCACCGTGACTCGCCTGGACGACGAACAGATCCAGGCCTTCAAGGATCGCGCTCCGCAGGTCGAGGAGAAGTTCATCGAGATGACCGGTGAAGGCGGTCAGGAACTGCTCGACCAGTTCAAGGCTGACCTGGAAGCGGTTCAGTCCGGCGAGGAGTAATCCTCGTCTGAGCCATCGCTCCCGAAAGGGGCAGCCCTACCCGGCTGCCCCTTTTGTGTTTCCAGAGCCCTGAATAGCGACCCGACAGTCGCCGCCACGCCAGGCGCGCTGCGTGCATCCAGCGTTGACCAGATGGCTGCGAACCGCGACCCAGAGGGCGTACGCTGCGATACAGGTACGTGCGTTTCTCCCGGAATTTCCGACCAAGGATCCCATCATGACCGAAGAAGAATCCGAACAGCACTACCACTCGGGGTTGCCTGGTTTTCTGGGCACCATCGATACGTGGATCAGCAAGCTGGAAGCCATCATTCTTGCCGTGGGCGTGCTGCTGATGGCGGCCAATACCATCGCCAACGTCGTTGGCCGCTTCGTGCTCGGCGAGAGCATCTTCTTCAGCGGCGAGATCAACCGCATTCTGATCATCATGATCACCTTTGCCGGTATCGGCTATGCGGCGCGCCACGGGCGCCATATTCGCATGTCGGCGATCTACGATGCCCTGCCGGTAGGTGGCCGCAAGGCATTGATGATCTTCATCTCCCTGTTTACCTCTCTGGTGATGTTCTTCCTGCTGTACTACTCGGTGATCTACATCGTCGACCTGTATGACAAGGGACGCATTCTGCCCGCCCTTGGCATCCCGATCTTCTGGATCTACCTGTGGGTACCGCTGGGCTTTCTGATCACCGGTATCCAGTACCTGCTCACCGCCATCAAGAACCTGACCTCCCGCGACGTCTACCTGTCGACCGGCGTGCTGGATGGCTACAAGGATACGGAGACCGAAGTATGAGTGACGCGACGGTGGCAGCAGGAGGACAGCCCCAATGACAACCATAATGGTCACCACCATGATCGCCCTGCTGTTGCTGGGCTTCCCCATGATGATCCCGCTGATCACCGCGGCGGTCATCGGTTTCTTCATGATGTTCAACGGCCTGGACCAGATGGACACGCTGATCCAGCAGATGATGGCGGGCATCCGGCCGGCCTCGCTGATCGCCGTGCCGATGTTCATCCTCGCCGCCGACATCATGACCCGCGGCCAGTCGGCAGAGCGCCTGATCAACATGGTCATGGCCTTCATCGGCCACGTGAAGGGCGGCCTGGCGGTATCCACCGCGGCCTCCTGCACCCTGTTCGGCGCCGTGTCCGGCTCGACCCAGGCCACCGTGGTGGCGGTGGGCTCGCCGCTGCGCCCGCGCATGCTCAAGGCCGGCTACTCCGACTCCTTCACCCTGGCGTTGATCATCAACTCGAGTGACATCGCCTTTCTGATCCCGCCCAGCATCGGCATGATCATCTATGGCGTGATCTCGGGCACCTCCATCGGCGAGCTGTTCATCGCCGGCATCGGGCCAGGCCTGCTGATCCTGCTGATGTTCTCCATCTACTGCGTGCTCTACGCGGTGATCCGCGACGTCCCCACCGAGCCCAAGGCGTCCTGGAGCGAGCGTCTCTCCGCGGTGCGTCAGGCGCTGTGGCCGCTGGGCTTCCCGGTGATCATCGTCGGCGGCATCTACGGCGGCATCTTCAGCCCCACCGAGGCCGCCGCGGCCTGCGTGCTGTACGCGGTGCTGCTGGAGTTCGTGGTGTTCCGATCGCTGAAGATGAACGACATCTACGCCATCGCCAAGTCCACCGGCCTGATCACCGCGGTGGTGTTCATCCTGGTCGCCGTGGGCAACGGCTTCTCGTGGATCATCTCCTTCGCCCAGATTCCGCAGGCCATGCTCGAGGCGGCCGGGATCAACGAAGCGGGTCCCACGGGCGTGCTGATCGCCATCTGCATCGCCTTCTTCGTGGCCTGCATGTTCGTCGACCCGATCGTGGTCATCCTGGTGCTGACGCCGATCTTCGCGCCGGCCATCGAGGCCACCGGACTCGACCCGGTGCTGGTGGGTATCCTGATCACCCTGCAAGTGGCCATCGGCTCGGCGACGCCACCCTTCGGCTGCGACATCTTCACCGCCATCGCGATCTTCAAGCGGCCCTATCTGGACGTGATCAAGGGCACACCTCCGTTCGTGTTCCTGCTGATCCTGGCCGCGGCCCTGCTGATCATGTTCCCGCAGATTGCGTTGTTCCTGCGCGACGTCGCCTTCCGCTAGGCGGCGTCTGTCGGATGCGCGGAGACCAAGCTTGAGGAGAGACCGATGTTCAATCGAATCCTGGTGGCGGTGGACGGCTCCAAGGGCGCCCTCAAGGCGCTGGAGAAGGCCGTGGGGCTGCAGTACCTGACCGGCGCCGAGCTCTACATCCTGTGCGTGTTCAAGCACCACAGCCTGCTCGAGGCCTCCCTGTCGATGGTTCGCCCGGACAAGCTGGACCTGCCCGACGATGCCCTCAAGGAGTATGCCTCGGAGATCGCCGTGCACGCCAAGAACCACGCGGTGGAACTGGGGGTACCGCTGGAAAAGGTGCGCGCCTTCGTCAAGGGAGGCCGCCCCTCGCGCACCATCGTGCGCTTCGCCCGCAAGCGCGAGTGCGACCTGATCGTGATCGGCGCCCAGGGCACCAACGGCGACGCCAGCCTGATCCTGGGCAGTGTCGCCCAGCGGGTGTCGGGGTCGGCGCAGTGCCCGACCCTGGTGGTCTAGCGCCACACTCATCACGGCAACCACAGACGTAGCCGCAACCACAGGCCCGGGTCATGCCCGGGCCTGCCTCGTAGGGGGTAACGCACGGCGGGTGCGGAACCCTTTTGCCCCTGTTACAGTCACAACAACGACATTCACACTACGGCCAACGCGCCAGCCAAGGATTTCCATGAAGACACTGCTGACTTCCGCCTCCCTGATCGCCCTGCTGGGCGCCGCTCCCATGGCCTTTTCCGCCCCCGAGAGCGACCAGGAAAAGCTTAGCTACAGCCTGGGTGTGACCCTGGGCCAGAGCATCAAGCAAGACGTGGAAGACCTCGACACGGATGCCTTCAGCGAGGCGATCAAGGACGTGTTCGCCGACGACGGCCTCGACATGACCGACGAGGAGATCGCCGCCGCCCTGACCAAGTTCCAGGAAGAGGCCATGGCCAAGCGTGCTGAAGAACAGCAGCAACGTGCCGAAGAGATGGCCCAGCAGGCGGACGCCAACAAGCAGGAAGGCGAGGCCTACATGGCCGAGAACGCCGACAAGGACGGCGTCACCACTACCGACTCCGGACTGCAGTACAAGGAGCTCGAGGAAGGTGACGGCGCCTCCCCCGAGGCCGGCGACACCGTGCAGGTCAACTACGAAGGCAAGCTGATCGATGGCACCGTGTTCGACAGCTCCTACGAGCGCGGCGAGCCGGTATCCTTCCAGGTGGGCCAGGTCATCGAGGGCTGGCAGGAAGCCCTGAAGATGATGAACGTGGGCGACACCTGGGAAGTCGTGATTCCGCCGGAGCTGGGCTACGGCGCGCGTGGCCAGGGCCCCATCGGCCCCAACGAGACCCTGATCTTCAAGGTCGAGCTGCTTGACGTGAACCCCAGCGACGAAGGCTGAGTCGATGACTCACCTTAGTCGTGCCAACGCCAGCCTCCTCGCGGGGCTGGCGTTTTTCGTGCTGGCACCTCAGGCCACGGCCGACTCCCCCGACGCCCTGCCCGCGCTGGGTCTCTCGAAGGACCGTCTGGCCACCATCGGCGTCTCGTCCGGCGGCTACATGGCCGCGCAGCTGGCGGTGGCCTGGCCCGAGCGCTTCGATGCACTCGGGCTGGTTGCCGCCGGCCCCTGGGGCTGTGCCCGGGGCGAGCTGGGAGTGGCGCTGGGTCAGTGCATGTTCACTCGCCTTGGCGACCCCGACCTGGCGGCGATCGACAGCCGCCTTGCGGACTACCGCGAGCTCGATCGCGCGGGTAGCGCTGAATCGCTCGACGACCTCAAGGTGTATCTCTGGCACGGTGAGGACGATGGCACCATCGATCCCGACGTCGGACACGCCGCCGCTCGACAATGGCGTGACTGGCTCGCCGACGATGAGCAACTGAAGGCGGTGTTTCAGGACGGCGCGGGGCACGGCTGGCCGGCGCTGGACGCCGCTGGCGAGGCGGACCTGGCCGACTGCGAAGAGGGCGGTGCGCCCTTCCTGCTCGACTGCGGCCTGGACCTGGCCGGCGAGGCGCTGGGCTGGTGGTGGGACGATCTGGCGCCTGCCGGCGAGGCCGACGACCAGCGCCTGCTGGCCTTCGACCAGAGCGAGTTCGACGCCAAGGGACTCGCCGACACCGGCTTTGTCTATCTGCCGAAGCAGTGCGAGAGCGGCGACTGCGCACTGGTGGTGGCGCTGCATGGCTGCCAGATGGGCGTGGACGACGATGAAGGCGCAGCGACGCCATTCACCCGGGCAAGCGGCCTGAACCGTTACGCCAAGAGCAACGACCTGGTGGTGCTCTACCCCCAGGCCGAGGCCAGCCTGGCCAATCCCAAGGGATGCTGGGACTGGTGGGGGTTCAGCGAGAGTACCTGGCAGCGCGACCCTTTGCATGACAGCCGGGACGGTCGTCAGGTCAGCGCCCTGATGCAAATGGTCGACAGACTGCAGGAAGCGCCCTGAGGCGTGGCAAGGGATTTGCCAAGCGCGTGGGCAGGTTGAGCGCCCTCGACAGGCTACAGCAGGCGCCCTGAGGCGCCTGCTTGGCTAGAGGCCTAGGCTTGGCAGGAAGTTAGTTCAACGCCCGATCCAGCGCCGCCGAGAGCGGCCCCGGGGTCGGCGCGTGCAATACCCGTTCGATGATTTCGCCGCTGGCGTCCACCAGATAGAGCGAGGCCGAGTGATCCACCAGATACTCCACGGCGGATTCCGGCGTCTCGACCTTGCGCCAGACGACGCCGTAGCGCTCGCCGATATCGACAAGCTCGGCCTGGCTACCGGTGGCGCCGATGAAGTCGTCGCCAAAGGCCTCAAGGTACTCCGACAACCGCTCCAGGGTGTCACGCTCGGGGTCCACCGAAATCATCAACGGCACCACCCGCCGACGCTGGTCTTCGGGCAGTGCCTGGCGCGCCTGGCGCACCACCGCCAGGCTCATGGGGCAGACGTCGGGACACCAGGTGTAGCCGAAGAAGATCACCGCCAGCTGGTCATCATCGAGATCACTCAGCGCAAAGTCGCCCACGGTCGACGCCAGGCGTATCTCACCAGCGACCAGCCCGTCCTGCTGGGCGGGCTGCCAGGGCTTGAAGGTCCACAACAGGGCCGCCGCCAGCATCACCACCGCCGCCAGGACCAGCCCCAGGGTCCGTCGATCGAAGCCCTGTCGTCGTTGCTGCTGTCGTTGCCGTCGGGTCATGGCAGGCTTCGCTCCACGTCCAGATCGAAGGTACTTCCGAGACGCCCGCGCGGCGCATCGAAGCTGACCCGGGCACGCCAGGTCATGCGTTCACGGGTGCAGATGCCGAGCTGTCCCATCCCCTGAAAGCGGCCCGGTTCGCCGCCTTGCACGGCGTCGAGATGGAAGCGATGCTCGCCCATGTCCATGCCGACCCCTTCGAACACCACCCGTACGTTCTGCGCTTCCACGCCGTCGATGCGTACTTCGAGGGGCAACGACTCCAGCGGGCGAATGTCACCCTCCACCGGGATCGCCAGGGTCAGCCGCTCATTCTCCTCGAGGCCGACGCCGCAGGGCCCCTGGTGCAGATCGCAGCCGGGCGCGGCCGGATACCAGGTCGTCTCCTGGTGATCGCCAAGCTCGTAGCGCAGCAGGTACCATAGGGCGATCAGCAAGGTGACCACGGTCACCGTGATCAGCAGGCGAAGCCGAGGACGACGGGCGCCGCGCGAGGCTGGGGACTGGCGCGAATGCATGTCGGAGGGCTGCCTCCAAAGGGAATGGGCGTAGGGTAAGCTTATCAGCAAAACTCCGACGCCCCCTGCGCGACAATGTCGCAGCCGTCAACGCGCGCTTACTCACGCTCGACGGCGCACTATTCTGCCACCGGCCTCGCCCGGACAAGGAACGTACATGGCCTCCATCACTGCGGCCCTGGGCCCGCTTTTTCTGCTTATCCTGCTTGGCGCCGTGCTGGGTGTCGGACGCATCCCAGGCGGGGACTTCTGGGCGCGCATGGAGCGCCTGATCTACTTTCTGCTGTTTCCCGCCATGCTGGTGGCGACCCTGGCCAGGGCGGACATCAGCCAGGTACCGGTGGCCAGGCTCGCCCTGGTGCTGCTGGGCACCATGCTGGTGCTCTCCGCTCTGCTGTGGTGGCTCAAGCCCCGCCTGAATCTCGACGCCGCCGCCTTTACCTCTGTCTTCCAGGGCGCGGTGCGCTTCAACACCTATGTCGGCGTCGCCGGCGCCGCTGCGCTGCACGGTCCCCAGGGCGCCACGGTGGCAGCGGTGGCCCTGGCGCTGATGATTCCCACGGTCAATGTGCTGTGCGTGCTGACCTTTATCGCCGCAGGCACCCTCGGCCGCTCAGGTCTATGGCGCTCACTGCTCGCCCTGGCCCAGAACCCGCTGATCCTCGCCTGCCTGATCGGCATCGGGCTCAATCTCTCGGGGATCGGCCTGCCGGGCTGGTCGGCGGGAACCCTGGAGCTGCTGGGACGAGCGGCGCTGCCGCTGGGGCTGGTGGCCGTAGGGGTGGCACTGCGACCCCAGGCCCTGCTGAGGCGCGATCTTGGCCTGTGGGTCTCGAGCCTGGTCAAGCTGGTGCTGATGCCGGCGCTGGTGCTGGTGCTGGCGTGGCTGCTGGGCCTCGACCCTGTCAGCCAGGATGTGGCGCTGCTGTACGCCGCCCTGCCCACCGCCACCTCCGCCTATATTCTGGCACGCCAGCTGGGGGGGGACGCTGAGCTGATGGCCGGACTGATCACCGCCCAGACCCTGGCGGCGATGATCAGCCTGCCGCTGTGGATGCAGCTGACCTGAGGGGCCAGGCGAGGCTTTATTAAAAAAGATTCTCGTTTGTGTTGATGAAACAAATGAGAATGATTTACACTGAGGTTGTCGGCGTTGATGAGTCGCCGGCGCCAGATACCAGACATTGCCAGTCGCTATCTGGTTTCTCCTCCTCATTGCTAGTCACGGTCCTTGCGCCGCTTCCCTCTGGAAGCGGCTTTTTCATGGCCGCTTGGTTCGGTCCCGCGGCCAGCGCTCCTTCGCCTCGTTGCCCACGACGTCCTGCCACCGCTTGATTCCGCCATCCCGAGCCTCTGCCCGGTTTCGCCTGCTGTCTTGGCCCCGCCCCTCGCATGCGTTCCCCTTGGCAGAAAGCCAGCGAGTGTGAGCGGACACACCGCCTTAATAAAAAATATTCTCGTTACGCTTGACGAAGAAAATGAGAATGATTTACGCTGAGGTTGTCGGCGTTGATGAGTCGCCGGCGCCAGATACCAGACATTGCCAGTCGCTATCTGGTTTCTCCTCCTCATTGCTAGTCACGGTCCTTTCACCGCTCCCCCGGGAGCGGTTTTCTTTTTTCTGGCCATCGAGGCTTCTGGTCAACCTCGCCCCAAGGCATTGGCTCCTGTTCGTCGCACCGCTCCCTGCGTCTCACCGCTCTCGTTCATCTCACCCCAGTGCCAGCGGCCTGGCCTCGCGGCTATTCGCAGCCCAGGGGCCTGCACCGCTCAGACGCTGGCGCAAGAGCCCCGCCAGGGCTTCCACCGCCGGCCAAGAGGCTGCGGCGATGCGCCGGCTGAAGTACAGGCAGGCGTCACTGGTACCCAGGTGGGGCAGGCCCTCGGCCTCATCCAGCACGCGCATGCGCGACGTCAGCCGTTGTCGATCGAGGATGCTCACGGCCAGGCCGACTTCCACGGCCTTTTCCACCGCATGGATGCTGGTACTGGTGAAGACCGCGTACCAGTCGCGCCCCTGACTCTCCAGGGCCTCGACCCCGAGCGAGCGGAATGGGCAGTCCAGCGGATGGAGCGCCAGCGGTAACGGCGCCTCGTCGGCGACGCGAAACTCACGGGACGCCGCCCACACCGGCGAGGTCTGCCACAGCGTTTCGCCATTGGTCAGCTGATGCGGACGGTCCAGCGCCACCGCCAGCGACAGCTCACCGCGCTCCAGGCGCCGGGCCAGCTCTCCGCTGGGCGCCGTGACCGCCTCCAGCAGCACATTGGGGTGGCTGGCCAGAAAGTCAGGCAGCACCTGCTCGACCAGATGCGGGGCGTAGCCCTCCGGCATGCCGAAGCGCACCCGCCCGCTGAGTCCCTGTCCGGTCAGTCGCGCCACCAGGCCGTCGTGCTGGCGCAGCAGCTCACGCGCCTCCTGCAGCAAGGCCTCGCCGGCCGGCGACGGCGACACTCCGCGCGGCCCACGGATCAGCAGGCGCGCATCGAGACGCTGCTCGAGGCGCTTGATCTGCATGCTCAAGGCACTGACGGTGCGGTGTCGCAACTCCGCCGCCGCCGCCAGACTGCCCTGCTGGGCCACCGTCACAAAGCTGCGCAGCGCCTCCAGATCCAGCGCCGCTCCCGTGTTCTCGGTCATCGTTACTCCCCCTATGGCGCCAGACCACCCTACCCGAAGACTTCAATATTATTGAAGTCAGCGTGAAAAACGTTTCGCTACTCGAAAGGCTAGCACCACGGCAGACTGCTCATCCAGCGCTTCGTCTATCCAGCGCTGCCGTCATCCACCCGTGCTCAAGGAGGCCCCATGCAGACGCTGCTACCCCGCCTGATCCCCCTGCTCCACCAGCTTCCCCGGCAACTGGGCAAGCACTCGGGTGCCCTGATCGTCGCCACGGGCTTCGTGGTCTGCTGGAGCAGCGGTTTCGTCGGCAGTCGCATGGCGGTGGACCTGGACGTGCCGGTGATGGGGCTCTATGCCTGGCGCTTTGCCCTGGCGACCCTGCTGGCCTGGATGCTGGTCGTCTGTCGTCTGGGCCATCCGGGGCATCGCCCGAGCTGGCGCCAGGCAGGCCACGAGCTGCTGACCGGTGGTCTGACGGTGGGCGTCTACCTGCTGACGATGCTGGTGGCGGTGGCCGAAGGTGTGAGCGCCTCGGTGGCGGCGCTGATCGGCGCGCTGCAGCCGCTGGCGGCGGCGCTACTGGCACGGCACCTGCTCAAGGAGCGCAGCGACAGCGCGCAATGGTGGGGCATGGGGGTAGCGACGCTCGGCGCCATGGCGATGATCGCTGGCGACATGCGCAGCGTCGGCGGCGCCCCCTGGTGGGCCTACCTGCTGCCGCTGGTCGCAGTCGCCGCGGTATCGATCGGCAGCATCCTGACGCCGCCGGCGACCGCCAGGCCCGGCGAGGAGAATGGCGGTGTGGTGCCGCTGTCACTGATCACCCGCCTGGCGCTGCAGCTGAGCGCGGCAACGCTGGTGTTCATGCTGGCGGCGGTGATGCTCGAACCAGGCCTGCCGGCGCTGCCTCCGGCGACGCTGGACGCCTGGCTGACCATTGGCTGGCTGGTGGTGCTGGCCACCTTCGGTGGCTACGGCTTCTTCGTGGCGTGCCTGGGGCGCTTCGGGGTGACCCCGACCTCGGCGCTGATCGCGCTGACCCCGGCGGTGACGCTGTTGATGACGCTTTCGCTGTTCGGCGAGCGCCCGGATGGGCTGGGCCTGGCGGGACTGGTGCTGTCGCTGGGTGGCGCCCTGTGGGCGCTGGCGGCCGGGCGACGCGGCCAGGGCCGCGCCGCCGATGCCGGCGTCAGTCGACGCGGCGGAAGATCAGGTCCCAGACACCGTGACCGAGCCGTTCGCCCCGCGCCTCGAACTTGGTCAGCGGACGAAAGTCGGGACGCGGCACATAGGGCGCCGTCTCCGGGGTCGCGGTATTGAGGTAGCCCGGGGCTGCCTCCATCACCTCGGCCATCCATTCGGCGTAGGCTTCCCAGTCGGTGGCGATGTGCAGGGTTCCACCGCTGGCCAGGCGAGTCCGCACCAGCTCGACGAACGCCGGCTGGACGATGCGCCGCTTGTGATGCTTCTTCTTCGGCCAGGGGTCGGGGAAGAACAGCTGCAGGGTGGTCAGACTGCCCTCGGGCAGGCACTGCTCCAGCACCGCCAGGGCATCCTCGCGGTAGACCCGCAGGTTGGTCAGCCCACGCTTGTCGGCTTCGTCGAGCAACTTGCCGACGCCCGGGGCGTGTACCTCGATTCCGATGAAGTCGGTGTCCGGATGGGTCTCGGCCTGCTCGATCAGCGACGCTCCCATGCCGAAGCCGATCTCGACCACCCTGGGCGCCTGGCGGCCGAACAGCGCATCGAGGTCCTGGCGCCCCTGGGCGAGGGTCAGTCCCAGCCGCGGCCAGACTTCCTCAAGCCCACGGGTCTGCGCCTGGGTCATGCGCCCGGCCCGCAGCACATAGCTCTTGATACCACGGCGATGCAGCGGTGCGTCCGGTCCTTCCGGGCCGGTGGTCTTGCCCTCGTCGGGGCGATCTTGGTCGGTCATGATGATGTCTGGGGGCGTGGTGAAAGTGTCAGGGCGAGAAAGCAGAGCAGGAGCGGCAGGCCGGGCCTTGCCGCTCCTGCCGGCTTCAGGCGTTGATGCGGCCGGCGAACGGCGATGACGCCTCGGCGCCGCGACGCGGCATGCGACCGGCGAGAAACGCCTGGCGTCCCGCCTGCACGGCATGCTTCATGGCCTCGGCCATCAGCACCGGCTGGCGCGCGTGGGCGATGGCGGAGTTCATCAGCACGCCGTCACAGCCGAGTTCCATGGCCAGGGCTGCCTCGGAGGCGGTACCAATCCCGGCATCGATCAGCACCGGGACCTTGGCCTGCTCGATGATCAGGCGCACATTGTGCGGATTCTGGATGCCGTGGCCGGAGCCGATCAGCGAGCCCAGCGGCATCACCGCGCAGCAGCCGATGGCCTCGAGTTCCCTGGCGACGATGGGGTCATCACTGGTGTAGACCATCACGTCGAAGCCATCGGCGACCAGCGTCTCGGCGGCCTTGAGGGTCTCCACCACATTGGGATAGAGGGTGTTGTCGTCCCCCAGCACCTCGAGCTTGACCAGCTTGTGGCCATCGAGCAGTTCCCGCGCCAGCCGACAGGTGCGCACGGCATCCTTGGCGTTGTAGCAACCGGCGGTATTGGGCAGCAGGGTATAGCGCTCCGGCGGCACCACGTCGAGCAGGTTGGGCTCACCGGCCTCCTGACCCAGGTTGGTGCGACGCACCGCGAAGGTCACGACATCGGCGCCACTGGCGGCGATTGCCTCGCCGGTCTCGTCGAAGTCCTTGTACTTGCCGGTGCCCACCAAGAGACGCGAGGAAAAGGCGTGGTCGGCGACCCGCAGCGGGCTGTCCTGAAAGATGTCGGTCATGCTCAAGTCCTTCTCACGAAACGGAACCAGGCCGCCATCGAGCGGCACCTCTAAAGTCGTCGGTATCTGCTGGCGGGTGGTTCGCCTCAGCCGCCGCCGATGGCATGGACGATCTCGATGCGATCGCCATCCGCCAGGCGGGTCTCGCCGTGCTGGCTGCGCGGCAGGATGTCCTCGTTGAGCTCGACGGCGATGCGGCGCCCGCCCAGACCCAGGGCGTCGATCAACTCCGCCACGGTCTGCTCGCGGTCGAGGGCGTGGGGCTCACCATTTAGCTGAATCTGCATGGCCACCTCATTATCAAGATGTCGCGGGGGCAACATTGTAGCGGCTCGGGCCGCCGCGGGGTACGGTTGAGGGCAGATTCCTCTCTCTCGTCGTCAAGGAGCCTCGATGCCGGATCGTCACTGGTGGATCACCCTCGCCCTGTCCGGCGCCCTGGTGGTGGCGCTCGGCGCCTTCGCCGCCCATGGCCTCGAAGGACGCCTGCCTGAGCGTCTGACCGCCGCCTTTACCACCGGGGTGCGCTACCAGGCCTGGCACACCCTGGCAGGCCTGGCGCTGCTGGCCTGGCGGGCCCAGCAGCCGCTGGCCGCCCAGCTGACGGCACTGAGGCTGTGGTCGGCAGGTATCCTGCTGTTCTCGGGTTCGCTGTACGCCATGGCCCTGGCCGGGCTCTACGGCGTCGGGCTCGGGCCGCTGGGGCTGATCACACCGCTCGGCGGCGTGCTGTTGCTGCTTGGCTGGCTGGCGCTGGCCTGGGGACTATGGCGAGCCCGCGTGTGAGATAGCCTCTCAGTCGTTATCGGGCAGTACGTAGGTCGCCGTCACGTGCGCCACCGGCGCCTCGTCTCCGTCAGAGAACAGCTCCACCTCACCCACCGCCAGGCGGCGTCCCAGCTTGATCAAGCGGGCGTTGGCGATCAGATCGCGATCACCCCGGGCGCGCCGTAGAAAGTGGCAGTTGAGGTTGCTGGTGACCGCCATGGGCTCCGGCCCGATCTGGGCCAGGATGGCCACGTACAGGCAGACGTCCGCCAGTCCCATCATGGTCGGGCCGGAGACGCTGGCGCCGGGCCGCAAGTGTTCATCCTCGATGGCCAGGCTCATGGTGGCCCGCATCTCCGAGACGGCTTCGATGGTGCCCATGCGCTGGGGAAAGACGTCGTCCAGAAAATCCTCGATGGCGGCGGCGGTCATCACGGTCATGGTTCTCTCCCTGAAGGCAATCCGGCTCGTGATAGCTTCACCATAACTCAAGCCCGGATACGACGCCTCAACGCCCTCGCTGCTGTGCGCTTTCCCCTCGACACAACGACACACCCCCGGGGAGGCCCGGGGGTGTGTCCAGGGAACCGCCGTCTGGATCGCGGCGTTTGCTTGGCGTACTCGGTGGCGTCCCGAGTGTGTTACTTCGCCTTGTGGACCTGACGCCAGTGGTGCAGCAGCGGCTCGGTGTAGCCGGCCGGCTGCTCACGCCCCTTGAAGATCAGGTCGCTGGCCGCCTGGAAGGCGGTGGACTTGTCGAAGTCAGGGCTCATCGGGGTGTAGGCCGGGTCGCCTTCGTTCTGACCGTCCACCACCTTGGCCATGCGCTTGAGCGTCTCTTCCACACGCGCCGCGTCGACTACGCCGTGGTACAGCCAGTTGGCGATGTGCTGGCTGGAGATCCGCAGGGTGGCGCGGTCTTCCATCAGACCCACGTCGTGGATGTCAGGCACCTTGGAGGCGCCGACGCCCTGCTCGACCCAGCGCACCACGTAGCCGAGGATACCCTGACAGTTGTTGTCGAGCTCCTGCTGGATCTCGTCGTCGCTCCAGTCGGCGGAGGCGACCACCGGCACGGTCAGCAGCGCCTTGAGCAGATCATCGCGCTGCTCGCTTTCGTCCAGCTCCTCGAGTTCGCGCTGGACCTGGGCCACGTCGATCTGGTGGTAGTGCAGGGCATGTAGCGCTGCAGCGGTGGGAGACGGCACCCAGGCGGTGTTGGCGCCCGACTTGGGATGGCCGATCTTCTGCTCGATCATCGCCGCCATCAGGTCCGGCATGGCCCACATGCCCTTGCCGATCTGGGCGCGTCCGCGCAGGCCACAGGCCAGTCCGACCAGCACGTTGCTGCGCTCGTAGGCCTGAATCCAGTCAGCGCCCTTCATGTCGCCCTTGCGCAGCATGGGGCCCGCCTCCATGGCGGTGTGCATCTCGTCACCGGTGCGATCGAGAAAGCCGGTGTTGATGAACACCACTCGACTGGTGGCCTCGTTGATGCAGGCCTTGAGGTTGACCGAGGTGCGGCGCTCCTCGTCCATGATGCCCATCTTGAGGGTATTGCGGGCCATGCCCAGCAGGTCTTCGACACGCCCGAACAGGGTGTTGGCGAAGGCCACTTCCTTGGGACCGTGCATCTTCGGCTTGACGATATAGACGGAGCCGGTGCGCGAGTTACGCGGCTGATCGTCACCCTTGTTGAGGTCATGCAGGGCGATAAGCGACGTCATGATGGCGTCGAGAATGCCCTCGGGCATTTCGTTGCCGTCGGCGTCGAGCACCGCCGGGTTGGTCATCAGGTGACCCACGTTGCGCACGAACAGCAGCGAGCGTCCCGGCAGGGTCAGCTCGGAACCATCCGGCGTGACGTAGTCGCGATCCGGATTCAGGCGACGGGTGAAGGAACTGCCGCCCTTGGCCACCTCGGCGGTGAGGTCACCCTTCATCAGACCCAGCCAGCTGGCATAGACGCCCACCTTGTCCTCGGCATCCACCGCCGCCACGGAGTCTTCGCAGTCCATGATGGAGGTCAGCGCGGCTTCCACCACCACGTCCTTGACGTGGGCCGGGTCGGTCTTGCCGATGGGGTGGCTGTCATCGACCTGGATTTCCAGATGCAGGCCATGGTGGGACAGCAGCACGGCACTCGGCGCGGAGGCGTCGCCCTGGTAGCCCACCAGCTTGCCCGGCTCCTTCAGGCCGGTCTCGCGGCCGCCGTCCAGAGACACCACCAGGTGGCCATCGCGCAGGAAGTACTTGACCGCGTCACGGTGGGAGCCGGTCGCCAGCGGTGCCGCCTGGTCCAGCACATTGCGGGCGTAAGCCACGACCTTCTCGCCGCGCTTGGGGTTGAAGCTCGAGCCCTTCTCGCAGCCATCCTCTTCGCTGATCACGTCGGTGCCGTACAGAGCGTCGTAGAGGCTACCCCAACGCGCGTTGGCGGCGTTCAGCGAGTAGCGTGCGTTGTTCACCGGCACCACCAGCTGGGGGCCCGCCTGGGAAGCGATCTCGCGATCCACGTTTTCGGTGGTCACCTCGACCTTGGCCGGCGGATCGACCAGGTAGCCGATTTCCTTGAGGAAGGCCTGGTAAGCGGCCATGTCATTGACCGGCCCCGGGTGCTCACTGTGCCAGGCCGAGAGTTTCTGCTGCAGCGCGTCGCGCTCGGCCAGCAGGGCCTGGTTGGTCGGCGTCAGGTCGTGGAAGATGGCATCGACGCCCTTCCAGAAGGCATCGGCATCGATCCCCGTGCCAGGCAGCGCCTGTTCGGTGATGAACTGGTCCAGCTCGGCGGCCACCTGCAGGCGATGGCGAGAAATGCGTTGCGTCATTGGGTCTAGCTCCTCGTTGGGCCTTGGGTGCCCCCCTGGCACCTTCCAGCCGGACAGGGGAAAAGGTGACTGCTCCAGAATGATTTTGTGGAAAATCATTCCATTTGTAAACCGAAAACCCCGCTCTACCGCTCAAGGCTAGACCAAATGATGAGCTGTCGAGGGCCTTGTCGATTGGGAAACAGTGGTGCCGAACTCGATGGGTCGCTAGCATGGAACAGGCAAGGAAGCCCAGACAGGAAGGTGTTGACGTGTGCTGGCGACTCCCTCATCTGACGCCGAAGGCCATACCTCCATGGCACAGGTGAGCAACGACGGCCTCCGGACGGTGTCAGAAGAAGCAGGTGGCCAACGATCGGTCAGGGTGCAACCAGGCGCAGGGTGATGACGCTACCCTCCACGCCATCTGGCCGTCCCAGCACAACCGAGTGCCGAGCAACGCACGCCACCGCCCCTTCCCAGCGGAGGACGCTATGACCGACTACACGCCCCTTGAGACCATCGAACGGCTGACCCCGGTGGCAAGACAAGGCGAAGGCTTGGTGGCGACAGCCGCCCCGGCCATGGCAACGACCCTTGAACGCTATCTGGCGCACTATCGGCTCGATGTCCTGCTCACCGAAGGGGTAACGCTGCACGCGGGTAATATCGAGACGCCACGCTTCCGCCTGTGGACTCAGGTATGGCGCCCGCCCCACCCGCGGGGCACCGCGGTGGTGGTTCACGGCTACTACGACCACCTGGGCCTGTACCGCCACCTGCTCGAGCTGCTGCTGGAACTCGAGCTCACGGTGGTGCTGTGGGATCTGCCGGGACACGGGCTGTCCAGTGGGGATCGTGCCGACATCGACGACTTTGCCGACTACGGCGACTGCCTGCGTACGCTTCAGCAGCACCTGAGCGAAGCCGGCCTGGCCCAGGGACCTTGGGTCGGCGTCGGCCAGAGCACCGGCGGCGCCATCCTGGCCACCGATGCCCTGAGCCGGGGCGATGACGGCCACTGGTCGGCGCTGGTGCTGCTGGCGCCCCTGGTCAGACCCTGGGGCTGGACCCGAGCAGCCTGGGTCCATCGCCTGGTCAGCCCCTTTGTCTCCAGCGTGCCGCGCAAGTTTAGGGCGAACACCAATGATGACGACTTCGCCACCTTTCTGCGCGAACAGGACCCGCTCCAGCCCGTGCGCCTGCCCACCGGCTGGGTCAGCGCCATGCGCCGCTGGATGCCCCGCCTGATGCAGCTGCCCCCGTGCCAGCTACCGACCCTGATCCTGCAAGGCGAGAAGGACCTGACGGTGGACGGGCCTTGGAATCTGGCGGTACTCGGCAAGAAGTTTCCCGGCGCTCACATCTGCTGTCACCCGCAAGCCCGCCACCATCTGGTCAACGAGGCCGAGGCCATCCGTCTGGACCTTTTCGCCGAAGTGCGCCAATTTCTGGAACAACAGCTCAGTGAAGGGCCTCTACCGAAAAGGATGTCATCTCAATGCCCAGACGCTTGACCCGACAGACGGTACACCGCGCCGGCAGCCACGCCTCCTTGCTGCCCTGGCTGGCGCTGGTGCTGCTGGTCTGGCTGGCCGGCTGTGCCAGCGCCCCCGAGCGCCCCGAGACGCTGCGCCAGGCGCTGCTGGGCCTTGGCCAACAGGCGGCCGAGCGGGTCGCCGAGGCGCCGGCCCTGGCAGGGGAAACCCTGGCCGATCAGGTGCTGCTGCTGTCCCCGCCCAAGGTCGACGAAAGGCTGGAGCTCGGCGTCGGCCGTGTCCAGGAGAGCCTGACCCGTGGCCTGCTCGCGATCGACGACGGCCCCCAGGTGCTGGACTGGCAGCCCGGTGATACCCCCGCCGCCGATACCAATCAATGGCTGGTCGATAGCCGACTGATCGCCGATGGCCCACGCCTGACGCTGTCTGACCGCGAGCTTCTGCCCTACCGCTTCGAACTCCGCCTGCGCCGCCCAGGCGACGGTGCCGCGCTGTGGTCCACGGTCATTAGCGGCGCCTTCGACGCCGACGCGCTCTAGGGCTTGCTGAAAAGTGCCTGCGCTCGTCGGCTTCTCGGGCAAGGCCTGGACCCGGGCAGGCGCTATGCCTTGCGAAAACAGGTGCATGGAGCGATCGTGCGGCGCCCGTCAGCCCTTGCGCAACAGCCGATCCAGCTGGCGATAGCCGATGGCCTCGATCAGGTCGTCACGGCACGGACGTTCGCGCCCGGCCAGGTCGGCCAGGGTCAGCGCCACCCGCAGCACCCGGTGGTAGGCCCGGGCGGACAGCCGCAGGCGCTCAAGCGACTGCGCCAGCCAGGTGCGCTCGGCCACCTCCAGGGCGCAGGCGCGCTCCAGCGCGGCGCCGGCGAGCTGGGCGTTGAGCGTCCCCCTCTGCTGCTGACGCTGACGCGCCGCCATCACGCGTCGGCGCACCATCTCGGTGCTTTCCCCCGGCTGATGCGACGTCAACTGTTCCACCGGCAGCGCCGGCACCTCCACCTGCAGGTCGATGCGATCTAGCAGGGGGCCGGACAGGCGCGCCTGATAGCGCTGGATCTGGGACGCGGTGCATACACAGTCCTGACGCGGATCACCCAGATGGCCGCAGGGGCAAGGATTCATTGCGGCAACGAGTTGAAAACGAGCAGGAAATCGTCGTTCGTGGCTGGCCCTGGCAATATGGATCTCGCCGCTTTCCAGCGGCTCGCGCAATACCTCCAGCACCTGGCGACTGAACTCCGGCAACTCGTCGAGAAACAGTACGCCGCGATGGGCCAGCGAGATCTCGCCGGGCCGCGGACGCGAGCCGCCACCGACCAGCGAGACCGCGCTGGCGGTGTGGTGAGGCGAGCGAAACGGACGACGGCCAAAGCCATCGGACAGGGGAAGCGCGCACACCGAGCGAATCGCCGCTACCTCCAGCGCCTCGTCATCGCCAAGCGGCGGCAGAAGCCCGGGCAGTCGGCTGGCCAATAACGTCTTGCCAGTGCCGGGCGGCCCGGCAAACAACAGGTTGTGCCCACCCGCCGCCGCCACCTCCAGCGCTCGCCGGGCCTGATACTGGCCACGCACATCGCACAGATCCAGCGCCGCAGGCCCGTCTTGCGGCGGTGCGGCGGGTAGGTGAGCAGCGAGGGGAATGCGCCCGGCCAGGTGGGCGACGACGTCGAGCAGGTGTGCCGCCGGCAGCACCTCCAGGCCATTGACCAGGGCCGCCTCATCGGCGTTGGCCTCGGGCAGGATCAGGCGCCGCCCGGCCTGACGGGTGGCCATGGCGAAGGGCAGCATGCCGGCTACCGGCCGCAACCGACCATCGAGGGCCAGTTCGCCGGCGCACTCGACACCCTCCAGTGCGGCGGCGGGCAACTGACCGGAAGCCACCAGCAGACCCAGCGCGATGGGCAAATCGAAGCGTCCACCCTCCTTGGGCAGATCGGCGGGAGCAAGATTCAGGGTAATTCGACGTAGCGGGTAGTCGAGGCCGCAGGTGGCAAGGGCGCTGCGCACCCGTTCGCGGCTTTCGCGCACTGCGGTCTCGGGCAGGCCGACCAAGGTCATGCCCGGCAGGCCGTTGGCCAGGTGTACCTCGACCTGCACCTCGGGGGCGTCCAGCCCCAGTCCCGCACGGGTGGCAATGATGGCAAGCGTCATGGGCTCCCTGCCTGACGGAAGGCTCATGACCAGTAGAGCACGCCCACCTCACCGGCGCCGCATGCCGGCCCCCCGCCAGGGCGGGCCGGCATATCTTGTGACGTTCTGCGTCCGAAGCCTCAGGCGGAGGGCTTGTCGGCTGAACCGCTCGACGCCTCGTCCTGCTTGCCCTGTTCCGGCACCGGCGGCACCGGTACCTCGGCGGCTTCCTCGGCCACGGCTGGCGCCGCGGTCGTTTCGCTAGCGGGCGCTGCACGTTCCTCGACCAGGCTCTCCAGCGCCGCTACCTGCTTTTCCAGCGCCTCGACCCGGGAGCGGGTGCGCTGCAACACGTCCATGAGGATGTCGAAATCCTCGCGTGACACCAGTTCGAGACGATCGAAGGCGCCACGCACCACCTGCTGGACCCCCTTCTGGATGTCTTCCGGGGCCTGGGAGGCGCCCTGCAAGCGCTCGCCGATCTGCTGTGCCAAACGGCTGATGCGATCCTGACTGACCATGATGGCTCTCCTTGAAACGTCGATGGGAACTCCGTTGCCGACAGGATACGCAAGCCGGGCGCCCAACGCATGCTTCGTGGCCCTTGCCCAGCGACGCCCGGCGCATTGGCGACTCCCTGATACCAGCACGCGACCCATTGCTCCACCCAGCACAACATGCTCGCCAATGACGCACCACCAATACGCGCCAGCACCAAAACAGTGCATTAACTTTGATGCAGTGCCGCAAACTCGCGGGTGTTTTTCGTCTCTAGCTTTCAAGAACAACCACAAGCCATTGTAAACAAAGCTTTTGCCAAATTTATGGCACGTATATCGCTATGCATAGATATCCATGCACCGAGCGGAAACAAGCCGCCACCTTATGCACGTAGGGAGCCATGCCATGAAACTGATCACCGCCATCATCAAGCCCTTCAAGCTGGACGACGTCCGCGAGGCGCTGGCCGACAACGGCGTCCAGGGCATCACCGTGACCGAGGTCAAGGGCTTCGGCCGCCAGAAGGGCCACACCGAGCTATACCGCGGCGCCGAGTATGTCGTCGACTTTCTGCCCAAGGTGAAAGTCGAGGTTGCGATCGACGAGGCCCGACTGGACAGCGTGCTGGAAGCCATCTGCAACGCGGCCAACAGCGGCAAGATCGGTGACGGCAAGGTGTTCGTCACGCCGCTGGAAGACGTCATCCGCATTCGCACCGGCGAGCGCGGCTCCGACGCGGTCTGATCCCCGTCCCCTGACCCGACTTCCGATAAAAATATAGCGAGACACTTCCATGGTCGATATCAGTGAACTCAGCTACGCGCTGGACACCTTCTACTTCCTTATCTGCGGCGCCCTGGTCATGTGGATGGCCGCCGGTTTTGCCATGCTCGAGGCCGGCCTGGTCCGGGCCAAGAACACCGCCGAGATTCTGACCAAGAACATCGTGCTGTTCGCGGTCGCCTGCACCATGTATCTGCTGGTGGGCTACGCCCTGATGTACTCCTCCGACGCCGGCGGCTTCATCCCCAACCTCGGCTTCTTGATCGGCGCCGAAAACAGCGTCGATGCGGTGCTGGCAGGTGGTGAAGACGCGCCCTACTACTCGGCCCGCGCCGACTTCTTCTTCCAGGTCGTGTTCGTGGCCACCGCCATGTCGATCGTCTCCGGCGCTGTCGCCGAGCGCATGAAACTGTGGGCCTTCCTGGCCTTCGCCGTGGTCATGACCGCCGTGATCTATCCGGTCTCCGGCTACTGGACCTGGGGCGGCGGCTGGTTGTCCGAAGCAGGCTTCTCCGACTACGCAGGTTCCGGCATTGTCCACATGGCGGGTGCCGCTGCAGCCCTGGCCGGTGTGCTGGTGCTCGGTCCGCGCAAGGGCAAGTACGGCAAGAACGGCGCCATCTACGCCATCCCCGGTGCCAACATGCCGCTGGCGACCCTGGGTACCTTCGTCCTGTGGCTGGGCTGGTTCGGCTTCAACGGCGGCTCCGAGCTCAAGCTCTCCGACGTGTCTTCCGCCAACAACATGGCCCAGGTGCTGGTGAACACCAACGCTGCCGCCGCCGGGGGTGTCATCGCCGCGCTGATCCTGGCCAAGATCTGGTTCCGCAAGGCTGACCTGACCATGGCCCTGAACGGCGCCATCGCTGGCCTGGTCTCCATCACCGCCGACCCGCTGTCCTCCACGGCCCTCGGCGCCACCCTGATCGGTGCAGTCGGCGGTATCCTGGTGGTGGTCGCCATCGTGGTCCTCGACAAGCTGCGCCTGGACGATCCGGTCGGTGCCATCTCCGCCCACGGTGTGGCCGGTATCTGGGGTGTCCTGGCGGTCCCGCTGAACAACGCCGACGCCACCTTCGGCGCCCAGATGCTCGGCATCATCGGCATCTTCGCCTGGGTCTTCATCGCTAGCCTGGTCGTGTGGCTGATCATCAAGGCAATCATGGGTGTGCGTGTCAGCGAAGAAGAAGAATACGAAGGCGTCGACCTGGCCGAATGCGGTCTCGAAGCCTACCCCGAGTTTAACGTCGCCAAGAAGTAAGCCTGAGCTTACCCGCGACACCAGTGAGCTGGCGTGCTCCTCCTGGCCCCTTCGGGGGCCTTTTTTATTGCTGTTCGCCAGGGGTATGCTTTGTCACACTAGTCAGGACAGGCGCAACGGCGCGCCGCCAACGGGTTGGCGCCAGGCACGACCGACGCCGCCCCCACACGGACAGGATGAGGAACCCGCCATGAAACTGGTGACCGCGATTATCAAGCCATTCAAGCTCGACGACGTCCGCGAGTCGCTCTCCGAGATCGGTGTTCAGGGCATCACCGTCACTGAAGTGAAGGGCTTTGGCCGTCAGAAGGGCCACACCGAGCTGTACCGGGGAGCCGAGTACGTGGTCGACTTTCTGCCCAAGGTGAAGCTTGAGGTGGCGGTCGACGACGGTATGACCGAGCAGGTCATCGAAGCCATCGTCCAGGTCGCCAACACCGGCAAGATCGGTGATGGCAAGATCTTCGTCACCCCGCTGGAACAGGTCATTCGTATCCGTACCGGCGAGACCGACAAGGACGCTGTCTGACCGACGATGGCAGCTGTCTTCAGCCACCCCCCTCGAGCAGGTCATTCGTATCCGACCCGGCGTGACCGACAAGGATGCTGTCTGACCTCGACCGACAAGGACGCTGTCTGACGACGGCGACCGGTTCTCCCCGCCAGGTGGCGCCGCTCAGCCGCGGCGTCGCAACGGCTCCAGCAGGTCGCTCAGGCCGTTGTGGTCGATCTCGTGCATCAGCGCCAGCAGGCGTCCGATCTCTCCGGGGGGAAACCCGACCCGGGCAAACCACGCCAGGTAAGGCCCGGGCAGATCGGCGATCAAGGTACCTTGATGCTTGCCGAAAGGCATCGGCAAGGTAACCAGGCGTTCCAGGTCCTGAGGATTCATCGCTGCTCCTGAGCGGGTGGGTGAGGGAAAGACGCACAGGGTACTGGCCTGCGGGCGGCGTCGCCATCGATTCGCCTCCCCATTGAAAGTCTCCCCGTTGAAAGTCTTCCCCATCGACGCCATGGTTATTTCCAGGTATCGACAAGGAGGCCGACATGACCACACTCGTGATAGGTGCCAACGGCCAGATCGGCCGCCAGGTCTGCGCCATCGCCCACCGCCAGGGACATCCGATTCGCGCCATGATCCGTAGCGCCGAGCAACGCGACTGGTTCGAGCAACAAGGTATCGAGACGGTCGTCGCCGACCTGGAGGGCGACTTCGCCTCCGCCTTCGAAGGTTGCGATCAGGTGCTGTTCACCGCCGGCTCCGGCCCGAACACCGGGCCCGACAAGACGAGACCGGGGGCAACAACCAGATATCCCGAGCCAACGTGGCCCAGGCCCTGGTCTATCTATTGGGGCAACGAAAGATCCGTAATCACGAGACGGTGCTCCTGGACGGCGAGCGCGAGATCGCCGAGGCTCTCGGCGACTGACCACCGCCACACCGGCAGGCGATTCAATCCGCCAGCACCAACGACGACGCCGATGGCAAGTGGCCATCGGCGTCGTCGTTTGCGGCGTCCTGTCGTGGGGTCTTACTTCTCCACGAAGGCACGCTCGATGACGTAGTCGCCGGGCTCGCCCATGCGCGGAGAAATATTGAAGCCGAGCTCGTCGAGCAGTGCGCTGGTGTCGTCGAGCATGGCCGGGCTGCCGCAGATCATGGCCCGGTCCTGCTTGGGATCGATGGGCGGAAGCCCCTTGTCGTCGGTCAGCTTGCCGGTGCGGATGTGATCGGTCAGGCGGCCCATGGTGTGGAAGTCTTCACGGGTCACGGTGGGGTAGTAGACCAGCTTCTCGCTGATCTCCTCGCCCAGGTACTCGTGCGCCGGCAACTCCTTGGTGATGAAGTCGGCGTAGGCCAGCTCGTTGACGTGGCGCACGCCGTGCACCAGCACTACCTTTTCGAAGCGCTCGTAAACCTCGGGGTCCTGGATCAGGCTGAGGAAGGGCGCCAGACCGGTGCCGGTGGACAGCATGTAGAGATTGCGCCCAGGCAGCAGGTCGTCACATACCAGGGTACCGGTAGGCTTGCGGCTGACCATGATCTGATCACCCACCTGCAGGTGCTGCAGGCGAGAGGTCAGGGGACCATCGGGCACCTTGATGCTGAAGAACTCGAGGTGGTCCTCGTAGTTGGGGCTGGCCACGGAGTAGGCACGCATCAGCGGCTTGCCGTTGACCTCGAGACCGATCATCACGAACTGGCCGTTCTTGAAACGCAGGCTACGCTCACGGGTCGTGCGGAAGGTGAACAGGGAGTCGTTCCAGTGATGAACGCTCAGCACTTCTTCCAGGGCAAACTTGCTCATGCCAACTCCTTAAAATGCGTGGGCTTATTCCTGAAGTGAATAAAGCCCGATATCAAGTCTTGCGGATAATTCTAAGACCGGCCATATTATCTGTTAAATGGATTGTATGGATAACGCTTATCCAATTCATTGATATAGATATCCATCGCCGACGTCTTTACCCCTATCGCGCCGGAGAGCCCGTGCCATGCGCTACACCCTTCGACAGCTGGAAGTCTTTGTTGCGGTCGCCCAGCACGAGAGCGTGTCCAAGGCGGCGCGCGCCCTGGCCCTGTCGCAGTCGGCGGCCAGTACCGCGCTGTCCGAACTCGAGCGCCAGTTCGACTGCCAGCTGCTCGATCGCATCGGCAAGCGCCTCAAGCTCAATGCACTGGGCTTCCAGCTGCTGCCCAAGGCGGTCGCCCTGCTCGATCGGGCCGAAGAAGTGGAAGAACTGCTCAGAGGCCAGCAGGGCATCGGCAATCTGGATGTCGGCGCCACCCTGACCATCGGCAACTATCTGGCGACGCTGTTGATCAGCGACTTCATGCAGCGCCACCCCGGCAGCCGGGTAAGGCTGCAGGTCCGCAACACTCGCTCGATCATCGATGCGGTTCGCCATCACCAGCTCGACCTGGGGCTGATCGAGGGGCAGTGCGAGGAGGACGAGGTCATCACCCAGCCCTGGGTCGAAGACGACCTGGTGGTGTTCTGTTCGCCCCGTCACCCGCTGGCCAACCGCGGGCCGGTGGAGCTCGACCGCCTGCTGCGTGAAGACTGGATCATGCGAGAGGAGGGCTCAGGCACGCGCCTGACCCTCGAACAGGCAGCCCGCCATCGGCGTGGTCGCTTCAATATCCTGCTCGAACTGGAGCATACCGAGGGCATCAAGCGTGCGGTGGAGTCGGGGCTGGGAATCGGCTGTGTCTCACGCCTGGCGCTGCGCGACGCCTTTCGGCGTGGCAGCCTGACCCCACTGCCCACGCCGGAACTGGACCTGAGTCGACAGTTCACCTTTATCTGGCACCGTCACAAGTACCTCACCGCAGGCATGCGCGAATTTCTACGCCAGTGCCGGCAGATGACGGAGGGGATCCAGCGCAGCGACGAGATCGATCTGCCGCAGGTGCCCTGAACGGCAACGACTAGCGCTATGCAGGAGAGAGCCCGCCGCGGACGGCGGGCGGCACAGATCAGCGCAGATCGTCGACGGCGTCGGTGATCTTGTCGCAGTCGGCCTTGGTCAGATCCTTGGAGAGGGAGTGGATGACCAGTTTGGCGGTGGGAGCATCGAGCTTGTCGCGCAGGTGGCCAAGAAAGCGCGGCGGCGCCACCATGATCAGCTTTTCCATGCTGTTGTCGACACGGGCACGATACAGTCGATCGGCTACCTCTCGGGCAAAGATGACTTCATGGTGCTGGGTCGCCACCTCCTCGCCGCCAGCCTGACGCGAGGCGGTAGCACTGGATTCATGTACGTCACCGCCCTTGTCGGTCACCAGATCGCCTTCGTGGAGCCGCCCTTCGGCGTGCACCAGGCTCTCGACTTCATTCAGCTTGCGTCCTGTCCGAGTGAAGATTCGCGCACGCGACGCATCGGCTACCACGATATAAGTCGTCGTCATGGTCGGTCCTCGCCTCCCTGTGTTCAGACTTCCCGGCACAATGACCGGTACAAAGTCACCATGGCAACGGACCCCGGCAGCGTCAACTGGTGGTTATTGGCGACACCGGCGTCGCCCTCCACGGACACTGACGAGCCCTGCCTCCTTTGGGGTAGCATGCAGGCATCTGTTACACGCCCCGGCGGCCTGCGGCCCTGTCCGGTTATCGCCTTTGCCTGCGCCGCACCGCTGATACTCGCGGGCCGCCCATCCTGGCGCCCTGCGAGTTCCCCTGCTGGAGGACCTCAACCATGCGCCAGTTCTTCTTTCCCCGCGCCCCACTGGCCCGGCGCACCCTGCTGAGCTGTCATTTCATTGCACAGCTCGGCGTTCTCGCCGCCGGTCTGTGGTGGCTGATCCCCCGCACCCCCTGGGTCGCCATGACCACCTGGAGTGAGAGCTGGCCTCCCCTGGCGCTGGGCGCCGGCCTCACCCTGCTGACCATGGTCGCACTACGCCTGCTGGCCGAGCTGTGGTTGCTGCCCCATCACCTGGGCAGTCAACGGCCCGGCTTCGCCCCCGGCGCGGTGGTCACCCGCTCCTACGATCGTCGTCCGGCGGTGCATGATGACGACAAGGCCTGGACCTCCCAGGCCCGGCCGCTGGAGGACGACGACGCGGTGGTCGGCGATGCTCGGGTGACGCGCAAGGCCGAACCGCTGAGCAAACGCGGACATCGCGAGCCCGGCCTCGACCTGAACCGTTCGTCTACCGGCGAGCCCGAATCACAAAGGGTCCAGAAGCCGAGTCGCCAGGAGCCAAGTCTCTGACGCGGTCGACGCCTTGACCGGGAAGGCAATCAGCGGCGAGCGCGCTGGCGCCCTCGATGCCACAGCCAGACCGCCCCGACACCGAGCCCCGCACCCATGGGAAGTTGGCGACGACGTCCCAGGCATCGCCGCCGAGTCACTTGGGAAGGCAGTCAGCGGCGAGTTCGCGGAAGGGAATCAGCGGCGAGCGCGCTGGCGCCATTGGCACCACAGCCAGACCGACCCGACACCAAGCCCTGCACCAATGGGAAGTTGGCGACGACGTCCCAGGCATCGCCGTCGAGTCATCCGGGAAGGGAATCAGCGGCGAGCGCGCTGGCGCCCTCGATGCCACAGCCAGACCGCCCCGACACCGAGCCCCGCACCCAGGGTATTGGCGACGATGTCCCAGACATCGCCGCCAAGACGCCCGGGTACCGGGATCTGGGCGAACTCGATGGCGACGCCGTAGGCCACCGCCAGTGCCATGGACAGCCCGCTGCGCCCGCTCGCCAACGCCAGCAGTGTTGCCAGGCCGGCGTAGGCGATCAGATGGTTGGCCTTGTCCCAGGGCAGGTCTTCCGGCAATTCGCTGGCAGGCATCAGACTGCCCCAGGCGATGACCAGGGCGGCGGCGGCGGCGGCCAGCCCCCACCACCACCGCCCGAATACAGACCGCCTGCCCGAGACTTCAGCCTGAGGCGATCTGGGCATGATAGGCCGGGCTCAACTCGTGCAGCGCCTCCATGAAGGCGGTGACGTTGTCGGGGTCGGTGAACTGGCTGATGCCGTGGCCGAGATTGAAGATGTGGCCCGGGCCGTGACCGTAGCTGTCGAGGATACGGCCGACCTCGGCACGAATCGCCGAAGGGTTGGCGAACAGCACATTGGGGTCCATGTTGCCCTGCAGTGCCACCTTGCGGCCCACCCGGCTGCGCGCGCTGGACAGTTCAGTGGTCCAGTCCAGCCCCAGGGCGTCGGCGCCGGTGTCGGCCAGATCCTCGAGCCACTGGCCGCCGTTCTTGGTGAACAGGATCACCGGTACCCGGCGCCCATCCTGTTCGCGAATCAGCCCCGCCACGATCTGTTCCATGTAGCGCAGCGAGAACTCGCGATAGGCCGGCGTGGACAGCGTCCCTCCCCAGGTATCGAAGATCTGTACCGCCTGTGCGCCAGCTCGGATCTGCGCATTGAGGTAGTCGGTCACCGCGGTGGCCAGGGTATCGAGCAGCTGATGCATCACGTCGGGGCTTGAGTAGAGCATGCCCTTGACGTGGCGAAAGTCCTTGCTGGAGGCGCCTTCGACCATATAGGTCGCCAGGGTCCAGGGGCTGCCGGAGAAACCGATCAGCGGCACCCGACCGTTGAGCTCGCGACGGATGGTCGAGACCGCGCGCATCACGTAGTCGAGGTCGCGTTCGGCGTCCGGCGCCGTCAGCGCGGCCACGTCTTCTGCGCTGCGCACTGGCTTGCGGAACTTGGGACCCTCGCCGGTCTCGAAGTACAAGCCCAGCCCCATGGCATCGGGGATGGTCAGAATATCGGAGAACAGGATGGCGGCGTCCAGCGGATAGCGTTCCAGCGGCTGCAGGGTGACCTCACAGGCGCGGGCGGTATCACGACACAGGTCCATGAAGCTTCCCGCCTGGGCGCGCACTTCCTTGTACTCCGGCAGGTAGCGACCGGCCTGGCGCATCATCCAGACCGGAGTGCGATCCACCGGTTGACGCGCGAGAGCGCGCAGAAATCGATCGTTCTTCAGTTCCATGCAGGCGTCATCCAGGGAAAATGTGCGACTCATTGTACCGCAATGACTCCCGAACGCGTGGCCTCCTGCGACCCTGTGTCGTCGGCAAGGTGTCGTGAGCCTTGCACGACTTCCTGATAAACTGGGCGCCCCCTTGACGGCGCTGCCGTTGTTTCGACTCCGAGGTACCCCGTGACGATTCGCTTTATCGCCGCCTCTCGCCTGCCCACCCCCTGGGCGACCTTCACCATGCACGGCTTCGAAGACGAGGCCACGGGCAAGGATCATATCGCCCTGACCCTGGGGGAGATCGACGATGGCGCTCCTGTGCTGGGACGGGTGCACTCTGAATGCCTGACCGGCGACGCCCTGTTCTCGATGCGCTGCGACTGCGGCTATCAGCTTCAGGAAGCGCTCAAGCGTATCGCCAGCGAAGGCCGCGGTGTCATCCTCTACCTGCGTCAGGAAGGCCGCGGCATCGGCCTGCTCAACAAGATTCGCGCCTACCACCTGCAGGACCAGGGGGCCGACACCGTCGAGGCCAACGAACGCCTGGGCTTCGCCGCCGACCTGCGCCGCTATGACCTGTGCGTGCCGATGCTCGAACACCTGGGTGTCGAGGGGCTCAAGCTGATGACCAACAACCCGCGCAAGGTCGACGCCCTGACCCAGGCCGGCGTTCAGGTGGTGGAACGCGTGGCCCTGACCACCGGGCTCAATCCCCACAACGAGCACTACCTGTCCACCAAGGCAGGCAAGCTCGGCCACATGATGGCGCTGGGTGACTTTACCCAGGCTGACGACGTGGATATCGAAAAAAAGTCATAGGCCGCGTAAGGAATCCGGCCCACCCTCGACTCAAGATCAAACGCAACATTACGCTCCATTGATCTTGACCTTCGAGGTGCCGACATGAAACTCAAGCTGCTTTCGATTGCCGCCATTGCCGCCGTGACCACACTTCCGCTGACGGCCCAGGCCGACGCCCGTGCCACCGACCTGGCCCGCGCGCTGAACAGCCAACCCCTGTCCATGCGCGACGCCATGCCCCAGCAGGGCCATGAAGTGATCAATGCCCACATCGCCAGCGACAGCACCGAAGCCCTGCGCAAGGCTCGCCTGCGGCTGCAGTCTCGCCATGTGGAAATGACCGACTTCATGCTCAATCTCGACCTCGGTCGCGCCGCCACCAAGTAACAGCAAGAAAAAAATGCCTTTGTTTTTGCACCGCTACAGGCATACGACCGTTTTAATAGAGCCGCATTATCGAAGCCATAAAAGCGATTACCTGGCACTTTCGATAGAACGCTAACAAAATACACACATCGACAGCGGGTGACGCCACCCGCTGAAACCGGAAGGAGCTTCGACATGAAACCCACCTTGATCCTCGCTGCCCTGATCGTCGCCTCTCTGCCCGCTCTGGCCCAGGCTGCACCACCCAAGTACGCCCTGGCCCTGAACGAATCGCCCTTGACCGACCAGGCCCCGTTGGTCGATGACGTGCTGGGGCAGCAAGTCGCCGATGTCGAGCCTCTGGCTATCGGTGGTCAGCGTATCGGCAACACCGCCGCCTCGACCCATGATGGCAAGACGCTGGCAAACGCCAGGCTGCAACTGCATCGCGACCAGGCCCAGGCCACTCGCTTTCTGCAGCTGGACGGACGGCGTGTCGCGGTGACCATCTAGGCTGCGCTGTGTAAAGGCGACTTAGACCAAGGTCGCATCGGTATTTGACATTCCGTTAGCCTGTTAATATTATTGCCGCAAGTTTTCATGCAGTACCCGTTGGATACATCCTTCGAACGCAGGACAGAGTCAGCAAGGTCCAGGCAGACAAGGATGACAAGCTGCAGAAAAGGCAGGCCCTGAGGGGCCAAAAAATGCCACCAAAATTAAAACGACCGTTTTATTTTGAATCGGTCGAATTCAAGAGAGACAAGGGCCACGAGGCCCAATAGGAGAGACACCATGAAAGCCACTACCAAGATCGCCGCTACTGCCCTGCTCGCCGCTGCCCTGCCGCTGACCGCCCAGGCCGACCGCGCCAGTGACCGTGCCCAGGCGCTCAACGCCGAGCCGCTGTCCAGCCTCAGCGTCGCCGCCCTCGACGCCGCCCATCAGGTCGGCAACGCCCATATCGCCGACAACGGCAGCAATGCGATGGCCAACGCCCGCCTGGAGCTGCTGCGCGAACAGGCCAAGCGTACCGACTTCGCCATGAGCGAGCATGACCTGGACCTGGCCCGTCAGGCCACCACCGGCTAATTTTTGCCGACCAGATTAAAACGACCGTTTGACTTGATGATGACCGGCAACGTCCAAATGACGCCCGGCGTCATCTCCAACAGACGATCGCGAAGGCCAGCAACAAAGGCCCTTCGACAAAGACTGCAAGACGACCGCAGAAACCGACATACGCGATGGCCAAGGGCTCACCCAGAAGCCCATCAGGCCTACAGGAGAGACACCATGAAAGCCACTACCAAGATCGCCGCTACTGCCCTGCTCGCCGCTGCCCTGCCGCTGACCGCCCAGGCCGACCGTGCCACTGACCGCGCCCAAGCGCTCAACGCCGAGCCGTTGGCTCAGGTCAGCGCCAGCGCGCTGGAGGCCGCCCATCAGGTCGGCAACGCCCATATCGCCGACAACGGCAGCAACGCCATGGCCAATGCCCGGCTGGAGCTGCTGCGGGTTCAGGCCAAGCGCACCGACTTCGCCATGAGCGAGCACGACCTGGACCTGGCCCGTCAGGCCACCACCGGCTAAGCGCACCGATCCGATGGGTGCCCGCGGGTAAGGACCCCGGGTACCAACGCAAAGGCCCCGCCGACGTGATGTCGGCGGGGCCTTTTTATGTGCCGGGTCTTTTTGTGCTCGGCCTCTTAGTGCCGGGTCTTTTTATGCTCGGCCTGGGGGAGGGTCTACCGGACACGGGGCCAGGTGCGGGACCAGGCACTCGGCGACCCGGCGACCCGGCCGTCGAGCCTGCGTCAGCGTGTCTGAGGCGCGGAATCGACCTGCCGTGGCTGCCACAGCGCCTTCATCACCAGCGCGATGGTCAATATCACTGCGACACCGCTGATCGCTCCGATCCAGGTGGTACCGGTGACACCGGCCACGAAGAAGGCCACCAGTCCTGCGACACCGGCTGTCACCGCGTAGGGCAGCTGGGTGCGCACATGGTCGATATGGTCACAGCTGGACCCCGCCGAGGACAGAATGGTGGTATCGGAAATCGGCGAGCAATGATCGCCGAAGATGCCGCCGCTCAGCACCGAGGCGATGGCCAGCGCCATGGGCAGGTCCATGGCCGCCGCCACTGGCATGGCGATCGGAATCATGATGGCGAAGGTGCCGTAGGAGGTGCCGGTGGTGAAGGCCACCACGGCGCCGATCAGGAACAGCAGCACCGGTACCAGGCTGGGCGGAATGCTGGCCTCGGTCAGGCTGACCAGGTAGTCGGCGGTGCCAAGCTCGGAGGTGACGCTGCCGATGGACCAGGCCAGCGCCAGGATGATGTAGACCAGGGTCATGCTCTTGATGCCCTCGACCACGATATCCATGGCCTCGCGGAAGTCGAACAGCCGCTGACTCATGCCCATGGCCAGCCCCGTCATCACCGCCACCAGGGTGGCGATCAGGATCGACTGACCGCCGTCGGCGTTGCCCACCGCAGTCACCAGGTCATTTTCCGGGAAGTTGCCGGTCCACAGAAACAGCGGCGGAATCATCGCCAGCAACACCCCGATCGGCACCAGCATGTTGCGCTTGCGAGCGGTATCTCCCGGCGCCTTGAGCTCCATGGCGTCGGTCTCGGAAGGCGGCTTGGCGGTGTCTTCCATCAGCTTGCCGGTCTCCCGGGCGCGACGTTCTGCCCGCGCCATGGGACCGAAGTCCCACTGGGTGACGACGATATAGAAGATCATCCCCAGCGCCAGCCAGGCGTAGAAGTTCAGCGGAATCGAGGACAGGTAGATCAGGTACTCCGAGCCGCTCACCTCCATCTCGCCCAGCTGGGTGCCGATCAGCCCCATGACGAAGACCACCCAGGTGGACACCGGGCCCAGCAGGCACATGGGGGCCGAGGTGGAATCGACGATGTAGGCGAGCTTCTCGCGGGAGACCTTCATGCGATCGGTGATCGGACGCATCACGCTGCCCACGGTGAGGGCGTTGAAATAGTCCTCGAAGAAGATCAGCATGCCAAGGCCAAGCGTGCTGCCCTGGGCGCCACGGGCGCTGGCGACCTTGCGCGAGATGGCGCGGGCGATGGCGTGGGCGCCACCGGTACGCTGCAGCACGCTGATCAGCACCCCGAACAGGCCACAGTAGATCAGCACGGTGGCATTCCACTCGTCGCCGATGCTCGGCACGATAAAGTCAGAAAAACTGTTGTAGAGGCCGGCGGCAGGATTGTAGCCGGCGAGCATGGTCGCCCCGAGCCAGACGCCGCAGAACAGCGCGGGAATGACGTTGCGCGTCGCCAATGCCAGCAGGATGGCCAGCAGCGGCGGCAACAGGGATAAGAGTCCGAAGGACATCGGGAGTCTCCTGGGTTCTTGTCGGTCTTGGCCCGAGGGGATGACGCCGGACGGCGTCGTGCGGGCAGCGGGGCATCCTAGGCGCTTGCGGCACAAACGGCAACCGCGCTGTCACATCCCCGCAACCGCCGTTCCAGAAGTACAAGCCAGCGCCGGCCTGCAGCTAGCTGACCACCCTGAAAATTCCCCTCGGACATCGGGTGACGGCGCCGACAGATACCTCCATCACCCCGCGACCCGCCTCCCCAACACCGACAGCCGACACCCTCTCTGGAGATACACCAGGCAACGTCCCGACGGCCCTCGCCTCAGTCAGGACGCCGGGTCTCCACCTCCACCCCCTTCATGCCCTCTGCCGTGTAGCGCTCGCCGGCAACGACGTCAGGCGCAAACCAGTTCTCGAGACGCTGCCTCTCCGTCGGGCTCAACGACAGCGCCAGTGCGCCAAGATTTTCCTCCAGTCGCGCCAGGCGACGGGTACCCGGTATCGGCACGATGTCGTCGCCCTGGGCCAGCAGCCAGGCCAGCGCGACCTGAGCCGTCGTGACCTGGCGTCCCTGGGCGAAGGCCTCGAGCTTTTCCAGCAAGCGACGGTTGAGCGCCAGGTTATGCTCCGTGAAGCGCGGAGCCTGACGACGAAAGTCGTCCTCACTCATGGCGTCGGTGGTACGGATCTGTCCGCTTAAAAAGCCACGCCCCAGAGGCGAATAAGGCACCAGCGACACCCCCAGGCGACGACAGGCTGGCAGTACCTCGGTCTCGACGCCTCGGCTCCACAACGAGTATTCGCTCTGCACCGCCGCGATGGCATGAACGGCGCAGGCGCGCTCCAGGGTCGACGCCGACACCTCGCACAGACCCAGCGCCCGCACCTTGCCTTCCGCCACCAGTTCGGCCATGGCACCCACGGTGTCCTCGATGGGCACCTGGGGGTCGAGACGATGGGCGTAGTAAAGATCGATGGTCTCGACGCCAAGGCGCTTCAGCGAGGCCTCGCAGGCCAGCTTCACGTAGTCCGGGCGGGTGTTGATGGTCCTGGCGTAGGCACCTGGCTCGCGCACGATTCCGAACTTGGTGGCGATGACGGCGTTCTCGCGACGCCCCAGCAACGCTCTGCCCAGCAAGCTCTCGTTATGGCCCTGGCCATAGGTGTCGGCGCTGTCGAACAGGCTGATCCCGCGCTCCAGCGCCTCTTGGATCAGCCGCTGCGAGGCCTTGTCATCGCTCTGCCCGTAGAACTCGGACATGCCCATGCAGCCAAGCCCGAGCGGGAAGACGCGCAGTCCGCTGCCAAGCCGTCGCAAACTGGTCACGGCGGATGTGGTAACGGGGACGGACGCCGTATCGATGGCGGTTGCGGGGGTCTGGCAAGTGTCATTCGAGGACATGTGGAGCTCCTGATCGCGGATGGCGGATACAGCACCACCATCTTCATCTCGGGTGCCGATCAGGAGAATTGCCGATATTTTGATACTCTGAAAGTATCAATCTTGTCCGCCAGGAGCGCCGCCGTGAACCCTGAATTCAGGAACCACCATCTTCTAGTGAGCTTTCTGGCCGTCGCCGATACCGGGCACTTTCGCGAGGCGGCGGCGAGGCTGCACATCTCGCAGCCACCGCTGACCCGCCGCATCCAGGCGCTGGAGCAGGAACTTGGCGTCTCGCTGTTCACCCGTACCACTCGCCGCGTGGCCCTGACGCCGGCAGGCGAACAACTGGCCCGACGCCTGCGGCCCTGCTTCGACGAAATTGAGGCCGCCTGCCAGGAAGCCCGGATGAGTCGGCAGACCACGGCTCCCATGGTTATCGGCATGACCCCGGCACTGGATGATAGCGTGCTTCCCTCGCGCAGCTGGCTGGAGGCTCAGCTGGGACGCAGCGTCGAGATCGAACGACGCTCTTCGCGGGAACTGCTGACAAGACTGGCCAAACAGGACTACGACGCTGCAATCACCTTGCAACTGGCCCTGATCGGCATGCCGAGCCAGCTGCCGGCGCAGGTGGAAAGTGTGGAGGTGGGACGTGACCCGCTGTGGGTGATCCTGCCCGAGGCAGGGCTGGACGGTAAGGGCAGCTACCAGGCCAGTGCCCAGGCGTCGCCAGTCGAGCTATGCGAGTTGGGCGACACTCCGCTGTTCTGGTTTCCCCGGCGCGACAACCCCGAGTACTTCGATCACTGCGAACGTCTGTTTCAACGCGCTGGCTATCGACCGCCACGACGGGAAGAGCCACAGGACCACCACCGGCTACTGGCCCGTGTGGCCGCCGGCGAAGGCATCGCGCTGGTGCCACAGAGTTTTCTGGCCACGCGCCGAGACGGCGTCATCGCCCGGCCCCTGTCGGCCCGCTGGGCGGAACTGACCACCCGCATCGCCATCGCCTGGCGGCGTGACAATGACGATGCCCGGAACATCGCGCTGCGACTGGCCGAGGCTCTGCAAGAGCACACCCCCGTACAGCAATAGCCCCCGCGAGCCAGGCCAGTGCCACTTGGCCCTGGGGCCGTCAGGCCTGACCGCGGGCCTGGCGAATGCGCTGGTAGGCGTTGCCGATCTCGACGGTGCGGGCCTCGGCGACCTCGCGCATGCTGTCGGGCAGGCCACGACTGGCCAGCTTGTCCGGGTGGTTCTCGCTCATCAGCTTGCGGTAGGCGCGCTTGACCTCGGCGTCACTGGCCTCGTCGCTGACACCGAGCACCTTGTAGGCATCTTCCAGCGGGCTCTGGCTCTCCTGGGTCGCGCCGGCACCGTGGGAGGCGCCGCCCCGCAGCATGGCTTCGATCTGGGCGATCTCGGCCTCGCTGCAGCCAAGCCCGCGAGCCACCCGCATCAGCATGCTGTGCTCGGCCGGGTGCAGCACCCCATCGGCGGCGATGGCGGAAAGCTGCACCTGCAGGAAGATCTGGCGCAGCGCGCTGCGCCCGCGCGTCAGCCGGGCCACCCGTGCGATCTCACCGTCGAGATCGAAGTCACTGGCGCGCCCGCGCTCGAAGGCGGCGCGGGCGCTGGCACGGGTGCTTTCCGGCAGACGCAGACGCACCAGCAATTGCTCCAGCACCTGGCGCTCCTCGCCGCTGACCTGACCATCGGCCTGGCACACCGCCCCCATCACCGCGAAGGTGGAGTCCATGAACTGACGCTGCATCTCGGCCAGGCCCTTGCTGAGCATCAGACCGCCACGCAGGCGCCCGCCCAGCCACCAGCCGATACCGCCGCCGATCAGCATGCCCAGCGGCCCACCGGCCAGGAAGCCCACTACCGCGCCAATCACGATGATGGTCAGCATAAAATCCTCTCTTGTGCGCTACGTCGCCAAGCGGCGGCGCCACGTCTTTTTCTGTTTCGGCCCTGGCCAACCGTCGCGGCGATGCCAGGTCCCGCCAAAGGGGTATGAGCAGGCAGCATACCATCGCCGTCGAGCCGGCGGCGAAGGTCCAGCCTTCGCTGTTTCATCGAATGGTCATCTGCAAGCGCGACACTGCACGCCATTTCAAGCCGCTCGGTTCACACTCCCATGCGACTATCGATCACTCGCCTTGCCATCGTCGGCGCCATCGCTTCCGCCAGCATCAGCGTCAGTCTGGCCTCCAATGCTTCGGTATTCCCCTGGCAGGGCTTGCTGGGAGTGGACACGCCGCCATCTGACACTGCCAGGTCCGTCATCGAACGCCTGGTCGAAAGCGCCAGCCATCGCTGAGCCTGCTCCCATACGCCATCGGCCCCCTGGAGCGGGGGCCGATGGCATGACGGACATACTTGCGCCGTGCGCGACGCAGGCACCCTCGCTCAGCGCTTTCGGTGCTTGTCCAGACGGCGACGAATCGCCGCCTCGATACCCTCGGCATCGAGGCCACAGTCACGCAGCAGCTCCGCTGGCTTGCCGTGTTCGGCAAAGACATCGGGCAGGCCCAGGTTGAGCACCGGCACGGCGACACCCTCGGCCAGCAGCAGTTCGTTGACGCCACTGCCGGCGCCTCCGGCCACCACGTTTTCTTCCAGGGTGACCAGCAGGTCGTGGTTGCGGGCGGCCTCTAGCACGGCGTCACGATCCAGCGGTTTGACGCTGCGCATATTGATGTGAGTGGCGTCTAGCCGCTCGGCCACCACCCCGGCGGGGTCATTGAGGCTACCGAAGGCCAGCAGCGCCACGCCCTTGCCCTGACGCCGCGGCTCGGCCACGCCGATGGGCAGCGGCTCGAGGTCGGCGGGAATGGGCACACCGGGACCGGTACCGCGGGGATAGCGCACCGCCGCTGGCCCCGGATGATGGTAGGCGGCGCTGAGCATGGCGCGACACTCGGCCTCGTCCGCCGGCGCCAGCACCACCATGCCCGGTACGCAGCGCAGGTAGGTCAAATCCAGGGCGCCATGGTGGGTCGGGCCATCCTCACCGACCAGGCCGGCACGATCGATGGCGAAGGTCACGTCCAGCTCCTGCACCGCCACGTCGTGGATCAACTGGTCATAGCCGCGTTGCAGGAAGGTCGAGTAGATCGCCACCACCGGTTTCATCGCCTCGCAGGCCATGCCGGCGGCCAGGGTCACCGAGTGCTGCTCGGCGATGGCCACGTCGTAGTAGCGCTCGGGGTACTCCTTGGAGAAACGGATTAAATCCGACCCCTCACGCATGGCCGGGGTGATACCGATCAGACGTTCGTCGGCGGCGGCCATGTCACAGATCCAGTCGCCGAACACGCTGCAGTACTTCTTCTTCGGCGGCGCATTCGACGCGGTCGCCGGGGGCTTGGCCTTGGCGGCCTCCGGCGTCTCCAGCTTGGTGATGGCGTGGTAGCCGATGGGATCGGACTCCGCCGGCAGGAAGCCCCGGCCCTTGCACGTCTTCACGTGCAGAAACTGAGGTCCGTCCAGCTCACGCATGCTGGTGAGGGCATCGGTCAGGGCGTCGATATCGTGGCCGTCGATGGGACCGACATAGTTGAAGCCCATCTCCTCGAACAGGGTGGCCGGACTGACCATGCCCTTGACGTGCTCCTCGGTACGCCGCGCCAGCTCCAGCGCACCCGGCAGGTGGGACAGCACCCGCTTGCCGTTCTCACGCATGCTCAGATAGGGCTTACTGACCAGAATCCGTGCCAGGTAGCTGGCCACGCCCCCGACGTTCTCGGAGATCGACATCTCGTTGTCATTGAGCACGACCAGCAGGTTGGCGTTGACGTGGCCGGCGTGGGCCAGGGCCTCGAAGGCCATGCCCGCAGTCAGGGCGCCGTCTCCGATGACGGCACAGACGCGCCGCTCCTGCTTCTGCGTGCGCGCCGCCAGGGCCATGCCCAGGGCCGCCGAGATGGAGGTGCTGGAATGGCCGACGCCAAAGGTGTCGTACTCCGACTCGGCACGCCGGGGAAAGGCCGCCAGACCACCGTAGCGGCGAATGCTGGTCATGGCCTCGCGGCGGCCGGTCAGAATCTTGTGGGGATAGGCCTGGTGGCCCACGTCCCACACCAGGCGATCGTGGGGCGTGCGGAAGGCGTGGTGCAGCGCCACGGTCAGCTCGACCACACCAAGGCCGGCGCCGAAGTGGCCGCCGGAAACACCGACGCTATACAGCAGGTAGGCGCGCAGCTCGTCGGCCACGCGCTTGAGCTGCTCTGCGCTCATGGCACGCAGCGCAGCCGGGGTATCCAGAGTATCGAGCAGCGGTGTCGCCGGCCGCTCGGTGGGAATCGTGTCGAACAGCTTCATGTTAGCCCTGTGGTCGTCAGTGATCGCGCTCGATCATGTAGCGGGCAAGCCCGGCCAGAGGCGCCGCCGCCTCGCCCAGCGGGGCGATGGCGTCGAGTGCCTCGTCGATCAGCGCACCGGCCTTGGCTCGGGCGCCGTCAAGCCCGAGCAGGGCGGGATAGGTCGGCTTGTCGCGGGCCGCGTCGGCCCCCGAGGTCTTGCCGAGGGTATCGGTGTCGCCGGTGACGTCCAGCACGTCGTCATGCACCTGAAACGCCAGGCCCATGGCCGCAGCATAGGTGTCCAACGCCCCCAGACGCGAATCGTCCTCGGCCACCGCCACCAGTCCACCGAGGCGAACCGCGGCGCGAATCAGTGCACCGGTCTTGTGGCGGTGCATGGTTTCCAGCATCGCCAGGTCGGGACGTTCGCCCACCACCGCCAGATCCAGCGCCTGGCCGGCGGCCATGCCGTCGCGACCAGACGCCTTGGCCAGGGTCGCCACCAGGGCCCCCAGGCGGGGCGAGGGAGAGCTCGCCAGCAGCTCGAACGCCAGCGTCTGCAGGGCGTCACCGGCGAGAATCGCCGAGGCCTCGTCGAAGGCCTTGTGTACCGTGGGCTGGCCACGTCGCAGGTCGTCGTCGTCCATCGCCGGCAGGTCATCGTGGACCAGCGAGTAGGCGTGGATCAGCTCGATCGCGGCGGCAGGGATATCCAGCTCGTCGTCGTCGGCCCCCAGCGCACGCCCTGCGGCGTAGACCAGGATGGGGCGCAGGCGCTTTCCCCCGACCAGCAGGCCGTGGCGCATCGCCGCCTCGAGCCGGGGTTCGACGACGTGGCGCTGTTCGAACAGTCCCTCGAGGCAGCGGTCTACCCGCGCCCGGTCTGCGGCCAAGCGGGCCAGCATGGTGTCAGCGTTCACCCGGTTCCTCCCCGATATCAAAAGGCGACAGCTGCATGCCACCGTCGGCGTTCTCCGTCAGGCTGCGCACCTTGAGTTCGGCCTCGTCGAGCCGCTTCTGGGCATCTCGCGTCAAGGCCACGCCCTGCTCGAAGGCCTTGAGCGACTCCTCCAGCGTCAGCTCGCCGGACTCCAGGCGCTCGACCAGCGTCTCCAGCTGGGTCATGGCCGAGGCGAAGTCGAGCGACTCGTCATCTTTCTGTGTTGGCTGGCGGTCCTGCGTTGCCATGCGCCCCTCCAGGCGGCGGGTCAAAGGCTGACCCGAGATTGCGAGTTCACGGCCGACGATGGGCCACCCGGGAAACGCAGGCTCGCTGACGACGTCCGGCCTTTCCCCAAAGGGCGACAGTATACACGCTCTCCCCCCGGGGTCGTCTGCCCTGGCCCTTATCCGCGGCCCGCGAAACGCCCCTCGGAAGGACGGCGGCACATGCAGATGGCTCATGCTGCGGTGCAAGGATTTTCAACGTGAAAATGCCGCCCTGTGGTACTCTATGGACCCTGATTTTTCGCCTGCCCCACCACACAGCCGCTGGCTGCCGCCAACTCCAAGAGGTTGATTCGACCATGGCCAAAACGTCCCTGGACAAGAGCAAGATCAAGATCCTGCTGCTCGAGGGCGTCCACCAGAGTGCAGTGGACAATTTTCTCAACGCCGGATACACCAATATCGAGCATATGCCGACCTCGCTCGACGAAGAGTCGCTGATCGAGAAGATCCGTGATGTTCACTTCATCGGCATTCGCTCCCGCACCCAGCTCACCGAGCGGGTGTTCGCGGCGGCCGAGAAGCTGGTGGCGGTCGGTTGCTTCTGCATCGGTACCAATCAGGTCGATCTCACGGCGGCGCTGGTGCGCGGCATTCCGGTGTTCAACGCCCCCTACTCCAACACCCGTTCGGTGGCGGAGCTGGTGCTGGCCGAGGCCATCATGCTGCTGCGCGGGATTCCCGAGAAGAACGCCCGTGCCCACCAGGGCGGCTGGCTGAAGAGCGCCAAGAACAGCCACGAGGCCCGCGGCAAGACCCTCGGCATCGTCGGCTACGGCAGCATCGGCTCGCAATTGTCGGTGCTGGCCGAGGCGCTCGGCTTCGACGTCATCTACTACGACGTCATCACCAAGCTGGCCATGGGCAACTCGCGCCAGGTCGCCAGCCTCGAGGAGCTGCTCGCCCGCTCCGACGTGGTCAGCCTGCACGTGCCCGACCTGCCGTCCACCCGCTGGATGATCGGCGAGGAGCAGATCAGCCTGATGAAGCCCGGCGCCATCCTGATCAACGCCGCCCGCGGCAGCGTGGTAGTGATCGAGGCCCTGGCCGAGGCGATCAAGGAAGGCCGACTCAACGGCGCCGCCATCGACGTCTTCCCGGTGGAGCCCAAGGGCAACGCCGACGAGTTCGAAAGCCCGCTGCGTGGCCTCGAGAATGTCATCCTCACCCCGCACATCGGTGGTTCCACCCTGGAGGCCCAGGAGAACATCGGCGTCGAGGTGTCCGAGAAGCTGGTGACCTTCTCCGACAACGGCACCAGCATCACCTCGGTCAACTTCCCCGAGGTGGCGCTGCCGGCCCACCCGGACAAGCACCGCCTGCTGCACATCCACGAGAACGTGCCCGGCGTGATGTCCGAGATCAACCGGGTGCTGTCGGAAAACGACATCAACATCTCCGGCCAGTACCTGCAGACCAATGAAAAGGTCGGCTACGTGGTCATCGACGTCGACAAGGCCTACGGCGGCCAGGCGCTCGAAGCCCTGCGCGAGGTGAACCACACCCTGCGCACCCGGGTGCTGTACTCCGAGACCAACTACGCCGACTGAGCGGCGGACGTAGCGCCTGCTCGCGGCGAGCTATCCCGCGAGGCAGCTATCGCGCTCGGGATGACGATGAGGCGCCGCTCTCCTTCGGGAGGGTGGCGCCTTTTTACTCGCAGGCCTTTTTACTCGCTGCACGCTCACGGCCCCCGTTCCCGACCATCACAAGCCGACGGCCAAAAGCCTGTGGCGCAGCGAGAAAACGCCTATCCTGAGCGTCTTCCCGATGACCTCTTCAAAGGACGCACGATGCCAACCGGACTGGCCTATCTGATCGTGGTGCTGGTGTGGGCCTCCACCCCGCTGGCCATCAAGTGGAGCGCCGAGGCCGGCGCCCCCATCGGCAGCGTGATGCTGCGCATGGGCCTGGCGCTGATCGCCGGCGCTCTGATCCTGCTGGTACTGAGACGCGGCGTCCGCCTCGATCGCCGCGCCCTTGCCAGCTACGCCGCCGCGGTGCCGGGGGTGTTCGGCGCCATGGCGCTGAGCTACCACGCCTCCCAGTTTCTGCCCTCGGGCCTGCTGTCGGTGATGTTCGGCATGGCGCCGTTGATCTCCGGCTTCATCCTGCAGGTCCTGCCCGGCAGCACCCGGCTCAGGCGTTGGCACTGGATCGGCTGCGGTCTGGGGGTGGCGGGGCTGGCGGTGGTGTTCGCCGACAGCCTGACGCTCGGCGGCGGCGCCCAGGTGCTGGCACTGGCCATGATGCTGTCGGCGGTGACGCTGTTCAGCGCCAGCGGCATCGCCGTGCAGCGGGTGGCCGCCGGGCTCGACCCCTTGCAACAGACCGTGGGGGCGCTGGCCGGCTCCATGCCCTGCTTTCTGGTGTTATGGCTCGCCAGCGGTGAACCGCTGATGATTCCCCTCAGCCCCCGTGGGCTGTGGGCGGTGCTTTACCTTGCGCTGTTCGGCTCGCTGATCGGCTTCCTCTGCTACTACCTGATCCTGTCTCGGCTGCACGCCGCCAGCGTCGCCCTGGTGACCCTGATCACCCCGGTGCTGGCGCTGACCCTCGGCATGCTGCTCAATCAGGAAACCCCTTCGCCTTCGATGCTGCTGGGCGCACTACTGATTCTGGTGGCGCTGGGTGCCTACCTGTTCGGGGACCGACTGAGCCGGCGCCGAGCCGCCCGCGAGGCCGCCAGGCCGTGAAGCAGAGGGGCACTTGACAAGCCCTGACGTCATGGCCATTTTGTACACAATAACGGTCATATATTGCGCACCACAATGGTACACAGGCCGCTCGATATCGGTGCAGCGTGAACCGTGAAATTGATGACGCTCACCGCCCTCGGCGGCTGTTTCTGAAGGCACCTGAACCAGGTATCCGCTACGCGACGAGCCCTCGCCCTCCTTGACCAAGGGACGGCGTCGGGAGCAGGGCACGATGCTTGGGTAACCCTTCGCTCGGCGAAGCCAACCCAGGAGAACTGCATGAGCTCACATCCCCCCGTCACTTGGATCAAGCATCCGCTGGCCGCCAGCGACCCTGACGCGGCCGGTGGTGTCGTCGTTCAGGACGGCCGGATCATCGAAGCCGTGGCCGCCGGCCAGACGCCCCGAACCCGCGTCGAGCAGACCTTCGATGCCTCCCGCCACGTGCTGCTGCCGGGCCTGGTCAACACCCACCACCACTTCTACCAGACCCTGACCCGGGCCTACTCGCCGGCGCTCAACAAGGAGCTGTTTCCCTGGCTCACCACCCTTTACGACGTCTGGGCCAACCTCGACGAGGCCCAACTGGCGCTGGCCAGTGAGCTGGCCATGGTGGAGCTGCTGATGAGCGGCTGTACCACCGTGGCCGACCATCACTACGTGTTCTCCGGCGCGCTCGAGCACGCCATCGACGTCCAGGTGGAGACCGCGCGTCGGCTCGGTGTGCGCGCCGCCCTGACCCGCGGTTCGATGAGCGTGGGGCGCGATCAGGGCGGGCTGCCGCCCCAGTCGGTGGTGCAGGATGAGGCGACCATCCTCGACGAGAGCACCCGTCTGATCGACGCCTACCATCAGCGCGGCGAGGGGGCCATGGTGACCCTGGCGCTGGCGCCCTGCTCGCCCTTCTCGGTCAGCCATGAGCTGATGGTCGACAGCGCTCGCCTGGCCGAGCACAAGGACGTGCGCCTGCACACCCACCTGGCAGAAACCGAGGACGAGACGCAGTACTGTCAGAAGCTGTTCGGGATGCGACCGCTGGACTACCTCGAGGCCACCGGCTGGCTCAGCGATCGCACCTGGCTGGCCCACGGCATCCACTTCAACGACGACGAGGTCGCCCGCCTCGGCCAAGCCGGCACCGGCATCGCCCACTGCCCCTCATCCAACATGGTGCTGGGCTCTGGCATGTGCCGCACCCTGGAACTCGAGGCCGCCGGCTGCCCGGTAGGCCTGGCGGTGGACGGCTCGGCCTCGGCGGATCACTCCAACCTGGCCGAGGAGATGCGCCAGGCGATGCTGATCGGCCGCCTGCGCTACTCGCCCAGCCAGGTACGTCACCAGGACGTCATCCGCTGGGCCACCGAAGGCTCCGCGCGTTGTCTGGGGCGCAGCGACATCGGCGGACTGAAGGTTGGCCAGCAGGCCGATCTGGCGCTGTTCCGGCTGGACGAGCCGCGCTTCTCGGGCGCCGAGAACCCGCTGGCCGCCCTGCTGCTGTGCGGTGCCCACCGTGCCGACCGAGTGATGGTGGCCGGCCAGTGGCGGGTGGCCGACGGCCAGCCGCTCGACGTCGATCTGGGCGAGCTGATGGCCCGCCACAACGCGGCGGCGGTGCGGCTAAGGCGCGCGGTCTAGGAGGCTCGGGGCGAGCCTGGACGCAAACCTTCGAACAGGACGACGGGAAGACAAAAGGCAACAACAGCGAACGACGAACGGATCTCGAGCGCAGCGCGGCACCACGGGCCAGGGCCGACGCTGCCGCCCCCTGACAACGGTCGCCGTGCCACGGCAGTCAGCACAGACGGTCTGACACCTGTCACGGTCTCCGGGGTTTCGCCGCCGACGCTCCGACAAGGACGCCGGTGCTACAACGACAACAGGAGAAAACCCTGCCATGCCCACCCACGACTCCTCCGGGGACACCCTGGAAAGCGCATCTGTGCGCTCGACCCATGACGTCAACGCCATGCCGCCCCTGGGGCGCGCCATTCCGCTGGGCCTGCAACACGTGCTGGCGATGTTCGTCGGCAACGTCACGGTGCCGATCATCATCGCCGGCGCCGCCGACCTGCCGGCGGACCAGACCGCCTTCATGATCCAGGCGGCGATGTTCGTGGCCGGTGTCGCCACCCTGGTGCAGTCGCTGGGGATAGGCCCCATCGGCGCCCGCCTGCCCATCGTCATGGGCACCAGCTTCGGCTTCGTCCCGGTGCTGATTCCCATTGCCGTGGGCATGGGGCTACCGGCGGCCCTTGGCGCGGCCCTGTGTGGCGGGGTCGCCATGGCCCTGGTGGGCATGTTTCTGCCGGTGTTCCGGTTTCTGTTCCCGCCGGTGGTCACCGGCACCTTCGTGGTCATGCTCGGCACCCTGCTGATGCCGGTAGGCTTCGCCTACTGGGGCGGAGGCTTCGGCGCCGCCGACTTCGGCGCCACCCACCACCTGCTGCTGGGGGCGCTGGTACTGGTGGTGACCCTGGGCCTGCACCAGTACGGCCGCGGTATCTGGTCCGAAGCGGCGCCGCTGATCGGCCTGATCACCGGTTACGTGGTGGCCACCATGTTCGGCTACATCGACTTCTCCACCATCGGTGACGCCGACTGGCTGTCACTGCCGGTGCCGCTGACCATCGGGCTTGAATTCCATCTGGCGGCGATCCTGCCGGTGGTGCTGCTGGCGGTGGTCACCTGCGCCGAGTCCATCGGCGACATCGTCGGCACCACCGCCGGCGGCATGGACCGCGAGCCGACCCACAAGGAGCTCTCCGGAGGGGTCATGGCCGACGGCCTGTCCAGTGTGTTCGCCGCGATCTTCAACGCCTTCCCCCAGATCAGCTTCAGCCAGAACGTGGGCATGGTGGCGCTGACCGGTGTGGTCAGCCGCTATGTGGTGGCCATCGGCGGAGCCTTCCTGCTGCTGGCGGGCCTGATCCCCAAGCTGGGTGCCATCGTTTCCAGCATCCCCAATTCGGTGCTGGGCGGGGCGGTACTGATCATGTTCGGCATGATCGCCAGCGCCGGCATCAAGATGCTTTCCCATATCGACTTCAACAAGCGCAACATGGTGATCATCGGGGTCTCGCTGTCCGCCGCGGTGGGCCTGCCGGCCCAGGAAGGGCTCTACGCCAACCTGAGCGACAACCTCCAGGCCATCATCGAGTCAGGGCTGATCCCCGGCGCGCTGTTTGCCATCGTGCTCAATCTGGTGCTGCCCAAGGCCGATCGGGTCTTCCGCGACAGCGTCTGACACGCCACACCGTCCCCTCGAGGACACCATGACGCCACTTTCGGGCCCGCCACGCGGGCCCGCTTCGTTTCCCCTGGACAGGGATGCAGCCCAGGCTCAGCAGCTTCTGACCTCACGGTAGCGGTGACGCCTGTAGACCTTCACTCGCTGGCCCTCGAGCGTGGTCATGCCTTCCCACACGAAGCCCGCGTTCTGTGCCACTCGGCTCGACGGCACATTGGTGGGATCGACCACCGCCACCAGCGACTCGCAGTCGGTGATGGCAAAGGCGTGGGCCACCACCGCCAGGGCCACCTCGGTGGCAAGCCCTCTACCCCAATGATGCACGGCGTAACGATAGCCGATGGCCAACTCCCGCTCGCCGTCGAGGATCTCGTGATCGAAGCCGCAAAAGCCCATCAACGCTCGCGATACCGGGTGCACCACCGCCCAGTAGCCAAAGCCCTTGTCGGCGTAGCTCGCGCGACAGGCATCGAGAAAGCGACGGCTACCCGCCATGTCCTGCACACCGTGGAGCGAGTGACGCATCACCCGGGGATCGGCCAGCAGTCGGCTCAAGCCAGGTAGATCATAGCGCTCGAGCGGGCGCAGCCGGCTACGCGGCGTGGCCAGCACGTCGCCCTGCATCGGCCTGGGCCTCAGCCTGTCGTCCTGCATCATGCGCCTCTCGCGTCGTGGATCGCTTGTGCGAATGTACGCCATCCTCCACGGCCATGACCACGGACGCTGGCCGCCAGCAAGCCGCCCTGTCGCTAGCCTGACGCCGCTCTGGCGCCGCCCTGGCGTCAACCAGGGAGGCCAGGCCACTCTTCCCCTTTGGTCGAAGCAGGCCCCGAAAAGGCGTCATCACGCGCTAGGCTTGCGAAGTTTTCCCTCGTTGGAGCCATGACGATGCCCGCCTCACCTTCCGCCCAGCCTGACACCGGTGACCTCGCCGTGGTGCGTCACGATGATCGTGGGGTCGTCCATCTGACCCTCAACCGCCCGGCAAGCTTCAATGCCCTGTCCCGGGACATGCTCACCGCACTGGATGATGCCTTTGCCGCAATCGACCCTGATCCTTCGTTGCGGGCGGTGGTGATCGCCGCCGAGGGCCGCGCCTTCTGCGCCGGCCATGACCTCAAGGAGATGCGCGAGCTCGGCGACGAGGACGCCTATCGACAGCTCTTCGCCCAGTGCTCCCGGGTCATGCAGCGCCTGCAGGACTGTCCGGTGCCGGTGATCGCTCGAATTCAGGGGCTTGCCACCGCCGCCGGCTGCCAGCTGGCAGCCAGCTGTGACATGGCGGTGGCCGCCCGCTCGGCGCGCTTCGCCGTCTCCGGCATCAAGGTCGGGCTGTTCTGTTCCACCCCAGCGGTGGCGCTGACCCGCAATATCGGTCCCAAGCAGGCCGCCGAGATGCTGTTTACCGGTGAGTTCATCGACGCCGACCAGGCGCTGGAGTGGGGCCTGGTCAACCGGGTCGCCGAGGACGACGCCCTCGACGACAGTCTCGAGGTGCTGCTCGACAGCCTGCGCGCCAAGAGCCAGGTGGCGCTGTTCACCGGCAAGGCCATGCTGGCCCGCCAGCGAGCCCTGCCGCTGGGCCAGGCCTATGCCTACGCAGGCGAGGTGATGGCCGCCAACATGATGGCCGAAGACGTGGCCGAAGGCATCGACGCCTTCGTCGCCAAGCGCGCCCCCCACTGGCGCCATCGCTGAGCGCCGGACCAGGCTCAGCCAAGGCAGGGCCGCTTGTGGAAGCCTTTTCCGCAAACGCGACAAGCGGCCGCGCCAACAGGTATGCTAAGGACTGTGCCAAACGGTTGACCCAGGAGATGCAAGGTGACGGAAAGCAAGCGCAGAACGGCCGGCCGACCGGCCAGCGGCAAGGCCAGCGGAGGCCACAGCCAGTCGCTGGTGCGGGGACTCAACCTGCTGGAATTGCTGGCGATGCACCCGGGCGGCCTGGCGCTGTCCGACATCGCCGAGCAGGCCGATCTGGCACCGTCCACGACCCATCGCCTGCTGCAGGCCCTGCTGAGCCAGGGCTTCATCACCCAGGATGAGGAACTCGGCGTCTGGCGCATCGACGTCAAGACCTTTCGCATCGGCAACAGCTTTCTCGAGGCACGCGACTTCGTAGCCACCAGCCGTCCTTACCTGCGCCGACTGACCCGTGAGACCGGCGAGACCGCAAATCTAGGCGTGCGTGAAGGCACCACGGCGGTGTTCCTGGCGCAGAGCGAATCGCCCCAGATGATGCGCATGATCACCCGTCTGGGCTCACGTGCCCCGCTGCACGCCTCGGGCGTAGGCAAGGCGCTGATGGCCTGGCTGCCCGACGATGACCTGGAGCGGGTACTGGCCGAACGCGGTCTGGACCGCGTCACCGTCAACACCCTGTCGAGTCCATCCGAGCTGCGTCGCGCCATGGCCGAGATCCGTGAACGCGGCTACGCCTGCGACCGCGAAGAGCATGCCATCGGCCTGCACTGCGTGGCTGCCTGCATCCACGATGAACTGGGCACGCCGCTGGCGGCCATCTCGGTCTCCGGGCCGGTGGCGCGCATCCCCGACGAACGCCTGTCCCAGCTCGGTGAGCTGGTGCGCGTTACCGCCGCCGAGATCACTGCCCAGCTAGGCGGACGCATCCCCGCCGCCGAGGACTTCAAGCCCTAAGGCCGGGGATCACCGGCTCCCCAAAGAGATCCCCCGATGACCGACGCCTGGCGCAAGTACAAGAGCGCACCGCCGCCCGGGACCGCCGTGCTGGAATCGATCAGCCTGGCCCCGGGCGAGAGCCGCTGCCTCAATCTCGAAAGCGACAACGGCCGCTTCCCGCTGATCCTCGCCCGCCACGCCGATGGCCATGTGCACGCCTACGTCAACGCCTGCCCCCATCAGTACCTGCCGCTGGACGGCCGCGGCAGCAACATCCTCAGCCGCGACGGCGAGCTGTTGATCTGTACCCATCACCAGGCCTGCTTCCGTCTCGACAGCGGCGAAGGCATCTCCGGCCCCGCCCAGGGCGAGGCGCTGGACCCGGTACCGGTGGAAGAGGTCGATGGCTGGTGGGTAATCGGGGAGTGAGGTAGACGTCTCAATTTAAACAACTAGTGCAACACCTAACAGGCGATAGACAGAAGGGGGAACCAGCCCCCCTTCTGTCTTTTGCTACCACGTCAAAGGGTCCAAACCGGACGTTCAGCCATTCAAGCGCTGCGCCAGCACGCCGACATCGTCGAGTTCCAGCACCTTCCACACGTCGGCGATCAGGTCGCTCTGAGCCTGCTCATCGAGAACGCCGTCACAGCAGGAACGCACCTTCAGTTCGACTTCTTCATCGCTCAGCGGATTTTCCGGGCCGCCACGATAACGCTCGTCAGCCCAGCCGCTGACGTCTTCGCGCCCCTTCAGGCGCAGGGTGATGCGCGAGCGCATCTTGTCGAAGCCCTGGGCCTCGATCTGTTCATCGAACTCGGTGCGGATGCGCCGCTGCATGTCCTGCATGGCACTGGAGGCAACAAACTCGTCTGAGAACTCGACCTTGCCCGCCTGACGGTTGAGCGCAATCATCGCCAGTGCAGCGGGCAGCGAGAACTTGGCCTGGAGGTGATTGGCGGCGATCGGGTAGCGGATAGGATTGAGAATGTTGGAGCCGGCGTGGACGATCACCTCCTCGATATCGTCAGCACTGGCGTCGGCCTCGAGCACCAGGCGTAGCATCAAGTCGATGGTCGGGTGGGTCAGCACGCCGCAGGGGTAAGGCTTGATCGACACCCCAGGCTCGACGATGGACCAGGTCTTGCCGAAGCCCTGGGTCAGCTTGTCCTCGCTGGCACCGCCGCCCTGCACCGCCATGAAGCCCCAGGGGCCGTCCAGCGCCTCGGGGTCGGCGGTAAAGCCACGACTTGCCAGCAGTGCCGCAGTCACGCCATTTTCCGCCGCGCGGCCTACGTGCAGCGGCTTGGTCATGGTGCCGAAGTTACAGCGGATACCAGCGGCCAGGCTCGCCGCGATACCCAGGCCATGGCGCAAGGTTTCGCCACTAAGCCCCATCAGCTTGGCCGCACTGGCGAAGGCGCCAAAGGTGCCCACGGTGCCACTTGAGTGCATGCCCTGCATGTAGTGCTGGGGCAACATCCACTCGGATATTTTGCTTTCCACCTCGAAGCCGGTGAGGAAGGCTTCCATGAAGCGCTTGCCATCGACCCCGCCGAGCCGCTGGCTGACCACCAGGCTGGCGCTCAGCGGCGGAATGGTAGGGTGGGTCAACAGTCCATAGATGTGGGCCGGGTCCTTGCTGACCTGGCTATCGTCCCAGTCATGGGCGTGACCGGCGGTGCCAAGGACGCGGGCGGCCTGGGCGACCGGCGCTCGGGCATCTCCTTGTCCCAGAACCAGGGCATCGGCGCGACCGCCGGACTCCACAGCCTCCTCGGCCAGGATCTGGACCGAATGCTCCTCCGAGCCGGCGACAAACAGGCCCACTCCATCCAGTACGCAGCGGGTCCCGATGCGCAGCGCTTCCTCGGGAATCTCCTCGAAGCGGACCGATTCGATGAATTCGGCAGCCTCGGCGGTAATGCGGGTGTTGGTGGGCATCTTGGCAAAGACGTTGGTTGCGACAGACATGACGCAGTCTCCTTATCAGGATCGTCGTGAGCATGAGCTCGAGGATTCGTGAAACAAAGGCAGGCGTGACAAGCGAGCCCACAAGGGCCCTGCGAAAAGGTTTACCGACAGGGCGCGGATGGCATGAAAGCCCGCCACCAGGGCGGCGTTCTGGCCCAGGGCCTGGGCGGTCAGGGTCATCTCGGCCATACCCCCCACGGAAAAGCCGAGCACCAGGGTCTGCCGGCTCTCCTCCGAGCCCGACATCCCGGCCACCAGCAGCGCCGCCACCGCCGCCATCAGACCGATCAGCAGGAGGATCGGAATGCCGCTGGCGATAGCCCTCGGCAGGGCCAGCAAGCTGGCCCGCTGGAACTTGGCTCCCAGGCCAAATCCCACCACTACCTGGGCGGCGATCAGCACCCCCTGGGGCAGATGCAGCACCTGCGGCGGAGACACAGGCAGCAGCTCGGCGCCGGACAACACGCCGGCGACCACCAGCGGCGTCAGGAACCAGGCCGAGGGCATGCCCAGACGCGCGGTCCCCCAACTGGCCAGGGCACACAGCGCCAGCATTCCGATCAGCCACCACGGCCCAAGCTGGACGCCCGAGCCGAACACCTGAGCCACCGGCTGACCGTTGCCGCTTGTCAGCAGCAGTACCGCCGGCAGCAGGGTGACGATCAGCCCGACGCGAATGGCGTGCAAGGCGGCGATCGCCGCCCGGTTGGCGCGGTAGCCCTCACCGATCTCGGCCATCTCGATCACCCCGCCGGGCAGCAGGCAGAAATAGGCGGTGGCCTTGTCGAGCCCGGCCAGACGTGCGAAAAGCGGTGTGGACAGGATCGCCAGGATGACCCCCAGGGCCGCAGAGGCCAGCATCATTGGCAACCAGCCAACCAACTGGCGGGCCACCTCCGGTGTCACCCACAAGCCGACGCTTGCCCCTACCACCATCAGGCCGGCGCGCTGGATCGGTCTGGGAGCCCGGGCCGGCAGGCCCAGCCCCGCCCAGATGCCGATGGCGATGGCCGCCCCCAGCAACCAGCCCAGCGGCAGACCGAGAGCGCTCCAGCTACCGCCACCGATGACGGCAACCATCGCCGGCAGCAGGAAACTGCGCCACCAGTGGGCCATTCGGCCCTGGTCGGGTTCGGGTTTCAGGTAGATGGTCATGGCTTAACCGAGGTAGCTGCCGCCGTTGAGATGGAAGGTCTGGCCGGTGCTGTAGCGCCCCGCCGGCCCGACCAGATGACACACCAGCGCGGCCACCTCCTCGGGCTTGCCCAGTCGGCCAACCAGCGGCCCCTTGCCGCCACTCAACCTGGGCGGCGGCGAGCCTGCCGCCCGTTCGGTATCGATCTGTCCCGGTACGATGCAGTTGGCGGTGACGCCGCGCTCGCCGTATTCCACCGCCAGCGCCCGAGTTAGCCCCACCACACCCATCTTCGAGGCGATCACGTTGGCCCGTTCGGCGGCACCCAGATGAGCGCTGACGCCACCAAAGGTGACAATGGCGGCCTGGTCGGAGGCCAGCAGCAGCGGCAGGCAGGCCCTGGCGGCAAGAAAAGGCCCGTCAAGGTTGACCGCCATGACCCGACGCCAGTCATCGAAGGTCAGCTCGGCGAAGGGTTTATGGGGACGAATGGCGGCGCAGCACACCAGGCTATCGAGCCGGCCGAAGCGCTCACCGACGCTTGCCACGGCGGCATCGACGGCTTCGGGGTCGGCAATATCGGCGGCCAAACCCAGTCCCTGACGTCCCAGTGCCTCGATCTCGGCAAGGGTGTCATCCATCGCCTGGCCGTGATGACTGGCGATGATCACCACATCGGCACCCTGCTCGGCGAGTCCCAGTGCCACCGCACGACCGATATTCCGGCTGCCGCCGGTAACCAGCGCTACACGTCCCGACAAGGGTTCTGTCCTGGGCCCGGTCATGTCATTCACCTCCCGGGGTCGTACTCGGGCCACTGCGTACACGACGCACTGCACCGGACAATGGCTTGTAGAAGATGCTCAGTGCGGCCAGCACGAAGAACAGCAGGGCCACCGGACGCTCGAGGAAGCGGCTTGCGTCCTGATCGAAGATGATCAGCGACTGGGCCAGAGAGTTCTCCACCAGCGAGCCCAGCACCACACCCATGATGATCGGCGCCGCGCCGAAGCCGTAGCGCTTGAGCCAGAAGCCGATGAAGCCGGCAATCAGCATGATGGTGACATCGACCAGGCTCTGGTTGACGCCGTAGGCGCCCACCACACACAGCGCAAACACCGCCGGCCACAGGAAGGTGCGCGGGATCAGCGAAATGCGGGAGAACAGCTTGGCGCCGGCCAGCCCGAAGACCAGAAAGACCAGGTTGGCCACCAGCATGGCGGCAAAGATCGAGTACAGCAGGTGGGGCTGGTTCTCGAACAGATAGCTGCCCGGGCGAATGCCGTGAATCTGCAGGCCACCGAGAATCACCGCCGCCGTGGCTGAGCCAGGGATGCCAAGCGCCAGGGTAGGCACCATGGAGCCACCGGTGGCGGCGTTGTTGGCCGCCTCCGGGCCTGCGATGCCTTCGATCTCGCCGGTACCGAACTTGTCGCCGTTCTTCGACCAGCGGCGCGCCTCGTTGTAGCCGATCATGGCCGCCATGGTGCTGCCCTCCGCCGGCAGGATACCGATGAAGGTGCCGATACCGGACGAGCGCAGAATGGTCTTCCACACCCGCTTGAAGTCTTCCCGGGACGGCAGTTTGATGGCGGTGAGCGAGATGCGCTCCTTGGCCCGGTCGATGATGTCGGACTGGGACAACAGCTCCGACACCGCGAACAGGCCAATCAGGATAGGAATGAAGCTGATGCCTTCGTAGAGCTCCGGCACGCCGAAGGTAAAGCGCTCGACGCCGGTGGTCAGGTCTACCCCGACGGTGGCGATCAACAGCCCCAGAGCCCCGCCGATCAGGTTCTTGACCGGCGACTTGCCGCTGATCGAGGCCAGCATCGACAGCCCGAAGATTGCCAGCGCGAAGTACTCAGGTGGGCCGAAGGAGTGGGCGATTCGGGCCAGCGCCGGGGCCGCCAGCACCATCACGATCAAGGAGATGATGCCGCCGATGACGCTGGATACCGCCGCCATGCCAAGTGCGCGACCGGCCTCGCCCCGCTGCGCCATGGGAAAACCGTCAAAGGCGGTGGCGGCGGCAGGCGGAGCGCCGGGGGCGTTGATCAGAATAGCGGTGATGGAACCACCGAAGGTACCGGCGCAGTAGAGCGCCGCCAGCATCGATATCGCCGGTACTGGCTCCAGATAGATGGTGAAGGGCAGCAGCAGGGCCACCGCCATCGATGAGCTCAATCCCGGCAGCGCTCCTACCAGCACACCGATGATGGTGCCAAGCAGGATGACACCGAGTGAGACCGGGTCGGTGAGGATGCCAAGCCCCGTTAGAATAGGATCCATGGTCGTCTCCTTGTTCAGGACAGCCAGGGGCTCAGCACGCCCTGGGGCAATCTGAGCTGCAAGGCGTGGGTAAACAGCAGGTAGATGCACGCCGGCACGCCGATGGCGTAGATCGCCACGGCCAACCGACGCCGCTCACCCCACAGCAACGGGATGGCCAGGCAGGTCAGCACGGTGGTCAGGGTCAGGCCGAGCACACCGAACAGGAATACCGATACCAGCAGCACCAGCGCAGTGGTCCACATGCGCCAGGAGATGACCGGCTTGGTTTCTTCCTCGTGGCCCCGCCCCTGGATGATCATCACCAACGCAAGCACGGCGATCACTCCCAGGATCAGCTGTGGCATGTCTGCCGCCTGCATGCCTTGGGCGAAGGACGGAGGTACGCTGTCGAAGTCGGTAGTGATCAGGTACAGCCCGCCGGCCAGTACCAGCAGGGCGCACCCGGGAAGCAGATCTCGCCAGTGACGAATCATGTGCGACTCCTTCTTGATGTTGATGCCCCGTGGGCCTGGACCGAAGCCGGGCCTGGGGAAACGACCCCATCGATGGCAGCCGAGACGCTCCCTGTCTCATGCCCTGTTTTCAGCCCTGGTTTCAGCCCTGCCCCGCGTCCAGCCTGACGATTCACTGGAGCAGCCCCAGGTCAGTCATGGTGACCTTGCCCGCCTCGTACATGCGGCGGATCTGCTGGTCCCAGGCCTCGCTACCGGCGACGCTGGCGCTATCCAGGCCAATGCCGTCGAGATACTCCTGATAGCGCTCGCTCTGCATGCCATCGAGCATGGCCTGTTCCAGCGCGTCGACGCGCTCCTGGGGGGTGTCCTTGAGCACCACGTAGCCGCGAACGGTGGAGAAGGACACGTCCATGCCGTTTTCGGCCAAGGTCGGCACCTCCGGCAGGGCCCCCATGCGCTCGTCGGCCATCACCGCCAGAGGACGGAATTCTCCATCGGCAATCTGGTCCTGGGTTTCCGAGATATTGAGACCGGCGGCGTCGATATCACCGCGAGACAGGGCGGCGGCAAACTCCGCACCACTATCGAACGGTACGTAGGAAACCCTGATGTCGGCCTCGTTGGCGAAGCTCATGGCGGCGATATGGTCGACACCGCCAATCTGGGTTCCGCCCCACTTGATCGTGCCGGACCGCCCAGCCTCGATCAGATCATCGATGGAGGCGTAATCGCTGTCGCCGCGAACCATGACGATGATCGGGTCGTCGGTCGCCCGAACTACGCCACGAATGTCATCGATACCGATCGGGGCATTGCCGCGCAGCATGGTGAACAGATGGGTCGGAGTGATGGCCATGAGGGTATAGCCGTCTGCTGGCTTGCCACTGACATAGCTCATCGCCACGGAGCCTCCGCCGCCCTTCTTGTTCTGGACGAAGACATTGCTGTCGAGTTGCTCCTGGGTCGACAGGGCCACCATTCTGGCAGTGGTATCGGTGCCGCCACCGGGCGAGGTGTGTACGGCAATCTCTATCGGATCGACAGGGAAGTCGTCCGCCGCCAAGGCGGAGGCGGAGAGCATGGCGAGGGGGCTCGTGGCGATGCCTACCGCCAGCATGCGGATCGTGAACCAATGGCGCATGGTGGTTCTCCTTTGGAGTCGTTGTTGAGAAGTCACTGCATGACCTGCTGCGTCTGGAGGTACATTGTAAACTGTTAACAGTTTACAGCCTGTAAACTAGCAGAGCGGATCACGTCCCATTAAGTAGACGTTGGTCTACTGCTTATGCGGATTGGTGGGTAAAGGAGCATCGACTCAGCGAGCCCCGCTGGTCGAAGCGATGCCACCTGCGCCTTTGACGCACGCATCACTCGGACCGAGGCGTGAAGCTAGACACCACGAAGCGCTGTCTGCGTGTCGTACTGGCAGATGGCGTTGGTCAGACGTTCCAATCGCGACGCCACTGACTCGCTGGCGATACGCCAATCAGAAGGAACAAGAACGAAAAGGGGCCGATCGACGTCTCAGGCGTCAAGCCTGTCGATCGTCGTCCGGGGCCGCAGCGAGCGCCTGCTCCATCCGGCGCCATCCGGCCATCACGTGATCACGCAGTGCCCTGGACGCCTTATCGGCGTCACGTGCCGAGATCGCCCTGACGATCGTCACGTGCTCGGCGTTCGAAGCCTTCAGGTTGCCGCGTTGCACCAATCCGCGACGACGGAACAGGTGCAGCTGCTTGATCGTGTCGTCATAGTAACGAGCCAGAGCACTATTGCCAGTGTGGGTCATCATGGCGTCGTGGAAACGCAAGTTGAGCTGGTAATAATCATCGAGATCCTCGCGCTCGGCGGCCTCGCCCATCCTGTCCACCAGAACCTCCAGTTCTTCGATCACCTCCTGGGTGGCCCGCTCGACCAGCAGCTCCCCTACCAGAGCGGTCAAGGCACGCCGCACCTCGTACAGTTCGCGGGCTTCGTCCAGACTCATTTCGCGTACGTAGGCGCCGTGATTGGCGACATTGCGGATCAGGCCAGCGTACTCGAGACTGCGGCAAGCCTCGCGAATCGGTCCGCGACTGATATCAAACCTGGCGGCCAACGCACTCTCGTTGATACGGTCGCCGGCGGACAGCTCGCCAGAAATGATCAACTGCTCGATGGCATCGCGGGCAATGGACGTCAGCGTACTGGAGCGTCGCTGGCCAATCCGATCCTTGGTCGAGTCCATATCGGTCTCCGTGCACTCAGTATCGTCAACTGTTAACAGTATCATGTCATCCCAGCCCCGCAAGCTCCGGCTGCCCCTCCTTCGAGGGTTGCTCGTCATGAGGTCAAACGTGAGATATCTCAGCACCGCGCTGACAGCCGAAGTTACTTGAGAACAGTCAGCATCGCCGCCAGCCAGTTGGCGGTGGCGGCATGTCGAGGCGCAAACAGGTATCGAACCGATTGCTGACGTGATGCCCGCCGACAGATCTAGAGGGTATCCATCCACCCGGATGTCATTGAGGTCGGTACCGGGCAAATCTGAAGGGCATCGACTGGGTCGGACGTCGGGGAGTATCTTGTCGACGAGCGCCATTGTATATCGTCGAATGACGGCTGCCAGGGAAAACGGAGCGCCGAGGAGCTCGCGAGAAGACGGTGGAGCGGGGAGCTGCGCCGCTCGTCACGTTAGTGTTTAAGCAGACCTTACACCGACTTACCAAGCTAAAAAGATATTACGCATCTTACAGAGTTCGATGATGGCGAAGACGTGTCCGAAGCCCTCGGCCCGTCCAGGGCTCGGCGCCCCAATCAGTCACAAGGACGGGTCAACGTCGACTTTCCTGTGTGGATGATCGAGTCTCTCGACAAGGAAGCCAGCCGCCCGGGAGTGACTCGCCAATCGATCATCGAGGTGTGGCTGGCCGAGCGCCTGGAGCAGTGCGCGAACTGGCCCTAGGCTCTGTCCGAAAAGTCGGCGAGCGAAGGTTAGACAAGGCAAAAATCGGTGAGACAGCGCAGTTTACGGGGTGTAAATGAGCATGTTGATCCGATTTTTAACGCCGTATTACCGAGCGTAGGCACTTTTCAGACAAGCCCTAGCGATCCTGATCGAGCTCGGGAGAACCCGGTGTCTCCATGGGATCGCCGGAGCGGTCCTGGGACCAGGGGCCACTGCCCTGCTCCAGCCGGTCGAGCTGGCGCTCGAGCTTGCCCATCACGCTCATCAGGTCGCGATACTCGCCGACGGAGAGGGTCGCGACCACATCGGCCTCCCACTGCTGGGCCTCGGGGACCAGTTCGGCCAGCAGGACTTGTCCTGCCTCGGTAAGCCGCAGATCCTGCACACGCTGGTCGCGGCTGGAAGGGGTCCGCTGGATCAGTCCGCGTTCCTCCAGGGACTGTACCGCCCGGGAGATTCGCGCCTTGTCCATGCGGGTGGCCTGGGCGATCTGCTTGGCCGACAGCTCATCCAGGTGCGACAGCCACGCCAGCACCCGCCACTGGGCAATATTGAGCTGATAGCGCTCGGCGTACATGCGCGCCAGCGCCTGACTCAGGCGGTCCGCCAGGCTGTTCAGCCGGTACGGCAGAAACTGCTGGAGATCCAGCTCCGCCTTGGCGGTGGTGGTCGGTGTTTCTCGCTGTCGCGAGCCCATGGCGTCTTCCCCGTCGACGATTCGATCAACGCTCGTCTTTCCAGAATGCATCGATCACCCCGGCCGAGCGGCTGTCAGCTCAGAAACGGCCAATACAGCCACCGTCAGTAGAGCAACCTCGGCAAGAACAGCACAATACCGGGGAATACGAGTACCAGCAACGCACGCACCATGCCCGCCACCCAGAAGGGTGTGACGCCTCGAAAGATGGTGCCGGTGGTCACGTCGGGCAACACCGCCCTGAGCACGAAGACGTTCATGCCCACCGGCGGCGTGATCAGGCTGATCTCGATGACGATGACCACCAGTATGCCGAACCACACCAGATCGAAACCCAGGCCCGCTACCACCGGGAAGAATACCGGCACCGTCAGCAGCAGCATCGACATGCTCTCGAACACGCAACCCAGTGCCACATAGATGGCCAGGATCACCAGAATCACCAGAAAGGGCGACAGCTGGAGACCGTTGACGAAGGCCAGCAGGTCATTGGGCAGTCCCGCCCGGTTGATGAAATTGGCGAAGATCAGCGCAGTCAGCACCACGGCGAACAGCATGGCGGTGGTGCGCACGGTGTCACGCAGCACCTCGAGCAGTAGCGAAAAGGTCAGGGCGCGGCGCAACAGGGCGATAACAAAAGCCCCCATGGCCCCGATACCGGCGGCCTCGGTGGGGGTGAACACGCCCAGATAGATGCCGCCGATGACCAGCACGAACAGCGCAAGGGTGCTGCCCACGCTCTTCAGTGCCGCCCAGCGCTCGCGCCAGGGCACCATCTCCCCTGCAGGCCCGGCGCTGGGGTCACGCCACATGACCCATTTTACCGCCGCCAGGTATAGAAGGATGCCGAGCATCCCCGGAATGAAGCCGGCGGCGAAAAGCTCACGGATACTAGTCTCGGTGAGGATGCCGTAGATCACCAGCATCACGCTCGGCGGGATCAGGATGCCCAGGGTTCCACCGGCGGCGATGGAGGCGCTGGCCAGGGAGTCCTTGTAGCCATACTTGCGCATCTGCGGCATCGCCACTCGCCCCATGGTGGCGGCGGTGGCCAGGCTAGAGCCGCAGATCGCGCTGAAACCGCCACAGGCAACGATGGTGGCCATGGCCTGGCCGCCCTTGCGATGTCCGAGAAAGCCGTTGGAGGCTCTGAACAGGGCATCGGATAGCCCCGCGTGTGAGACGAAGTTGCCCATCAGAATGAACAGCGGGATCACCGACAGGCCGTAGTCCATGGCAGTGTCCACCACCCGTCGCGCGGCCATGGACTCCGCCGCCATGGGATTGCCGGTCAGAAAGTAGAAGCCCAGGGTGCCGACGATGCCCATAGCGAAGGCCAGCGGTACCCGCAAAAAAGCCAGCGCCAGCAGGGCGGCAAAACCATAGAGGGATTCAATCATGATCGGCGCCCTCCTGTTCCCTGGCGCTAGCACCGATGTCAGCGGAAGCGCTCAGCGGCCCGCCCCGATCTATCACCCCGATGCCCTCCAGCAGATAGGCAAGAGCACGCAGCAGCGTCAGCCCGGCCGAGACAAACAGCATCACCGCGATCAAGCAGGTGAGGTAACCGATCGGAATGCGCAGAAACTCGGTGACGTCGCCCCACTCCAGCGAACGCAGGCCCAGCGCCCAGACGCGGCCTGCCACCAGCCACAGCGCCGCCGTCATCAAGAGATTGACGATCAGTTGACGGATCCATACCAGCCTCGCCGGAAAGACACCATCGAGCAGGTCGACGCTGACGTGCTCCTCTCGCCAGCACACCACCGGCATCGCCAGAAAGACCACCGCAGCCAGCATCAGCTGGGTCAGCTCGACGCTGCCGGTCAAGGGCGTATTGAAGAAGTAGCGCCCAACCACATCCACCGTGGTCACACACATCAACACGAACAGGGTGGCCCCCGCCAGCGTCTCGAGACCTCTCTCGAGCGCTGTCGACAGCCACTGTCCCGGAGCATTCGACATGGACATGGTGGGACTCAGCCTTCGGTCGTGACGACGCGATCGACGATGCCAGCCTCGGCGTCGACCTGACCAAGCTGGTCACGGAAGAACTCGAGCGCCTCTCGGGCGTCCAGCTCACCACTCGACACCTTGTCGGCCCACTCGTCGATCAGCCCATCGCTGACCTCCCTGAGCATGGCGATGTCCTCTGCCGTTGCCTCGGTGAAGGTGTGTCCAAGTTCCTCGGCAAAGGCCACGCCTCGCTCGTCGGAAACATCCATCATGTAGCCGAACAGACGCGACAGTGACTCGCCGGAGACATCCTCGATAGCGGCCTTGTCCTCGGCCGAAATCCGATCCCAGAAGTAGGGGTTGACGACGATCGCGAAGCTACCGCGATAGAAGCCACCATCCACCGTCAGGGTGTAGGGCGCGACCTCGGCCACCCGGAAGCTGCGCAGCCCCTCCAGGGTCAGCATGGCGCCGTCGATCACGCCCTGGGACGCCGATTCATAGACGCCGGTGGGCGGTAACGCTACCCCGGTGACACCCATGGCACTGGCCAGGTCACTCATCACCCCGCCTCCGACACGTAGCCGCCGGCCTTCGAGATCGGCGAAGGACTCGGCCTTGTCGGCGGTGAAGATCTGCCCCGGGCCGTGTACCCCCACGGCGAGCACGTCGACGCCGCGATGCTCGCCCTGCTCGGCTAGATAGGTCTCGTAGGTGCGCCAGTAGGCGGCGGAAGCGATTTCCGACGAGAAGTCCTCGAAGGTCGGAAATTCGGGCAGGCGAGTCAGCTCGAAGCGCCCCGCCATATGGCCATGGAAGATCCAGCTGGCATCCGCTACCCCATCGGCTACCAGCGCCATCTGCGCCGCCGGCGGTCCCATATCGTGGACGACGTCCAGCGTCACCCGACCTTCCGTGGCCTCCTCGATCCAGGCCTTCCAGGTCGGCCAGACGATGGTATTGATGCCGTGGTTGGGACCGCCCCAGGAGCTGACGGTCAGAGTCTCGGCGGCGATGGCGGGACCGGCCAGGGCCACACTGGCCAGGCCGGCCGCCAACAGGGAGGTAGGAGCTTTCATGGGGTGTCTCCGTCGTCACGGGTGCCATTGTTGTCGTTGGACGCCACACCCGGAACGTGGAAGAGCTTTTCCTTCCCTGCCAGGCAAGCGTGGTACTCACCTTGCCCGGCATTTAGTATCTACAGCAACTAAACCATCATAAAAACCGGATTAGACATAGGTCGCACAAATTATTTGTCTATTGTTTTTAAATCATTTTTTATCCAAGCAACCAAGCAGGGCACTTGATCTGGCGCAGTGCATCCTGGGAATTTCGTTTCTACTTCAACTATCATGAGAACACATCACGATCTCCCGTGTCGGACATCACCCTGGCCAAAAGCGGTAGGGTCCCTCGCCCCCGCTTGACGCTGCCCCCCACGGCGTGGCGACTTCTGTGCTGGCGACTTCGGCGCGCCCGTTACAGCCAAGGCACCACTGATCGCCGCCCTTCCCATTCAATCGCTGCGCTCAGCTTCCTGAATTCAGGTTTTCCGGCGGCGGCGAGGCCGGATCACTGAGCGGCGAACTCATCAGTACCCCCGCGCAATTGCTGACCGATTCCTCGCACACCACCACTCGGTCCCTGCCTTGACGCTTGCCGGCATAGAGCGCCTCATCGGCGCGTTTGATCAGGGCCTCCAGATCGGCGTCCTCAGGCCGCGCCTCGACGATACCGATAGTGACGGTCAGCGCCAGCGTCTGTCCCTCATCCTGTGGGGGCAGCGCCGCGACCGCGCGCTGCAGGCGTTCGGCCACCGCTCGGGCATCGTCGAGACGGGTGTCGGGCAACACTCCCACGAACTCTTCCCCTCCGAAGCGTCCGATCAGGTCGCTTGGCCGCAGCGACGCCACACAGACCTCGGCGATATCGATCAAGACGCGATCCCCCTGGCTATGGCCCCAGGTGTCGTTGATAGTCTTGAAATGATCGACGTCCAGCATGAAAAGACAAAACGGCGCCTCTTCCACCCGCGCCCGATGGAGCATCACCCGTGCCCGCTTCATGAAGTGGCGCCGATTGGCCAATCCTGTCAGGGCATCGCGCTCAGCCAGCTCGCGCAACTGGATTTCCAGCGACTGACGGTGAGCCATCTCCTTGAGCAGTCGGCGATTGTGGCCGCGCTCCTCATGCAGCAAAGCGAACTGCTTGCGCTGCAAAAGCTCCACTCTCAGCAAGGCAAAGAAACCCACCAGATTGGCCATGACCAACAGCAGGCCAATGCGTAGGGCAACCACCACTGAAATATCGGAGAACACCACCGCGGCAGCCAGAAAGCCGAAGCTCAGGTAGAGGCTAGCCGCCGCCACCACCGTCAGCAGGTTGGGGATTAGCAGGTAGAAGGCCATGATCGCCACGATAACCGCTACCAGTTGCGTCGAAAGGGACTCCGGACGCAGTGGAACGATCAGGATGATCCCCGTGGCCAGCACCCACAGCGGCAATGCATGCAGCCAGGGCCTGCGGGAGTAACAGCCCAGACGGCCTATCGTCAGGGCCAGCAGCAAACAGCTGACGACCACCACGATGCGCATCGTCAAAAGGTAGTAAAACTCTCGGGTCAGTCCGACGTAGAAGTAATCCGACAGCGTGAACATGCCGAAAATCATGGCAGACAGCATAATTGCCAGCCGCGACTCGAGGCGCACTCTACGCTTGATCGTCCTGCGGTATACGGCCTCTCGATCACGCTCGCGAAACTGTCCCGTCATCCAGTGCATCTGACTCGGTGTCTTGACCATCGAAAACATGTGTTCTCCCTGTATAGGTCCCCCGGAGGATACCGATGGGTAACCAGAGGCCAGCTGTTCTCGGTGGCTATCTTCTGAGGGGCGCCGATCCAACGCATCTCAAGGCTCTCTCGCCTTGGAGAACTTATTATTATCATTGAAATAAATATCTACCACGAATCTTTACGTTACCGGCGAAAACCAGATCACTATATTAGAAAATAACAAAATACAGAAATTCTCTGCGCTTCCACTTCGCGACACAGAGACTGCTGGTACAGCTCGATACGCTTGTGCTCGGAGTCCTCGATATCCTTGGCCGGCATGTCCACAGTACGCTGGCCCGGGTCCAGGCGAAGGCGGCATCAACCTCGATACGCACAAGTGATAGTGGCCTGCCCTGCTCCAGGCTCACAAGACGGGCCAGTTCATCGGTTTCTTCCTCGATTCTGCCGGCAACGCGTTCGAGAACGCTGGTGCTCGACATGGGAGATCGCCTGCCGGTCACTGCCAGGAGGCAACACGGGCACAGGCTGGTTACACGGCGCTGAGGGATTCGGCGAAAAAGCACAACGGCGGCTGACACATGACCCCGGAACCCGACAGACAATTAGTCTCCAATGAAACCATGAAGTGAAACAGAGACAGGTAGACCTATGTCTAAAACAACGATAAATCAATGAAATTCCGTCACTAAAACTCCGGAAAGGGCCCCGACATGCTGACATAGGTCAAGACGTGCTGGACTTTTAGTTTCATCAGAAACTATTCTCCTGACACACCGTCCCCATCCCGACAGGGGCGGACCACCGATGACCCCGGAGGACCCATGACCAAGAAGTTCGCCTCACACGCCGACACCGAAGAAAAGCAGGTCAGCTTCGTCAAGCTGGCCGAAGGCCTCTACGCCTACACCGCGGAAGGGGACCCCAATACCGGAGTGGTCATCGGCGACGACAGCGTCATGGTGATCGACACCCAGGCCACACCGATCATGGCCGAGGATGTCATCCGTCGAATCCGCGAAGTCACCGACAAGCCGATCAAGCACGTGGTGATGACCCACTACCACGCGGTGCGCGTGCTCGGCGCCTCGGCCTACAACGCCGAACACATCTACGCCAGCCAGAATACCTACGAGCTGATTCAGGAGCGTGGCCAGCAGGATTACGAGTCCGAGGTCGGTCGCTTCCCGCGCCTGTTCAAGGGCGTCGATTCGGTCCCGGGCCTGACCTGGCCGACCATCGTCTTCGACCGCAAGCTGACGCTGTACATGGGCAAGCGCGAAGTACAACTGCTGCACGTCGGTCGCGGCCACACCAAGGGCGACACCATCGTCTGGCTGCCCGAGGAAAAGGTGATGTTTGCCGGCGACCTGGTCGAGTATGGCGCCACCCCCTACACCGGCGATGCCTACCACGAACACTGGCCGACCACCCTCGACGCCCTGCTCGAGTTCGCGCCCGAAAAACTGGTGCCGGGTCGCGGCGAGGCGCTGGCCACCCCCGAGCAGTGCCGCGAGGGCATCGAAGGCACACGCCACTTCCTGGCCGACATGTACGAGTCGGTGAAGGCCGGCAAGGCAGCCGGCAAGTCGCTGGCCGAGTGCTATTCAGAGACCTACGCCAAGCTCAAGCCCAAGTACGGTCACTGGGTCATCTTCGAACATTGCCTGCCCTTCGATATCACTCGCTGCTACGACGAGGCCGGCGGCGAGCATCCGGATCCCCGCATCTGGACCGCCGAGCGCGACACCGAGATGTGGCACTCGCTGCAGGACGTGGTCGCCGCCCAGTAACCCTCGTCGCCGGACTGGGGAAGCCGCACCCGCGGCTTCCCGGGAGATACTCATGCCCACCACCTACAACAATCCCGTCTACCCCTATCGCCGCGCCAGGGAGCTCGACGCAGGGGCGCCCCGTCACTGCCCGGTGGTCATCGTCGGCGGCGGCCCCAGCGGCCTTGCCGCGGCGGTTGACCTGGCCCAGCAGGGCGTGGCCAGCGTGGTGCTCGACGACAACAACACCGTCAGCGTCGGCTCCCGCGCCATCTGTTTCGCCAAGCGCACCCTGGAGATCATGGATCGGCTGGGCTGCGCCCAGCCGATGCTCGACAAGGGCGTCACCTGGCAGGTCGGCAAGGTGTTCTTTCAGCAGCGCCAGGTCTACGAATTCAACTTGCTGCCCGAGACCGGCCACCGGGTGCCGGCCTTCATCAACCTGCAGCAGTACTACTTCGAGGAGTACCTGGTCGATCGCGCCATGCAGCTCGACGACCTGATCGACCTGCGCTGGATGCACAAGGTCACCGCGGTCGAGAGCCATGACGACCACAGCCTGATCACCGTCACCACCGAAGACGGCGACTATCGACTGCGCTGCGATCACCTGCTGGTGGCCGATGGTGCCAACTCGAAGATTCGCGACATGCTCGGGCTCGAGAGCAAGGGCCAGGTCTTCCAGGACCGCTTTCTGATCGCCGACGTGATCATGCAGGCCGACTTCCCCACCGAACGCTGGTTCTGGTTCGACCCGCCCTTCCATCCTGAGCAGTCGGTGCTGCTGCACAAGCAGCCGGACAATGTCTGGCGCATCGACTTCCAGCTGGGCTGGGACGCCGATCCCGAGGAAGAGAAAAAGGAAGAGAACATCCGCCCCCGCGTCCAGGCCATGCTCGGTGAGGACGTCGAGTTCGAGCTGGAGTGGGCCAGCGTCTACACCTTTCGCTGCCGCAAGATGGATGACTTCATCCATCGCCGGGTCTACTTCATCGGCGATTCGGCCCATCAGGTCTCACCCTTCGGCGCCCGCGGCGCCAATGGCGCCATCCAGAGCGTCGAGAACCTGACCTGGAAGCTGGCCCGGGTGGTCAAGGGTGAAGCGCCGCTGGAGCTGATCGCTACCTACAATCAGGAACGCCAGTACGGGGCGGCAGAGAACATCCTCAACTCCACCCGCGCTACCGACTTCATCACCCCCAAGAGTCGGGTCAGCCGACTGTTCCGCGATACCACCCTGGAGCTGGCAGAAGAGTTCGACTTTGCCCGCAGCCTGGTCAACTCCGGTCGTCTGTCACTGCCCTGCCGCTACAACGACTCGCCGCTCAACGGTGACGATGACTCGAGCTTGCCGCGGGACCGTGCTCCGGGCAGCTGCGCCAGCGACGCGCCGGTCCGCCTTGGCGGCAGGCCGGCCTGGCTGCTCAACCAGCTTGGTGGCGACTTCGTGCTGATGCTCGATGCCCGGCAAACTCAGTCACTGGGCGGCCTGCGCGACCTGCTCGAGCGGCGCGACGATCTGCGTCTGCTGGTCGTGTCCGCGCCGGAGGTCGCGCCGAGCGAGGCGCTAGCCTCGATGCCCCGGACCACCCTGGTCGAGGACTGCGATGGCCTGGTGGCCAGCCGCTATGGTCTCACCAGCGACGGCGCCTACCTGTGGCGCCCGGACCAGCACGTCAGCGCCCGCTGGCGCCGGCTCGATGCCGACCGCGTCGAGGCCTGTCTCGAGCGCGCCCTGGGGCAGTCCCTGTCGATGCCGGAGGTACGTCATGCCAGCGCTTGAACTCGGCCCCAACTTCACCGACGCGGACCGTTTCTACGCCGCGCTCACCGAGCTGCATCGTGACGTCAGCGAGCAGGACAGCGAACGCATCAATGCCCGCCTGATCCTGCTGCTGGCCAACCATATCGGCGACCAGAACGTGCTCGACGAGGCGCTGCGCCTTGCCGGCGAGCTGCCCCGACACGACACCTCATCATCCTGAGCGGAGGATTTCCCGATGTCCCAACGTCTCGACCAGACACCGCTTGCGTATCAAAGCGGTTTTCGTAATCACTTCGCCAACGAAGCGCTACCCGGCGCCCTGCCCCAGGGGCAGAACTCGCCCCAGCGCTGCGCCTACGGGCTCTACGCCGAGCAGCTCACCGGCTCGGCCTTCACCGCGCCGCGCAGCCATAACCTGAGAAGCTGGCTTTACCGCATCCGCCCCTCGGTGGCCCAGAGCGCCTACCGCCCGCTGGAGCACGGCGGTCTCGCCACCGCGCCGCTGTCACGTCCTGCCGCGGACCCCAACCAGATGCGCTGGGACCCGGCTCCCCTGCCCGAGGCGGCCACCGACTTCATCGATGGTCTTGCCACCATCGCGGTCAATGGCGACGCCGGCACCCAGGCCGGCTGCGGTGTCCATGTCTATGCCTGCAACCAGGACATGACCGAACGCTTCTTCTACAACGCCGACGGCGAACTGTTGATCGTGCCTCAGCTGGGCACCCTGCGCCTGCGCACAGAGTTCGGCGCGCTCGAGGTGGGCAACGGCGAGATCGCGGTGATCCCGCGCGGGGTCAAGTTCCAGGTCCGCATCAGTGAGGGCGACCAGGCCCGGGGCTACGTCTGCGAAAACTACGGCAGTCCCCTGGAGCTGCCGGGGCTCGGCCCTATCGGCGCCAACGGCCTGGCCAACCCGCGCGACTTCCAGTCGCCGGTGGCCGCCTACGAGGACCTCGAGGGCGACTTCGAACTGGTGGCCAAGTTCTCCGGGGCACTGTGGGCGACCCGGCTGGACCACTCGCCGCTGGACGTGGTCGCCTGGCACGGCAACGTGGCGCCCTACAAGTACGACCTGGCCAACTTCAACACCATCAATACCGTCAGCTTCGACCACCCGGATCCTTCGATCTTCACCGTGCTGACGTCGGCGTCGGACACCGAGGGCATGGCCAACATCGACTTCGTGATCTTTCCGCCGCGCTGGATGGTGGCCGACAACACCTTCCGCCCGCCCTACTTCCATCGCAACCTGATGAGCGAGTTCATGGGCCTGATCCACGGCGAGTACGACGCCAAGGCCGAAGGTTTCCTGCCCGGCGGCGCCAGCCTGCACAACTGCATGTCGCCCCACGGCCCCGACGCCGAGACCTTCGAGAAGGCCTCCGACGCCAGCCTCGAGCCTCAGTATCAAGGGGCGACCCTGGCCTTCATGTTCGAGAGCCGCTACGTCTTCCAGCCTACCGAAAAGGCGCTGGCCGCCGATTTCCGCCAGCGCGACTACGTGGATGTGTGGAAGGGACTCAAGTCCCACTTCGATCCGACGCGGCCCTGACCGACCTCTGCTTTGACCACAAGGAACCCTCTGATGAAACTGGCCACCCTCAAGAGCGGACGCGACGGCGAGCTGATCGTCGTCTCCCGCGACCTGACCCACGCCGTACGCGTGCCGCAGATTGCCACCACCCTGCAACAGCTCGTCGAAGACTGGGACGAGCTGGCCCCGCGCCTTGAAGATATCTACCAGCGCCTCAACGACGGCGCCGCCGAGGAGGCCTTCGAGCTCGATCTTCAAGCGCTGCACTCGCCGCTGCCGCGTACCTATCACTGGGCCGACGGCTCGGCCTATCTCAACCATGTGCAACTGGTGCGCCAGGCGCGCAACGCCGAGATGCCGGAGACCTTCTGGACCGACCCGCTGATGTACCAGGGCGGCGGCGACAGCTTCATCGGTCCCTATGACGGTATCGAGGCGGTCAGCGAAGACCACGGCATCGACTTCGAGGGCGAGATCGCGGTGATCACCGACGACGTGCCGATGGCGGTGAGCCCCGAACAGGCAGCCGGCCACATCAAGCTGCTGATGCTGGTCAACGACGTCAGTCTGCGCGGCCTGATCCCCGGGGAGCTGGCCAAGGGCTTCGGCTTCTTCCAGGCCAAGCCGGCCTCGAGCTTCTCGCCGATCTGCGTCACCCCGGACGAGCTGGGCGAGGCGTGGAAGGATGGCCGCGTGCACCTGCCGCTGACGGTCCATCTGAACGGCGACAAGTTCGGCGAGCCCGAGTCCGGCCCGGACATGATCTTCAACTTCCCGCAACTGGTGGCCCACGCCGCCCGCACCCGCTACCTGGGCGCCGGCGCGGTGGTCGGCTCCGGCACCGTGTCCAATCCGGACCCGGATGGCGGCCCCGGAAAGCCGGTGGCCGACGGCGGCGTCGGCTACAGCTGCCTGGCTGAGGTGCGTATGGTCGAGAAGATCCTGCACGGCGACAGCAAGACGCCCTTCCTGCGCTTTGGTGACCGGGTGCGCATCGAGATGTTCGACAAGGCCGGCCAGAGCATCTTCGGCGCCATCGACCAGCGGGTGGTGAAGTACCAACCCAAGGACTGAGCCAGCCCCCTTGAGTCCTGGGGCGGACGTCCACCACCGTCGACGCCTCGGCCCTCGACGCCCGCCGTCCCCGGCGGGCGTCCCGCCACCGCTCGGGCCGCCACACGAGCATCGGGCCCGCCCCCGCCAATTTCTGGAACCTGCCATGCAACTCTACGGTTACTTTCGCTCTTCGGCGGCCTATCGCGTGCGCATCGTCGCCAATCTCAAGGGCATCACCCTCGACCATCACCCGGTCAATCTGGTCAAGGGCGAGCAGCGTGATGCCGACAATCTGGCGCGCAATCCCCAGGGCCTGGTGCCGACCCTGGTCACCGACCAGGGACAGGCGCTGACCCAATCCCTGGCGCTGTGCGAATACCTCGACGAGCGCTACCCCGAACCACCGCTGCTGCCCGGCTCCGCCGAGCATCGGGCGCAGATCCGGGCGCTGGCCCAGGTCGTCGCCTGCGAGATCCACCCGCTGAACAATCTGCGGGTGCTCAAGCACCTGACCGGCGAGCTCGGGCTATCGGATGACGCCAGACTGGCCTGGTACCGCCACTGGGTAGCAACGGGGCTGGCCGCCGTCGAGGCGATGCTTGAGCACACCATGGGCGACTTCTGCGTCGGCAACGGGCCGACCCTTGCCGACGTCTGCCTGGTGCCCCAGGTGTTCAACGCCGAGCGCTTCGAGTGTGACCTCGCGCCCTTTGCGCGAGTGCGCGCGGTATCGGAACAGGCGCGGGCGCTGCCGGCCTTCGCCAGGGCGGCACCGGGTGTTCAGCCAGACGCTACCTGAGATCGGCTACAATAAGCCGACTAAGGAAACACTGACGGAACGATGTCTGCCTCCAAGCAGCAGCATCGACACCGCGAAGGGAGCGCGAAAAGCGCTCCCTTCGCTTTCCCTGACCCGACCGTCACCGTACCTGACACCAAGGAGTTGCGTGTGCTGAACCCGACCTCCCGCGCCACCGTGGCCCTGCTGGCGGCGCTGACCGCCCTGGGCCCCCTGGCCACCGACATGTACCTGCCGGCCATGCCCGCCATGCGCGAGGCGCTGGGCACCGGAGCCGATCAGATCCAGCTGACCCTGTCGCTGTATCTGATCGGCTTCGCCATGGCGCAGCTACTGTGCGGTCCGCTGTCCGATCGCTTCGGACGCAAGCCGGTGCTGGCACTCGGGATGGGGGTCTTTCTGCTGGCGAGCCTGGTCTGCGCCTTCGCGCCGAATATCGAGACGCTGCTGGTGGCACGCTTCTTCCAGGCGCTGGGAGGCTCGGCGGGGCCGGTGCTGGGCCGCGCCGCGGTGCGCGACATCCACGGCCCCTTCGAGGCCAGCCGCATCCTCTCCTACATGGCCAGCGTCATGGCGCTGGCCCCGGCACTGGCCCCGGTGGTCGGGGCAGGGCTGCTGGTGTGGTTCGGCTGGGACGCCATCTTCCTGCTGCTGGCGCTCTACGCCGCCGCCATGCTGGGGCTGATCGCGATGATGCCCGAGCCGCTGCCGCGGGACCGACGCCAGTCGATCAAGCCCTCGGCGCTGGCCATCACCTTCCGCTCGCTGCTCGGCCAGCGCGACTTCGTCGGTTATACCCTGGCCAACGCGGCCGCCTTCTCCGGCCTGTTCGCCTTTCTGTCGGGTTCGTCGTTTGTGCTGATCGACTACATGGGGGTCAGCCCCGACGCGTACGGCTACCTGTTCGCCGCCATCGTGCTCGGTTTCTTCATCGGCTCGCTGACCAGCGCCAAGCTCAGCCGTCGCCGCAGCCGCCACCAGCTGCTGGTCGCCGCCAGCCTGATCGCCGCCCTCGGCGGCAGCACCATGGCGCTGCTCGCGCTGGCCGGGGTGCATACCCCCTGGGCGGTCATCGGCCCCCACATGGCCTACATGATCGGCTTCGGCATCATCATGCCACAGACCATGGGCGGCGCCCTGGCACCCAACCCCCACTGCGCCGGCTCGGCCTCGGCACTGTTCGGCTTTATCCAGATGAGCATCGCCGCCGGAGTCGGCGCCCTGGTCGGCCAGTTCCACGACGGCACCTCGCACAGCATGGCCATCGCCATCGGCCTGTCCGGTGTGCTGGCGCTGGTCTGCTACCACTTTATCGTCACCGACAAGGGTGACCTGGAAGCGCTGGCAGCATCGGCCGAGGACTCGAGTCAGGGCAGGACCTCGGCCTGACATCGAAAAAACCGTGGTAAGTAAAAGGGCTGTCAGGCGGACATGCCAGACCGATACCGTCAAGACCACGCGAAGGAGCCTCCAGCAGGCCTCGCCAAGACTCGCTATAGTCGATCCATCCAGCTGCAATGCGCAGCGTCGTTACCTGGATCCATTTCGTCCCTGACAGGCCAGAGCCGATGCGACATTTCGATCCCCAATCCCTGGCACTGTTCATCGCCGTGTGCGACCAGGGCAGCATCGCCGCCGCCGCCGAGCAGATGGCCATCGTCCCCTCGGCCATCAGCAAGCGCATGACGGCACTGGAGGATCAGGTGGGGGTCCGCCTGCTGATCCGCCGCAAGCGCGGTGTGGTGGTGACACCGGCCGGTGAGGTGATGCTGCGTGCAGCTCGCGAGACGCTCTCTTCGATGGAGCGCCTGCAGGCGGAATTAAGTGAATTCAGCCATGGCCTGCAGGGCAACCTTCGTATCCTCGCCAGCCTGTCGGCGGTGTGCCAGTTTCTGCCGAGCCAGATCAGTCAGTTCATGAAAGAGCACCCCCGGGTTCAGGTGAATCTGGAGGAAAAGATCAGCGCGCTGATCACCCGTGGCATCGAGGAAGGCCGAGCCGATATCGGCCTGTGCTGGGAAAACGCTCGCACCCATCACCTGCACCATCGCCACTACCACACCGACCAGCTCGGTCTGGTGGTCAAGCCGGACCACCCTCTGGCCGAGCGACATCAGCTGCGCTTCGAGGAAACACTCGCCTACGACCATGTAGAGATTCTGCCCGGCAGCCTGGTCAGTCTGACCCTGCAGCGCGAGGCGACGCTGTTGGGTCGGGCGATTCGCTTTCGCGTCCATGTCACCACCTTCGACGCGACCTTTCGCATCGTCGATTCGGGTCTGGCGGTGGCGGTGGTGCCCATGGACGCCGCCGGTCTCTACGCCAAGGCCATGGACATTCGTGCGATTCCCCTGGTCGACGAATGGGCCACCCGACGCTTCGTCGCCTTCGTCCGCGACCTCGACGCCCTGAGCGCCCCCGCCCGCCACCTGTTCGACTACCTGACCGAGTCAGCCTCGTCGTCGCCTTGATGCTGACCAGCAATCGATGCCGCGTGTCTCCGGCTCAAGGCCCCAGGTCCAGCATGGTCCCGGGCAACCACAGCGCCAGGCCTGGAAAGACCATCACCAGAGCCAGGCCCAGCAGCATCAACACCACGAAGGGCAGCGAGCCGCGGATGATCTGACCGATCGGCGCCTCGGTCACCGCCTTGATGGTGAAGAGGTTCATGCCCACCGGCGGGGTGATCATGGCCAACTCCAGGTTGATCACCAGCATGACGCCGTACCAGATGGGGCTGATATCAAGCAGCGTCAGCGCCGGTAGCACCACCGGTGAGGTGATCAGGATGATGGCGATGGACTCGAGAAACATACCGAGCACGAAGATCAGTGCCATCATCGCCAGCAGGAAGCCGAAGGTCCCCATCTCCAAGGTCGACACCAGACCCACGATCTGTTGAGGAATCATCAGCTTGGTCAGGGCATGGCTGAAGACTGCGGCGCCGGCCAGAATCATGAACAGCATGGCCGAGGTACGGCTGGCGTCGATGGCCGACGCCCAGATCTGCCGGAGCCCGACGGTGCGGTAGATCAGGCTGCCGACCGCCAGCGCCAGCAGCGCCCCCACCGCCGCCGCTTCAGTGGCCGTGAACACGCCCACGTACATGCCGCCGAGCACCAGGGTCGGCAAGGCCAGCGCCCAGCCGGAACCACGAATGGCGACCAGCGCCTCCTTGAGGCTGGCTCTGGGTTCGCGCTGACGGTGGCGCTGCTGAAAGGCGGTGGACAGCATGAAGATCAGCGCCAGCATCAGCCCCGGGATCAGTCCGGCCATGAACAGCCCACCGATCGAGGTATCGGTGGCCACGCCGTAGATGATCATCGGCCCCGATGGCGGAATCAGGATGCCCAGGGTGCCCCCGGCGGCCACGAGCCCGTAGGCGACCTTGGGGTCGTAGCCGAAACGGATCATCTGCGGTATCGCCACGGCGCCGATGGTCAGCGCCGTAGCCACGCTCGACCCGGAAATCGCAGAGAAGATCATGCAGGCCAGGATGGTGGCGATACCGACGCCTCCCGGCATATGCCGCGTCAGGGTATAGGCCGTGTTGTAGAGGTCATCGATGATCCGTGCACGAATCATGATATGGGCCATATAGGCGAACAGGGGGATGGCCAGCAGCACGTAGAGGCTGATCTTGTGAAAGATGACCTCGGAAACCCCGACCACCCCGGCCCCGGAGCCAATCAGCAGCCCGCCACCGAACAGCGACAGCCCCGCGAAGATGGGTAGCCCGGTGAACAGCAGCAGCACCAGACCCAGCAGGATGGCAGCGACCGACATCATGAGCGCACCTCCCTGGCATGGCTGTGGTCAGCGTCCACGACGACGAAGGCCTGTCCTCCTCCGGCCAGGCGCAGCAGCGACTCCAGCGCTACCATGGCAAGCATTACTCCACCGAAGGGGATCATCAACTGCAGCAGGTACAGCGGCACCTGCACGTAGCCGATGGTGGTCATGCCCAGCATTTTCGAGAACATCGCCGTCTGCCAGCCGTCGATGATCAGAAACAGCGCGACCACCAGCACCGCCACCATCGACCAGGCCTGAACCCAGCGTCGGCGTCCCTGTCCCAGGCGTTCGGTCATCAAGTCGACGCTGAGGTGCCGTCCCTCGCGCAGCGCCGAGGCGGTAGCGCACATGACGATCCCCACCAGCACGAAGGTGACCACGTCATCGATCCATAGCGAAGGACTTCCCAACAGATAGCGGGCGATGACCGAATAGCCGATCAGCAGCATGGCGACCAGGACGCCCAGCGCCGATACCGCCATGAACAGGCTGGTCAAAGCCGCGACCACCGGCGATAGACGGCGGCAAAGGCGCGCCGCTCGATTGTCGAAACAGGGCTCGGTGGAGCCGGTTGATGTCTCGATAGGCATGTCACTCTCCTTTCCGGCGGTGGGCGTCTGCCTCGCCGAAGGCCGTGTCAGCGTTGTTCGATCAGGTCCAACAGTTCCTGCCCGCGAGGAGTTGTCTCGAGGAAGGCAGCGACAACCGCCGGTCGCATAGCTTCTCCCAGAACCCGCTGCTGCGCGTCGTCGAGCAGCGTGATCTGCATGCCGCTGTCTTCCAGCCGCGTGATCTGTTCCGAGGAGATGCCTTCGGAGCGCGGCAGCAATTGTTGCTCGGCCCGCTCCAGCGCCGCCGTCACCACGCCCTTCAGCTCATCCGGCAGCTCGCTCCACCAGCGCGGGTTGACGATGATGTTCTGGTACACGGTGATCAGGTTGGTGCCCACGCCATAGGCCTGCACCTCGAAATAGCGGCGAGCGTAGACGGCACTAGCGCTGCTCATGGCGGCGTCGATGACCCCTGTCTGGAGCCCCTGATAGACCTCAGAACCAGGCATGGTCGACGGAGAGGCGCCCATGGCGATAAGACCGGCGTCGAAGACCTTGCTGAGGCCACGAATCTTGATGCCCTGAAAATCGTCAGGCTCCACCAGCGGCGCCTGAGCCGAGGTGTAGACAAGATTGTTGGCGTCCACCAGCCAGGCGAGATTGGTCACGCCCTTTTCAGCCAGACGTTGATCGAGCCAGGCGGCGGCCTCGGAGTCGGCGAAGTTCTCCAGGTCCTGCGGATGAGTGATCAGGTAGGGAATGTTGAATACCTGCATCTCGGGGATGGTCCCTCCCCACAGCAGGTTGAGCATCGATGCGGCCTCGATCTGTCCGCGAGCCACCGCAGCGTGGAACTGGGTCGGCCCATACAGTTGGGCCCCGCCGAAGATCTCGACATCGAGGCGCCCGTCGCTGCCTGCCTCGACCTCACTGGCGAAGGACTCGAGGGCCTGGGCGACATGATGGGATGCCGGCAACTGATGGGCGAGACGCAAGGTGTAGTCGGCCGCCAGCGACGCATCGGAAGCCCCGAGCAAGGCGATGGCAGCGGCCAGGGTGGTCAGGCGTAGACGATGGATAGTCATGGCTGGGCTCTCTTTGTTGTGGTTTAGCCTTGTCTTGCTGTGCTTCGTGCGTAATCGGCTGATTCGCTGAAAGACCTCGCGGCAGGTAAACAACCGCAGGCAGATCACAGCGATCGGTCGGTAGCGAGGCCGAGCTTTCCCAGCACCTCCTGGGTATGCTCACCGATACGGGCCAGCGGCATCCGCACCTGGGGGCGCTTGCCGCCCATCAGCAGCGGCAGCAGCACGGTCTGGGTAGTTCCCCCCTCGTCGTTGGCAAGTGGCACAAGCCCACCGCTGGCCCTGAGGTGGGGGTCATCGAGCAGCTCGTCGGGCCGGGTGATCGGTGCGTAGGGCAGACCGGCCTGATCCAGCCGGCGGCTGACATCTTCGATTTCCAGTTGCGCCAGGGTCTCGCCGAGGGCATCGAGCAGATCGCGGCGTACCGGCAGTCGCTGCTCGTTGGTGGCCAGCGCCGGATCATCCCGCAGGTCTTCCCGACCCAGCACTTCACACAGCTGAACCCACTGCTTGTCGCTGACCGCACCGATGAAAAGCTGTTCGCCCCTGGCCAGCGTAAAGACGTCGTAAACGGTCCATGGCGACACCCTGGACGGCATCGGCGGAGGCACCTCTCCCGACATCGCGGCCTGCTGCATATGCGAAGCACTGAGAAAGACGCAATTCTCGAAGAGCGCGCTCTGAATTTCCTGGCCGCGCCGAGTGTGGCTTCGCTCCATCAAGGCAGCCAAGACACCGATGGCGCCAAACATGCCGCCCATGATGTCGTTGACCGAGGCGCCGGCCCGAAGCGGGCGACCCTCCGGGCCCGTCATGTACGCCAGGCCCCCCATCATCTGCACCACCTCGTCGAGAGCCAGGCGGTTGTCGTAGGGGCCTGGGAGAAAGCCCTTGTGAGACACGTAGATCAGCTCGGGATAGCGCGCCGAAAGGCTGGCGTAGCCGAATCCGAGTCGCTCCATCAGGCCTGGACGAAAGTTTTCGATCATCACATCGGCGTCTTCCAGCAAGGCATGCAACGCCTCCCGGCCGGCATCCGACTTGATGTCCAGCACCACGCTCTTCTTGTTGCGGTTGTAGGTGCGAAAGAACCCCATGCCCACACCACTCATCCTGCGGGTCTTGTCGCCGCAAGGTGGTTCGATCTTGATGACCTCGGCGCCGAGATCGGCAAGGATCAAGCCACAGGTCGGGCCCATCACCATATGGCTGAATTCGATAACCTTGATGCCCGATAGCGGCAGGCGAGCGTCGGTAGCAGTTGTCATGTCGAGGTCCTTGGCGACGCCCTGCGAAAGCAGAACGAGTGGAAGAATGGAGATCGCAGCACAACGGCGAGGAAGGCTAGGCCAGCGACGACGAAGCGGAGCAAAAGGTTCTTGGCAAGCCCGCCCGCCAAAGGGTTCCATGGGTGGTTTCACCGTCCAGCCAGCCGACGAGATCGGCGCGCAGGTCAAGCAGCCTGTCGATGTCGACACCGGTAGCCAGCCCCATGGCTTCGAGCATGAAGACCAGGTCTTCGGTGGTGGTATTGCCACTGGCACCTGGGGCGTGGGGGCAACCGCCGATGCCGGCCAGCGAGGCATCGAAACGGGTGATGCCGGCGTCGAGAGCGGCCGTGGTGTTGGCCAGGGCAAGGCCCCGGGTATCGTGAAAATGGGCTCGCCAGAGCGCATCGCCGGCCAGTTCTCGAGCCGCGACAAACAATTCTCGAACCCCGCGTGGGTCGGCATAGCCCACCGTGTCGGCCAGACTGACCCGCTCGGCACCTGCCGCCAGCGCGGCTTCCATCAGCCGGAGCACTTCATCTCGCGGGACGTCCCCCTGCAGGGTGCAGCCAAAAGCGGTACCGATCCCCACTTCGATCAGGATGTCGCTCGCCGCTGCGTCGCGCGCTTCACGGATCCGCGCCACTTCCTCGATCATCGCATCCGGCGTCTTGCGCACATTGGCCAGGCTGTGGGCATGGCTGGCCGATAGCGGCAGCAACATCAAATCCGCGCCACTGGCGATGGCCAACTCAGCGCCCTTCAGGTTTGGCACCAGCACCGTGACGAACAGCGCCTCCAGCGTCCTGGCGAACGCCACCAGCTCAGCGGTATCGGCCAACTGGGGCATCAGCCGAGGAGGCACGAAGGAGCCCACCTCGATTTCTCTCAGTCCAGCGTCGTAGGCAGCCTGAATCCAGACGAGCTTGCGCTCGGTGGGCAGCGTCATGGAGAGGCTTTGCAGGCCATCACGCAGGCCAACCTCACTGATGATGGCAGGGCGGTTCGAAGAGGAAGACATGAGAATCTCCGGGAAGTCGTCGTGTTACAGCGACTCTAGGAGCCTCCTCAGACAGGCAACAGTGCACGATCCTCAAGCGAAACATTCCCAAAAGGAACGCATTTTTAATAAATCCTGTTTTTTCAACAAACAAGACGTCAATAAGTCCGCCTCTTGGTGGCTTTTCAGCTACGACTTTCGTCGCTCACCCTTAGACCAATGGCTCACCCACTTCTCCCACCATGGGCCATGTACGCCGCGATAAAGGGCGCTAACCTGCGCCGGAACCTGAAGACGTTTTCGTCCCTTTTTACTGTCACCGTTCCTGTGTGGAACGGCATATCTGAGGACAACGACAGCGTACCTTTTCGAGACATGACCGCGATGTGCCAGGTCGGTGTCCACCCAGGCCAGGCGCCCCATCCTGCGATCCTCGGCATACAACACCGCCACCTGTCACCGATCTAGGTCGTCAGTCCCCGCTGTCTCGGCGAAGGCGGTCAGGGCATCCACTACTTAAACCACGAATGCCTCAAGCTGAAACTAAAAGGCCTGAGCCCCGCACAGTACAGGACTCAGGCCTTGGGCATCGGCTGAATGAACTGTCCAACTATTGGGGGTCAGTCCAGTCTTCAGACGGGGCCGCTGGCGATCCAGCAGGGCGTATCTACTGACGCCAGGCGCGCACGAACATCCAGGTGCCGAGGCCCCAGGCGCCGTTGACCAGAAAGCCGATGGGGAAGATCGCCGGGTCGATGCCGCGCCCCTTGAGCGGGAACACCACCAGCATGGCCATCAGGGTCAGGGCGATGCCGCCGAACAACCCGGCCTTCCACCAGCCACCCTGATCGATCCGCCTGAGCGCGAACACCAGCATCATCACAAGGCCCCAGACGCCGCCCCAGAAGCTTGCCGAGAACCAGGCCGGCACGCCCAGGGGGGCAGCGGGTGAGGTGGAATAGGGGGCAAAGGGGATCACCCCGTAGGCGTGCAACAGCCCCACTACCGGCTGGTGGAAACACAGTACGGCGAGAAAGCCGGCAACGAAGGCCAGGACCAGATGACGGGTCATGCAAGACTCCAGAAAGTGCAGTGACTGGGTGGTAAAGGCACGAGCTTCGGTGACGCCTCGATCACCAAGGACGATGCCTCAGTCACGAGGATAGAGACCGCCCTCGCCCATCAGCACCGCCTGCCCCGCGATCTCGACGGTGACCTTGTCCTTGTCGTCGCGGGTGGCGCGGGCGTGGATCTGGCTTGGGCGGTGCATCGCCTCGCCCTGGTGGATGCGCCAGTTGTTGCCCTGGCTCTTCGACTGCTGTCCCAGAAAGCCCGCCAGCGCCGCCGCCGCGCTGCCGGTGGCGGGGTCCTCGACAAAGCTGCCGGCGTGGCGCGAGAACATACGTGCGTGAATCTCGCCGGATTCCTTGGCCTCGCGCACATAGAAGTAGACCTGCTCCACGGCGCTGGGTGACACATGCCGCTGCCAGGCTTCGCCATCGAGCGCCAGCCGCGCCAGCGCCTGGACGTTGACCAGTTCGACCAGGTGAAACGGCAGTCCGCAGGAGGCCTGGACCGGGTCCGCGGCGACGTCATCGAGCTCGAGCCCGGCCAGCTCCGCTGCGCTGGACTGGCCCAGCGTGCTGGTGCCGACCTCCGGCGCGCGCGCCATCTTGAAGCGTGCCAGGTCGCCCTCGTAGGTCACCTTGAGCGGCCCGCCAGCCAGATCCAGGATGACCGGGCTATCGGCGCTGACCTCGCCAGCATGCACCAGCCCCTGGGCGGCGATCAGATGGGCCACGCCAATACTCGGATGGCCGGCAAACGGCAGCTCGCGGTGAGGAGTGAAGATACGTACCGGAAAATGCCGGCTCGCCTGGGCCCGCCCGACGAAGGCCGTCTCGGCCAGGTTCAGCTCGTTGGCGATGGCCTGCATGCGCTCCCCCGCGATACCGTCGGCGTCGAGAAACACCGCCAGTGGATTCCCGGCGAACGGTTGGTCGGTGAACACATCCAGCAGGTAGTAGCGGGTCAGGGACGGCAGCATAGGCGGCTCCACTTGGACTTGGTAGACCAGGGCCAGGCAACAGGCGCCCGACACCGGTGGCGCCTTCCAGCATAGAGGCCCCGGCGTCCACCTTGCCAGCGCGCGAACGAGCAAACCCCTCTACGGCAAAGTCAACGCAGTGATGTCGAGCCGTCGTCGGCGCCCGCGACGCCAGCACCATTCACCCTTCCGGGCCCACTCATGCCTCCGGCGGAAGGGCCACCTCGGGAATCTCCATGCCCTGCTCGCGGTAGTAGCGCAGAGCGCCGGGGTGCAAGGGAGTGTTGATGTCGAGAAAGGCATCCTCGAGGCGAATGTTCTTGAGTACCGGGATCTGTCCCGCGCGTTCATCGAGCCCTTCCCAGAAAGCCTTGGTCATGCGGTAGATCGCCTCCTCGGGCATATCTTCGCGGGTGACCAGCCCCACCGTCACCCCCACGGTACGGATATCGCCCTTGGCGAGTTGATTGGGGCCATAGGTGCCTTCCGGGATGACGCCCAGCCGGAAGCCGGGACGTTCGAGCACCGGCGCCATCGCCGGATCCTCGAGCTTGTCATCGGGTATCCCCAGCAACCGCACCTGCTGCGTCAACGTCAACTGGGTAATCACCGGACTCGGCGGCAGGGTCGGGTTGAAATAGACATCGATGTGGCCGTCCTGAAAGCTCTGGGCCGCCGCATCCCAACCCAGGCTCACCACATCGTAGTCGTCCTCGGGCGAAAGCCCAGCCATGCCTTCGATGAACATGCGTGAGGTCTGGTAGGCAGCCCCGCCGGGCGGACCCAGAAACACCTTCTTGCCGGCCAGATCGGCAAAGGATTCGATGCCATCGTCGGCATGGGTCACCACGTGGTAGTAGCCCATGGGAAAATTGAACACCGTACGCAGCTTGTCGGCGAACTGCCCCACCCCGGCAACGCTTCGGTAGGGTCCGGTCTCGGTGGCCAGCATGTGAAACAGGTTGGGGGAAGACATGAAGAAGTCCGAACGCCCCTGGGCGGTTTCCACCGCATGTCGAGTGGCAGCACCGGTGGCATTGACCTGTACCTGATACCCCTCCACCTGCTCGTTGACCAGGGTGGCAAAGGTGTTCATGACGATATAGGGCGAGGTGCCGGGCCCCAGCGTGGAAAGGCGCAGATTTTCAGCGGCCAGGGCACTGGAGGACAGCACCAGCGCCGCTCCGAGCGGAGCAAGTAGCGAGAGACGAGACAGCGACATGGGAGACTCCTCGACAGCACGGGTAAAAACGCCCGCATCGCGCGGGCTGAGACGATGAACCAGAGCCCCTCGGCTCATGGTGCGATACGCGGCGGGCTACGGCGGATCAGTCGACGCGGCAGTTCACACGCCAGCAGCGCCGCCGCCACCGCCAGCTGAAGCCAGAACCAGGGCAGCACCAGAACCACCGCACCGACCACCGCGGCGGCGGCCCACCAGACGCCACGGCCAATCATCACCGCCAGCATCCACATCGCGATGCCCAGACGCACCAGCACCCAGCACAGCTCGAGCAGGGAGAACTCGGTGATCAGCAGCAGCGAGGGGCTGTAGGCAAAGGCGAAGGGCACCAGGAAGCCCATCAGGGCCAGGCGTACCGCGCTGACGCTGATACCCATCGGATTGGCGCCGGCGATCGGTGACGCGGCGTAGGCGGCCAGCGCCACCGGTGGGGTGATCGATGACATCACGGCGAAGTAGACGACAAACAGATGAGCGGCCACCGTCGGCACGCCAAGGGCCTGCACCGCAGGTCCCATGACCAGGATGATGATCAGGTAGGCGGGGACCGTCGGCATGCCCATGCCCAGCACCAGGCAGGCCAGCGCCATGACCAGCAATGACAGCAGCAGCGATCCCTCGGACAGCGCCTGGGCCGCCGAGGCAAAGCGCAGCCCCAGCCCGGTCAGGTTCATTACCCCGACCACCACACCGACCGCCGCCACGGCGACCAGAATCTTGGCACTGGCGGTGGCGGCACCCGACAAGGCTTCACCAAAGGTCGACAGCCTGCGTGCCTGGGGGTTGGCAAGGAGCCCCAGCGGCACGGCGACGACCACCGCCCAGAACCCGGCCATGGCCGGTGAGCTACCCGCGATCAACATGACGATGATCAACCCCAGCGGCAACAGGAACACCGCCAGCATGCCGAGGTCGGATCGCCCCATGCGCGGCAACTCGTCGCTGGCCAGGGGAGGAATACCGGCACGCCGGGCTTCGACAGAGATGCACGCAAACAGGCTGAGATAGTAAAGCAGCGCCGGCAGCAGCGCGGCGATACAGATATACAGATAGGGAATACCGGTCAGGTCCGCCATGATGAAGGCCACCGCGCCCATGATCGGCGGCATGATCTGCCCCCCGCTGGACGCCGCGGCCTCCACCGCCCCGGCGAAGCGGGCGGAAAAACCCAGTCGCTTGATCATCGGAATGGTGACCACGCCGGTGCCGACCACATTGGCCACCGCGCTGCCGGAAACCGAGCCGAACAGCGCACTGGCGAGCACCGCAGCGTGGGCCGCGCCTCCTCTGATCCGGCCCAGCCCACGCATGGCCAGCTTGAGCAGCACATCCCCCGCCCCCAGCGCCTCGAGCAGCACGCCAAAGATGATGAACACCACGATGGTCCCGACCACCACCGCAAGCGGCCGGCCGAAGACCCCATCAAAGCTGTACCACAACGTCAGCATCAGCCCACTGAGGTCGACCCCGGCGTGGCCGATGGCGCCTCCCAGCCAATCGCCGGCCAGGGCATAGCCGATGGCCACCAGGCATACCAGCACCAGCGGCAGACCCACCGCGCGCCTGGCCATCTCGAGCAGCACCAGCATCGCGCCGCCCCCCAGCACGACATCGATGGGCACCAGAAAGTAGAGGCCGAATTCAAGCTCGGGAGCGATCATCGCGTAGCGCACCAGCGCAGCGCTGAAGATTGCCGTCAACAGCAGGTCGAACAGCAACCGTGGCAGGGTTCGGTCGGCACCGGGACGAGTCAGCAGCAGCAGGATGCCGAGCCCGAGCCCGCCGACCCGGGAAAGCGTCTCGTTGTAGATGCCGAAGCGCGCGGTATAGAGCGCACCGCCAACCAGCGCGAGGGCAAAGACGAAAAACAGAAAGGCTCTGAGGCGGCCTGCCAGGGGCAGGGCCGTCGAGTGGCGTGCAACAGTCATGGGCTCTCCTGGGACGTATCCCGGGTCATTATCGTTATGCCCTCGACTCTAGCCGCCCGACGACCCCCGTCACAGCCGGTCTTTTCACTGGGTGAAAATTTCGACCAACGTATAATTAGGCGCGACCTCGCCACTCAATAGAGCTGGTGCTCGTAAAATAGCTGGGCCAGTTCCTCGGCGGCGGGCTTCAGCCGCTGTGCATACTGTACCTCGGTCTCCGGCGCCCACTGGGCGGTAGCCAGCCACACAAGGTTCAGGGTGGCTTGCACCTCGCCCAGCACCACGATCGGTACCGCAATGGCACGAAACTCGTCATCCACATCTTCGGCCGCGGTGGCGATGGAAGGGTCCCTGACCGCGAAGCCACGCCGGCGCACCTCCGACAGCGTCCGGGTCACGTAGTCACCATCGGCGGCCAGCACCGCGTCTTCACCGCCCTGCTGGCGCAGACCGGCCAGAATGCTCTCCAGCCGCCTAGGCTCGCAGTAAGCCAGATAGGCGCGCCCCATGGCCGACTTGAGCATACCCGGGCGGTAGCCCACGACTTCTCGATTGACCACCAGCACGCTGCGACGCCGCGACGTCTCGATGATGGTCATGCCACCTCGATGGTAGACGCCGACATCCGACGGCCAGTGCAGGTCGCACTGCAAGCGATCCAGTACCGGCGCGGCCACTTCAGCGATGGCGTCGTGCACGCTGACGCCAATGCCCATGTCGTGCAGCTTGTAGGTCAGTCGATAACATCGATCCCCCATTCCCCGATAGACCCAGCCGGCCTGGGCCAGGGTGGCGAGGATACGCAGCAAGGTCGCTCGATCGATGTCGGTCGCCCGGTGCAGCTCCCCTAGGGACAGCGGCGTCCCGGCGTCATGAATGGCCTGGACCACTTCCAGCCCGCGGGAGAGAGCACGAATCTGCTTGGTCATGACAAGGGGTCCGGCGTCAGCGTTGGATTTCACCTGGTGAAAAGCGAAATTGCACGCGGCGTGATTCAGAGTCAACAGTAGAGCCATGCCCTTCCACTCTATCGCGAGCCTGCCCATGCGTTCACGACCCAACCTGCTTTTCATCATGGCCGACCAGTTGCGCGCCGACTATCTGGGCTGCAATGGTCATCCGAGCATCAGAACCCCCAACATCGATGCCCTGGCAAGGCAAGGCGTCAACTTCACCCGTGCCTACTGTCAGGCTCCGGTGTGTGGTCCTTCTCGCATGTCGTTCTATACCGGCCGTTATGCCAGCAGCCATGGCGCCAGCTACAACAACGTGCCCCTGCGGGTCGACGAACATACCCTGGGCGACTACCTGCGGCCGCTGGACTACCGGGTCGCACTGATCGGCAAGACCCATATGCGGCGCGACGACGAAGGCATGCGCCGCCTGGGACTGGACCCGCAATCTTCCCGAGGCGTCCTGATCAGTGAATGCGGGTTCGAACCCTATGAACGCGACGACGGCCTGCACCCCGACCAGTCGGCGGATCCCGACCTGCCCTACAACGTCTACCTGAGGCGCAACGGCTACGCCGGCGACAATCCCTGGCATGACGCCGCCAACTCCGCCGAGGGAGAGGACGGCGAGCCCCTCAGCGGCTGGTACATGCGCCACTGTCATCTGCCCGCCCGGGTCAAGGAAGAACACTCGGAAACCGCCTATACCACCGATCGCGCCATGGCATTCATTGCCGAGGCGTCGGACCAGCCCTGGTGCCTTCATCTCAGCTACATCAAGCCCCATTGGCCCTATATGGCACCGGCGCCCTACCATGCCCTTTACTCCCCCGAGGACATGCTCCCGGCGGTCCGCGCCGAGCACGAGCGCCAGCAGCCACACCCGGTGCTGGAGGCCTTCATGCAGCATTCGGAGTCCCAGGCATTCGCCCGGGACGAGGTCCGCCAAGGCGTGGTGCCGACCTACATGGGCCTGGTGACCCAGCTCGATGATCACATCGGTCGGCTGATGCGTTTTCTGGACGAACGCGGCGAGCGCGACAATACCGTGATCGTGCTGACGTCGGATCACGGCGACTATCTTGGCGACCACTGGCTGGGCGAGAAGGAGATGTTCCATGAGCCCAGCGCGCGCATCCCGATGATCGTGGTCGACCCCCGCCCACAGGCAGACGGCGGACGCGGTCAAACCTGTGAACGACTGGTCGAGGCCATCGACCTGGTGCCCAGTTTCATCGACTTTGCCGGTGGCGACAGCCGCACCTTCGATCATCGCCTGGAGGGGCGCTCGCTGGCCCCGCTGGTACAGGGCCAGACACCGGCCGACTGGCGCCACTACGCCTTCAGCGAGGCAGACTTCGCCTGGCGACCGGCCAGACGCTCGCTGGCGCTGGAACCAGACCAGGCCCGCGCCTTCATGGTGACCGATGGCCGCTGGAAGTACATTCACTACGCCCACCACCGGCCTCAGCTGTTCGACCTTGCCCAGGACCCGCAGGAGCTCGACGATCTGGGCACGGTAGAGCACCTGCACGAAGTGCGCGAGCAGTTGCACAGGGCGCTGGGAGACTGGGCCAGGCAACGACGTGGTCGTGTCACCGTCAGCAACCAGCTGGTGGAAGAGCGCACCGGCATGGCCCATCAGCGGGGCTATCTGTTCGGCCTGTGGTGATGACGCGAGAACGGGGTCGGGGTCATGAAGTTGGCGACGGGAGGGCGGCCAAGGCTGAACTCAGTGTGCACCAGCGGTACACTAGCGCCCGTTCCCACTGCCGAGGCCGCCGTGATGTCCCACCTGCTCTCCATCGACTCCCTGTCCCGCGACGATATCGATCACCTGATGCGGGTGGCGGCCACCATGGAACCCGTCGCCCAGCGACGCAAGGTCACCCGGGTGCTGGAAGGCGCGGTGCTCGGCAACCTGTTCTTCGAGGCCAGCACCCGTACCCGCGTCAGCTTCCACACCGCCTTCTCGCGGCTCGGCGGCAGCGTCTGCGACACCACCGGCTTCACCTTCTCGTCGATGGCCAAGGGCGAATCGCTCTACGACACCAGCCGCGTGATGGCCGGCTACTGCGACGCCATCGTCATGCGCCACCCGGACCAGGGCTCGGTGGCCGAGTTCGCCAGCGCCACCCACGTGCCGGTGATCAACGCCGGTGACGGCCCCGGCGAGCACCCGAGCCAGGCGCTGCTGGACTTCTACACCATCGACAAGGAATTCAGCCGCCAGGGCAAGACCCTCAAGGGTGCCCACGTGCTGATGACCGGCGATCTGAAGTACGGCCGTACGGTGCACTCGTTGATCAAGCTGCTGGCGCTCTACGCGCCCATGCGCGTGACCCTGGTGGCGCCGCCGGGGCTCGAGATGCCCAACCACCTGATCGAGCGGGTCAGCCGCCAGGGCCTGGACGTGGAGGTACGCGAGAGCCTGGCCGGTGACTTCTCCGATGTCGACGTGGTCTACACCACCCGCATCCAGAAGGAGCGCTTCACCGCCGAGATGAGCGAAGGCTTCAACCTGTCGCGGGACTTCACCGTCCACCGCGCCTTCATGGACAGCCGCTGCAACCCGTCCACCATCATCATGCACCCGCTGCCCCGGGACAGCCGCCCGGAGGCCAATGATCTGGACGTCGACCTCAACGGCGACCCGCGCCTGGCGATCTTCCGCCAGACCGACAACGGCATTCCGGTGCGCATGGCGATCTTCGCCACCCTGCTCAAGGTCGAGCACCTGATCGAGCGCGACCTGCGCGACGTGCCCTGGTTTGTGCCGGGTAGCGTCGGTGTCGACGACGCCAAGTTCTAGCTGCGGCGGTGCCAGGCGGGAGCCTGGCGCCGGCGCCACAGGTTCAGGGGCGCTCCTGCCAGAAGCGCGAGAACAGCTCGGCCTGGGTGTTGATCCCGAGCTTGGCGTACAGGTGCTTCTTGTGGACCCTGACGGTCTCCACCGAGATGGACAGGCGTCGGGCGATCTCCTTTGTCGACCCGCCGCCCAGCATCAGCTGGCTCACCTCGCGCTCGCGATCGGTCAGCCCGAAGCGGGTCGCCGTCTCTTCGACGCCACCTCGGTGCGGATGCCAGGGATGGGGGCCGGGCGTCTCGCCGCAGCGCTCGAAGTGCATGCGCAGTCGCATCAGCTCACCGAGCCAGGGCTCGACCAGATGCAGCAGGCCGATTTCGCTGTGCAGGAAGGTTCGGGTGGAACCCAGCGACAGGCACAGGGTACGACCAGCGCCCAGTGACCGATTGATCTGCACCTCGTCACTGACGATATTGCGCCGGAAGTAACGCCGGTAGTACTCGGTCGCGGTGAACCGTGCCGGGGCCACGTCATCCAGCGTTACCAGGCCATCGAGGCCATTGTCACGGGCGGCGACATAGAAGGGATCCAGCAGATACAGGCCGCGCTGGTAGTCCTCGAACAGGCCTTCATCGGCGCCGTCGTCCTCGTCGCTTTCGGCCAGGATGGTCGGCGGCTGGTCGGCGTGGAAGACCAGCGCCACCCAGGTGTTGTAGACGATGTGGCGCGCCAGGGTGCGGCTGACGGCCTCCCAGAAGTCTTCACTTTCCAGGCGTGCCAGCAGGCGCGCGAAGTCGCGATGCCAGCCCATCGCCTCGAGCATTCCCGTGGTTCCTTCCTCACTGTTCTGCGACATCTGACGGCGCCTCACCCTATGGGGGTAACCCTGCCATGGAATAGGCAGCCTCGGTGAATAGAGGATACTGACATTCTATAAAACGCCAACCGACAACAACGGCTGTGGAGTCTTCCATGCAGATAGCCCTGGCACAACTTCCCGGCATCGAGGGAAACATCGAGGCCAACCTGGACGCCGCCCTGAGCACCCTGGAACGCCACGGCGACCAGGTGAAGCTGGTGGTCTTTCCCGAAACGCATCTCAGCGGCTTCGCCGAACAAGACCACGTCGACGATCGTGCCCTGGCGCTCGATGGCCCGGAGGTGGCGCGTCTGATCCAGGCCAGCCGTGACCACGACTGCGCCCTGGCCATCGGCCTGCTCGAGCGGGCCGCCGATGGTGTCTACAACACCACGCTACTGATCACCCCGGAAGATGGCATCGCCCTCACCTATCGCAAGACCCACCTGTGGCCCGATGAGCGGGAGCTGGTCGGCCTGGGCCAGCGCATCGGTGTCACCCGCTGGCGCGGGCTGACCCTGGGGCTGATGATCTGCTACGACATCGAATTCCCCGAGACCGCACGGGCCCTGGGCGCGCTGGGCACCGACCTGATGCTGGTGACCAACGGCAACATGGACCCCTACGGGCCGGTACACGCCCGCGCCGCCCAGGCCCGCGCCCAGGACAACCAGTGCTTTGTCGCCATGGCCAACCGCTGCGGTGAGGGCGCCGGCCTGACCTTCGCCGGCCACAGCGCGGCGTATTCGCCGCTTGGCGAGACCCTGTTCGAGGCCGATCGCGACGCGGGGGTTCACCGGGTATCGCTCGACCTCGAGCTATTGAATCGTGCCCGGCGGGACTATGACTACCTGGCCGATCGACGCGTCTCGCTGGACCTTCAGCGCGACGACGACTCACGAGGCCCCGGTTTCCGCCTCATCTGACCCGGCCCTCCTGACCATGGTTGCCTGACCCGACTGTCCATCACCAATAACCATAACGCGAGCCCCAAGATGTCTCACTCCAAGCCCCAACTCGGCCTGTGGCAGGTCGTTCTATTCGGCCTTGCCTACATGACACCGATCATCGTCCTCGGCACCTTCGGCGTGCTGGCGGTGGTCTCCGAAGGCGCGGTATCCGGCGCCTACGCGGCGGCACTGATCGCCATGCTGTTCACCGCCCACAGCTATGGCCGCATGGCCAGCGCCTACCCGGTGGCCGGCTCCGCCTACGCCTATGTGCGCCACGCCATCAACGATCGACTGGGTTTCATGGCCGGCTGGGCCATCCTGCTGGACTACCTGTTTTTGCCCATGGTGATCTGGCTGATCGGTGCCGCCTATCTGCACTCGGCCTTTCCGTCCGTGCCGGTGCCGGTGTGGCTGATCGCCTTTATCGCGGTCACCACCTTCATCAACATCATCGGCCTCAAACTAGCAAGCCTGGTCAACAGCGTGCTGATGCTGGTTCAGGTGCTGGTGATCGCCGCCTTCGTCGCCCTGGCGGTGCACTACGTGCTCGGGGACCCCAGCCAGCCGCTGTGGAGCCTGACGCCCTTCCTCGGCAGCGCCGACAGCCCCCAGATGCCACTGCTGATGGCGGGCGCCGCCGTCGCCTGTTACTCCTTTCTCGGCTTTGACGCGGTGACCACCCTGACCGAGGAGACCCGCGACGCCGAGCGGACCCTGCCCCGCGCCATCCTGCTGATCACCCTGCTGGGCGGCCTGATCTTCATCCTGGTGTCCTACTTCGTGCAGCTCGCCGCGCCGGGCTACCAGTTCGCCAATGCCGACGCCGCCGCCTACGAGATCGCCCGCAATATCGGCGGAGACGTCTTCGTCTCGATCTTTCTGATCGGCCTGGTCGTCGGCCAGTTTGCCTCCGGCATCGCGGCCCAGGCCAGCGGCTCGCGACTGCTTTACGCCATGGGCCGCGACGGCGTCCTGTCGACCCGCCTGCTTGGGCGCCTGGGACGCTTCGGCACGCCTACCGGTGGCCTGATACTCAGCGGCGTGGTGGCGCTGCTGGCGTTGACCATGGACGTGCTCTCGGCGGCTTCCTTCATCAACTTCGGGGCCTTCCTGGCCTTCGCCCTGGTCAACCTGTCGGTGATCGCCCACTACTACATCAAGCAGGGCCGACGCGGCCTGGCCGACAGCCTGTACTTCCTCGTCGCGCCGACCATCGGTCTGCTGGCGATCCTGTGGCTGATGGCCAGCCTGGACCGCTCCGCGCTGATGCTGGGCGGGATCTGGCTGGCCTTCGGCCTGGCGTGGCTGGCCTGGCTGACCCGCGGCTTCCGCCAGGCGACACCGGAGCTAAGCCTGGAGGGTTGAACCTGCCTGGGTCGATTGCCCCGAAAAAAGCCCGAGGCCAAGGCCTCGGGCTTTTTGGATGCTTCACAAGTTCGGTGCAACAGTGGCGACCTCAGCGGCTCGGCAACCCTTCCTCCCGGGCAAAGAAACCTTCCAGGATCAGCACCGCAGCGATGCCATCGACGCTTTCCTTGCGCGTCAGACAGGTTCCGCCGGCCCTTGGCGGCTCGGCAACCCTTCCTCCCGGGCAAAGAAGCCTTCCAGGATCAGCACCGCGGCGATGCCATCGACGCTTTCCTTGCGGTAATTTCCCCCGTGTCCCTGCTCCCGGGCGATGGCCTTGGCCTCCCGGGTGGTGCCGCGCTCGTCGAACATCTCGCACTCGACCCCGTAGCGGCCAAACAGCCGCTTGCCGAACTTGCGCGCGCGGGTGCTCATCTCGCTCTCGCTGCCGTCCATGTTGAGCGGCAGGCCGACCACAAAACGGTCGGGCTGCCACTCCTCGACCAGCGCGCTCACCCGTTGCCAATCGGGAATGCCATCCCGGGCCGGCAGCGGCTCGAGCTCCCTGGCGCTGCGCAACAGCTCGTTGCCCACCGATACGCCGATGCGCCGGGTGCCGAAGTCGAAGGCCAGGATCAGGCGCTCGCCCGGCTCACGCTTGCGACTGGCCATCAGCCGTGCCCGGCCTCGCGGGTCATCAGGTTCAAGTCGATCCCGAGGATCCCGGCGCTGGCCGACAGGCGCTGCTCCGGCGGCGTCTCGAACAGCACGTTGGCGCGGCCTTCCACGGTCAGCCAGGCGTTGTCCATCAGCTCGTTCTCGAGCTGACCGGACTCCCAGCCGGCGCAGCCCAGGCACACCAGAAAGCGCTCGGGGCCCTCGCCCTTGGCCAGCGCCTGGAGCATGTCCATGGAGGTGGTCAGGGCGATATCGTCGGTCACCTGGATGCTCGAATCCCAGGGTTCGGCGGAGCCCGAGTGCAGGATAAAGCCACGATCCTTGTGCACCGGGCCACCGTAGTACACCGGGGCCTGGGCGTTGGCCGCTTCTTCCACGCTGATCTCGAGCTGTTCGAACAGGGCGTCGAGGGTCAGATCGGTGGGCTTGTTGACGATCACGCCCATGGTGCCGTTCTCGTCGTGGTCGCACAGGTAGCTGAGCGTCCCGGCGAAGTTCGGGTCTTCCAGATGGGGCATGGCCATCAGGAAATGGTTCTTCAAGCTTTGCATGTGACTCCCAGGCGGTCTTGCGCGCCGTCCAGATGCGTGGCCAGGCCTCAGGGCGAGTCGTCGCCCCGACGGCCCGGCAGGATGCCCCCAGTGTACCATCCGGGGGCATGGCGCTCAGTGACTGTGGGGAAAACTCGACGTGATCGACGGTCTAGCCGCGCGCCGCCAGGCGACGCTCGATAGCGTCCATCAGCAGGCCGGCGATGTCTGTGCCGCGCTGGTCATCAATCTCGCGCACGCAAGTCGGGCTGGTGACATTGATCTCGGTGATGTAGTCACCGATCACGTCGAGCCCGACGAACATCAGGCCCTTCTCCTTGATCACCGGCTTGACCTGCTCGACCAGCCAGTAGTCGCGATCGGTCAGCTCGCGGCTGACGCCGCGACCGCCGGCGGCCAGGTTGCCGCGGGTCTCGCCGGCGGACGGAATCCGCGCCAGACCAAAGGGCACCGGTTCGCCGTCCACCAGCAGGATGCGGGTGTCGCCGTCCTTGATCTCGGGAAGGAAACGCTGAGCCATGATCTGGCGACGGCCGCGTTCGGTCAGGGTCTCGATCACCGCCCCCAGGTTCCGCCCCTCGGGGCCGATGTGGAAGATGCCGCTGCCACCCATGCCATCCAGCGGCTTCAAGATGACGTCGCCGTGCTCGGCCTGGAAGGCGCGGATCTCGCTGTCGCGACAGGACACCAGGGTCGGTGTGCAGCACTGCGGGAACTGCTGGGCGAACAGCTTTTCGTTGCACTCGAACAGCGGCCGGGTCGGGTTGACCACCAGCACGCCCTCGCGCTCGGCGAAGGCCAGCAGATGCACGGCGTTGAGGAAGTGGCCATCCACCGGCGGGTCCTTGCGCATCAGGATGACGTCGAGCTCCGCCAGCGGCCGCGACTCGACCTCACCCAGGTCGAACCAGTGCTGTGGGTCGCGGTGGACCTGCAGCGGGCGCTGGTGGGCATAGGCGCGGCCTTCCTTGAGGAACAGGTCTTCCTGTTCCATGTAGCAAAGCGACCAGCCGCGATCCTGAGCGGACCACAGCATGGCGAGACTGGTGTCTTTCTTGTAGGTCAGCTGGTCGATGGGGTCCATCACCACGCCGACACGAAGGGGGCGATTGGTCATTCGGGGGTCGTCCGCTAGCGGTAGATGCCGTCAAGTATGCCCGACACCCCAGGCACCACCAAGGTCAGTCGCTGTCGGCCGCTTGCCTACACCCGGCGACACGCCGATTCAGACTCACTTCAGTCGCCGTCGCCGTCGCTGGTCGCGGTGGCGCCTGAGTCCCTGGGCGCCAGGCGCACCCCGCTGTCCTCGATGATGATCAAGCGTCGCTTGTAGAGCCGACCGATGGCCTGCTTGTAGGCATTCTTGCTGACGCCCAGGCGCGCCTTGATCTCGGCGGCCTGACTCTTGTCCGACAGCGGCAGGTAGCCGCCAGCGTCGCGCAGTGCCTTGAGCACCTGTTCGCCGACCACGTCCAGACGGGCCGAGCCCGGCGGCAGTAGCGACAGGTCCAGCCGGCCATCCTCGCGCACCCGCTTGACGTAGCCTGTCAGGCGCTGGCCGCGGCGCAGCGGGCGGCTGATCTCATCGTGATAGATCAGCCCCCAGCAGCGGTGATCGACCACCGCCTTGACCCCCAGGTCGGTGGTGTCGGCGATAACCAAGGCGACCTCATCGCCGGCACGATGGTCATCGCTGTGATCGGTGATGTAGCGCTCGAGACGCTGGGAGGCCACCGGCCGCCCGCTGCGGTCCTCGCTGACCTTGACCAGTACACGCCGGCCCACGGCCGGCGTCAGGCGCTGTTCGCTGAGTGGCAGCAGCAGGTCACGCTCGTGGCCCCAGTCGAGAAAGGCGCCGAAGTCGGTGACCTGCACCACCCGCAGATCCGCCACCTCACCCATGGCGACCTTGGGTGAGCCGTGGCCCTGACGAGATCGTCCCGACGAGGTCGACCGCGAGGACTTGCCGGCAGCACTTCGAGAGCGGCTGTTCGCAGGGTCGTTCGAGGCGCTGTTCGAAGAGCGATGCGAAGACGGCTTGTCATTGCTGGAGCGCGGTGGTGTACCACGACGGCGGGAATCTGACATGGGGAGGGGTTCCACAAGAATGTGCAGCCCCATTATGGCGACTGCCGCGGGCATATGATACCGCCCGCGGCACTTGCCTTGCTGACACCTGCAAGCTGACGCCTGCAAGCTCACACCCGCAAGCTCGCACCTACAAGGTCAGGTCCACAGACGGCCTGTACCCTGCCTTTGAGACGAACGCCTGTGCAACGACGCTCAGGTCGGCCAGCTGGGCCCTCGCTTGCTCAACCGCCGGGTGTTGGAGGATGTCTTGCGCCCCAACGGTTTGATCGCCGCCGTCAGCACCTGGTCGGGGCTGCGGCCACTGATCGCCGCCCGCTGGGCGGCCATGGCGGCCTGGGTAAAGGCCGTCATCTTCTCGGTGACCATGCGCAGGTCCTCGCCGGGAGCCACCGACCAGAACCCTTTCATCCCCATCAGTCGCATGCCGATCACCATCTGGGCCTCGACCAGCATCTGGGTCATCTTCATCCCCATCATCCAGTAGCCAAGGGGCGTACCCCATTGAGCCATCGGGGAGGCTGCACGACGTCTCGCCATCATCCTTCTCCTTCATCAGCGGGCAGGAATACCCATTTCAGGGTAGTTGGGTAGACGCTATCCCTTACAAGCTACTCGATCCGGGCGCCCAGCGCTCACCTCAATGACGGTGATTTTCTTCATCGACAGCGACTGATGGGAAAGGCTCAGCTCTCGCGCTTGCCATCCACCAGGCGGCTGACGTTCAGCGGGTTGCCGTCCTTGAGCGCCTGCGGCAGCAGGGCATCCGGCAGATTCTGATAGCACACCGGGCGAAGGAAGCGGTGGATGGCGGCGCTGCCGACCGAGGTGGTGCGCGAGTCAGAGGTGGCCGGATAGGGGCCACCGTGGACCATGGCGTGGCACACCTCGACCCCGGTGGGCCAGCCGTTGGCCATCACCCGACCGGCACGCCGCTCGAGGATCGGCAAAAGGCCACGGGCCGCGTCGATGTCGCCGTCGTCCATCTGCAGGGTCGCGGTCAGCTGGCCCTCGAGGCCCTCGGCCAGTGCCTTGACCTCGTCCAGGTCGGCACACTCGACCACCAGCGAGGTCGAACCGAATACCTCGGCCTGCAGCGCCTCATCATTGAGGAAGTCGCTGGCCTTGGCCACGAACAGGCCGGCCTGGCACTGGTTGGGTCCGTCGCCCTGGGGGCCGCGCGCCACTTCACGGGCCTTGTCGCTGCCGCCCAGGGTGTTGACGCCCTGGGTGTAGGCGTCGTGGATGCCCGGCGTCAGCATGGTCTGTGCACCGGCACCCTTGACCGCTTCGGCGGCGGCCTCGACGAAGCCGTCGAGCGCCTCGCCCTTGACCGCGATCACCAGCCCCGGGTTGGTGCAGAACTGGCCGGCCCCCATGGTCAGCGAGCCGACGAAGG
>NZ_PYVV01000010.1:0-200710 GCF_003056325.1 Halomonas sp. BN3-1 | reverse complement strand
CATGGCAACGGCGGTGTCCGTAGGCTGACGTTTTGGCGAATATCAGCTTACTCGGATTTACCGCCGTTTCTCTATCCTGCCTGTCCTCACGCGCCTTGCCCGTTTCACGCTAATCTGCGATGAACCCGAAAAAAGCCGCCCCCTGCTCGAGAAGGCGCAGAAGGAGATGGGCATGATCCCGGCCCTGTATAGCGTGATGGCCGAAGCGCCGGGCGTGCTGGAGGCCTACCAGCGACTGCATGAGCTGTTTCTCGCCTCGAGTTTCGATGCCGCCGAGAAGACGGTGGTTTGGCAGGCGATCAACGTCGAGCATGATTGCGAGTACTGTGTGGCCGTGCACACGGCGGTGGCCGGCATGATGAAGGTGGACCCCGCCATCACCCAGGCGCTGCGCGATCAGCAGCCGCTGGAAGATGATCGTCTGGAGCTGCTGCGCCAGACCACGCTGGCCATCGTGCGTGATCGCGGACGTCCGGATCCGGCCGTGGTGGAGCACTTCCTCGAGGCGGGCTTCACCCGCCAGCAGCTGCTGGATATCGTGCTGGGGGTGAGCCAGAAGATTCTGTCGAACTACGTGAATCACCTGGCGGACACGCCCATCGACGACGCCTTCAAGCGCCACGCCTGGACGAAGGGGGTTGCAGGTACCGACGCGGCGGCCTGATCGAGGGGGCCTTCACCGGCGACGTGGTGGCGGGCAGCCAAGTGGCAGACTGCTGTTTGCATAGGCCGTAGGTAACAACGACCGCCGCTGGAAAAGGCCAGGGGTAACAACGGGTATTGGCAAGAGCCGCTAATGGTAAAAACGAATAGTGGCAAGAGCCGATACGCCCAAGAGCCGATAGCAGAAGCACCAAGGGCGCCCGCTGGGCGCCCTTGGCATATCTGGCCGGTGTCAGAGACCGCCGGGCTATTTACCGCCTGGCTGTTGATGGCTGGCGACACCCAGACAGCAGCGTCGGTCGCTCGCTTTAGACCTCAGGCGCTGGCGTGAAGGTCGGCGGCGCCGACACCATAGAGATCAAAGGCCAGTTCACGTCCGGTGGTGGTGAGCACCAGCCGCCCCTGGCTATTGTGGGCCACCAGCGCCTGGCGCAATAGGCGGCGCAGACGCGAGGCCTGGGACCGTGAGCGGGTCAGAGAATCGAGCCGCTCGGCGCTGAGCCCGCGACTGGGCTGGGTGATCGCCTCCAGCACCTCGCCATCGCGGTAGAGATCCTCGATGAAGGCGGTGAGGTCGATGCGCTGGGCGGTGTCGTTGTGATCAGCGGTGAGGGCCATGGTCCCATCCCGAATAAGAAGATGGGACCAGTATACGACAATCGTCGAATTAGACCAAAGTCTATAAGTGCGTCGGCCAGGATCTCAGCCGTTGACCTGACCCAGCATCAAGAACTCCAGCAGCGCCTTCTGGGCGTGCAGGCGGTTGCCGGCTTCCTGCCAGACGACCGCGCGGGGATCGTCGAGCAGGGTCTCGCTGATCTCCTCACCGCGGTGGGCCGGCAGGCAATGCAGGAACAGCACGTCCTTGGCGGCGGCGTCGAGCATCGCTTCGGTGACCTGGAAACCGGCAAAGTCCGCCTCGCGACGAGCCTGCTCTTCCTCCTGGCCCATGGAGGCCCAGACGTCGGTGGTGACGAGGTCGGCGCCGGCCACGGCGGTCATCGGGTCGCGCTCGATCACCACCCGATCACCGGCGGCGGCCAGGATATCCTCGCGGGGGTCGTAGCCCTCGGGGCAGCAGATACGCAGCTTGAAGTCGAACTGGCGAGCGGCGTTGATCCAGGAGTGGCACATGTTGTTGCCGTCGCCGATCCACACCGCGGTGCGGCCCTTGACGCTGCCGCGCAGCTCGGTCCAGGTCATGACATCGGCCAGCAGCTGGCACGGATGGTAGTCGTCGGTCAGGGCGTTGATCACCGGCACGTCACTGGCGGCGGCGAATTCCTCGAGACCCCGGTGGGAAAAGGTGCGGATCATCACCGCATCGACCATCTCCGAGAGCACCCGCGCGGTGTCACCGATGGGCTCGCCGCGCCCAAGCTGGGTGTCGCGCGGTGACAGAAACAGGGCGTGCCCGCCAAACTGGGCCATGGCGGTCTCGAAGGACACCCGGGTACGGGTCGAGGATTTCTCGAAGATCATCGCCAGGGTGCGGTTGGTGAACGGCGTGTAGGTGGGGCCGTGGGCCTTGAGGCCGTTCTTGATGGTGATGGCGCGCTGGATGAGGTAGCGCAGTTCATCCTGGCTCAGGTCCAGTAGGGTCAGGAAGTGGCGGGTGGCCATGGCATCTCTCCAACGAGGTAAAAAACGACCATCCTAGCCAGCCCCGAGGGGATGCGCAACGCGCCGCCGGGCCGTACAATGCGGCCATGCAAAGGCCGAGTGTGGCCATCGGGTATTGCCTCCTGCGAGGTAGTCCGCCGGGGCCGCATTGAAAATGGGGCGGGATGCCCCCATTGTCCCGGTCTGCGTCACTTAGCAAGGGCGAGCAAGCCAAGCCCGTTTCAACGAGGAGCCGTGATGAGTACCACCGTCGAGAATATTCAGCGCCAGATCAGCGAAAATCCCATCCTGATCTACATGAAGGGGTCTCCGCAGCTGCCGCAGTGCGGCTTCTCCGCCCAGACCGTGCAGGCGCTGATGGCCTGTGGCGAGCGCTTTGCCTTCGTCAACGTGCTGGACAACCCCGACATCCGCGCGGAGCTGCCCAAGGTGGCCAACTGGCCGACCTTCCCGCAGCTGTGGGTGGAAGGCGAGCTGGTCGGCGGCTGCGACATCGTCGTCGAGATGCACAACAACGGCGAACTCGAGCCGCTGGTCAAGCAGGCCGCCGAGCGTGCCCGTCAGAACGAGGAAGGCGCTGCAGACTAAAGAGCGCTGTTGGTGGCCGTGCGCCCGCCAGGCCAACGCCTTTCCATAAGGCGTTGTCCGGTGGGACCGCGTCGACCGGCTGCCGCGAAAGCTTCGCACCTGCGATAAAGGCCCCGATGGTCATCGACCATCGGGGCCTTTATCGTCTTGAGACTTTGGCGGCCGAAGGGGATCAATCCTCCTCCATGCCTTGCTCCTGCTGGGCCAGCCGCCATCCTCCCAGGTCCTTGTAGCGATTGACCATGGCGCAGAACAGCTCGGCGGTGCGCTCGGTGTCGTAGCGGGCCGAGTGCGCGGCGTTGTTGTCGAACTCGATACCGGCGGCGCGACAGGCTCGGGCGAGCACGGTCTGGCCGTAGACCAGGCCGGCAAGTGAGGCGGTGTCGAAGCTCGAGAAGGGGTGGAAGGGATTGCGCTTGATCTCGCAGCGATTGACCGCGGCGTTGAGAAAGCCGTGGTCGAAGGCGGCGTTATGACCCACCAGGATGGCTCTGGTACAGCCGTGGGCCTTGATCGCCTTGCGCACCGGTCGAAATATCTCGCCAAGCGCCTCGGACTCGCTGACCGCCACCTGCTTGCGCAGCGGGTCATCGAGGCGGATGCCGGTGAAATCCAGCGCTGCCTGCTCCACATTGGCACCGGCAAAGGGTTCGATGTGGTAGGCGAAGGTGGCGTCGGGCAACAGGTTGCCCTCCGGGTCCATGGTCAGGGTGACGGCGGCGATCTCCAGCAGGGCGTCGGATTCCGGGTTGAAGCCGCCGGTCTCGATATCCACCACCACCGGCAGAAAACTGCGAAAACGTTGCGCCATGAGTTCGCGGGCGATCAGCTCGCTCATGCACCTCTCCTTAGTCGGGCCGTGTGGGGTCAGGGGGCCTGCTATTGGCAGGCCGAAACGGCGAAAGTCTAGCAGTTTGGGGCAGCGGCGTCCCGTGGCCGGTATTCGGCACCCCAGATGCACGCTATAATCGGCGCTCTTCGGGCGTTATTCGCGCCGCGAATGCGTTGGTCACACCATGGTTGGTTACAAGAAGGAGCCCCTAGCATGTCCGATGTAAAGAAGGTCGTGCTCGCCTATTCCGGCGGACTGGACACATCCGTCATCGTCAAGTGGTTGCAGGAAACGTACGACTGCGAGGTGGTGACCTTCACCGCTGACATCGGTCAGGGCGAGGAAGTCGAGCCTGCCCGTGCCAAGGCCGAGGCCCTGGGCGTCAAGGAAATCTACATCGAGGACCTGCGCGAAGAATTCGTGCGCGACTACGTCTATCCGATGTTCCGCGCCAACACCATCTACGAGGGCGAGTACCTGCTGGGCACCTCCATCGCCCGTCCGCTGATCGCCCGCCGCCTGATCGAGATCGCCAACCAGACCGGTGCCGACGCGATTTCTCACGGCGCCACCGGCAAGGGCAACGATCAGGTGCGTTTCGAGCTTGGCGGCTATGCGCTCAAGCCCGGCGTCAAGGTGATCGCCCCGTGGCGCGAGTGGGACCTCAACTCCCGCGAGAAGCTGATGGCCTACTGCCAGCAGCACGATATTCCGGTGGACTTCAGCAAGAAGAAGAAGTCGCCGTACTCCATGGACGCCAACCTGCTGCATATCTCCTACGAGGGCGGCATCCTCGAGGATCCCTGGGCCGAGGCCGAGGAAGACATGTGGCGCTGGAGCGTGTCGCCGGAGGCCGCTCCCGATACCCCGACCTACGTCGAGCTGACCTTCGACAAGGGTGACATCGTGGCCATCGACGGCGAGCCGATGAAGCCCCACGAGGTGCTCGAGAAGCTCAACAAGCTGGGTGGCGACAATGGTATCGGCCGTCTCGACATCGTCGAGAACCGCTACGTCGGCATGAAGTCCCGCGGCTGCTACGAAACGCCCGGGGGCACCATCATGCTGCGTGCTCACCGCGCCATCGAGTCGCTGACACTCGACCGCGAAGAGGCCCACCTGAAAGACGAGCTGATGCCGAAGTACGCCGAGGTGATCTACAACGGCTACTGGTGGAGCCCCGAGCGCCGCATGCTGCAGGCGGCCATCGACGAGACCCAGAAGAACGTCTCCGGTGTGGTGCGCATGAAGCTCTACAAGGGCAACGCCATCGTCGCCGGTCGCCGCTCCGACGAGTCGCTGTTCGACGAGTCCATCGCCACCTTCGAGGATGACCAGGGCGCCTACGATCAGAAGGACGCCGAAGGCTTCATCAAGCTCAACGCCCTGCGTCTGCGCATCGCTGCCGGCAAGGGTCGTCGTCAGGACTGAGTGGTAACGTCGCGCGACAGGCCAAAGGAGTTCCCATGCTGAAGCAACTGTTCGGAGCGCTGTTCAAGGGGGACGGCAAGTCGTCGTCCCGGGCCGCGCCCGAGGCCGAAGCGGTCGAGTACCGTGGTTACCTGATCATCTCGCAACCCGAGGAACAGGGCGGTCAGTTCCGCGTCAGCGGTGTCATCCGCAAGCCCATCGAGGGCGGCGAGACGCTGGAGCATCGGTTCGAGCGATCCGACCTGGTGCCGGGGCGGGAAGCCTGTGACGCCCTGATGCGGCAGAAGGCCGAACGCTACATCGATGAAGTCGGCGACGAGATGTTCGAACCGCGCTGATTGCTCACCACGACAACGGCGCCCTCCGGGGCGCCGTTTGTGTCTGTGGGGCGGTTGTTTCAGGCAGGTCGCCGCCGCACCCGTCAGCCCAATCAATACGCCCCGGCCCATGCCGGGGAGAGCCGCACCTCAGGCCATTGCCTGTCTCAGGGAAAGACCCGGCTCAAGGCATGACTCGTTCCAAGGAGAGTCCCATGATCGTCGTGCACCATCTGGAAAATTCGCGTTCACTGCGTATCGTCTGGCTGCTGGAAGAGCTGGGCGTGGACTACGAGATCCGCCAGTACGCCAGAGATCCGAAGACCATGCTGGCACCCGCCGCACTCAAGCAGGTGCACCCGCTGGGCAAGTCCCCGGTAATCACCGATGAAGACGCAGGTAGCCGCGTGGTGGCTGAGAGCGGCGCCATCATCGACTACCTGCTCAGGCGCTTCGATACCGAGCATCGACTGTGGCCGGAGCCGTCAAGCGCCGACACCACCGACTTCGTGTTCTGGATGCACCACGCCGAGGCCTCGGCCATGCCGCCACTGGTCATGAATCTGGTGTTCAGCCGACTCGGCAAACCGCCGGTGCCGGCACTGATGCGGCCCCTGGGCCGGCTCTTTGCCGAGGGCGTGCGCAAGCAGTATCTGGGGCCGGAGATCCTCCGTCTGATGGACTTCTGGGAGCACAGCCTGGAAGGGCGAGAATGGTTCGCGGGCGAGCGCTTCAGTGCCGCCGACATACAGATGAGCTTCCCGCTGCTGGCGCTGGAAGGTCGTGGCCAGCTCGGCGACCACCCGCAGCTTGGCGCCTTTGTCGAGCGCTGTCGCCAACGGCCCGGCTATGTCCGCGCCGTCGAACGGGGAGGCGAACTGTCGCTGTAACCTGGTGCGGAAGGCCGCTCGCGCATCGCCTGGCAGAAAGGATCCTGTGGGAATGGCCGAAGGACCGTCTGGGAAGGGCCTTGCACGAGGAGCGTGACAGTAGGCGCGTGCACGAGGGGTGTGCTACCAAGCGCCTTGCCTGACAAGGCATTGCGCCTGCTCCGTTGCTCGGCATTCGCTGGATCGAATATTCATGTCGGCAAGTTATGAGCATGAAAATTATTATTCATTGCAAGCATATTGAGTTTGCTGCTCCGAGCGGGATAATGGGCGTCAACACCCACCTAGGAGGTCAAGATCATGCTGAGGTCCCTGACATTTGCCGGTGCCTTGCTGGTGGCAGGCTCCGCCCAGGCGCTTGAGGTCGATCCGCTGGTCAGCCCCGCCTGGCTGAGCGAGCATCTGGACAACGACAATCTGGTGGTGCTGGACATTCGCTCCAGCATCGACAATGGCGGCGATCGCTCGAGCTTCGAAGACGCCCATATCCCGGGCAGCCTGTACTCGAGCTATACCGAAGACGGCTGGCGCGAGAGTCGTGACGGCGTCACCGGGGTGATGCCGCCGGTGTCGAGTCTACAGCGGTTGATCGGTGGGCTCGGTATCGACAACGACGATACCGTGGTGCTGGTGCCGGCGGGCACGGGTGCCACCGACTTCGGCAGTGCGGCACGGGTCTACTGGACCTTCAAGGTACTCAGCCATGACCAGGTGGCGATCCTTGACGGTGGCTTTGCGGGCTGGAAAGAACAGGGGCTGGAGGTCGCCAGTGGCCCCGTCGAATATCCCGACCCGGTGCGCTTCGAGGGCGAACTGGACGAGTCACTGCTGGCCACCACCGAAGAGGTCGAGGCCGCACGGGAGTCCCAGGGGCAGCTGGTCGACGCTCGCCCCGAGGATTACTTCAAGGGGGACAATCAGTCGCCGGCGGCGGCGGCTCCTGGCACCATCCCGGGTGCCTTGAACCTGCCTCACCAGAGCCTGCTGGCCAACGATGGCGGCGCCTGGCGTCTGGACACCGCCCAGGTGACCTCGCGGATACAGGCGGCCGAGCTGGACGCCAGCGCCAAGACCGTAGCCTTCTGCAACACCGGCCACTGGGCCGCCACCGACTGGTTCGTGCTCAGCGAAATCGCCGGCTTCGACAATGTGGCCCTGTATGACGGCTCCATGGCCGAGTGGACCCAGGACGAGTCACGCCCGTTGGCGGTGGCCAAGCAGGGACTGGGCAAGGTGCTCGACGCCCTGGGCCTTGGCGACGACTGATCGCCCTGAGGCTCCGGTTGCCCTGAGGCTCCGGTTGGCTCCTTGTTAAAGCGTCGATTTCGCGCAATTGCTGCGCCTTTGCTACGTTGTCGTTGCCTCGCTTCTGCGTCCGTGCCGGACCTGTTGCTGGATGGCAGGGTTTGACGCTATCGCCACGCCGCCGACCCCGGGTCGCCGGCGTGGCCCTCTCATCACGAGTAGATCACTACCATGACACAGACTTCCGCTGCGGCCCCCGTCCAGGGCCGCCTTCCTGTCGATCGTTTCGTCGTCGGCGTGGCCCTGGCCGGGATGCTGATCCTGGGCGGGCTGGTGTGGCTCGAGACCGCTCCTTTCCTGGTGGCGCTGTTCGGCGTCGGTATCGCGCTGGGGATGGCGCTCTACCATGGGGCCTTTGGCTTTACCGCCGGCTGGCGCAATCTGGTCACCAAGCGTCGCGGCGCCGGCATGCGTGCCCAGTTGATCCTGTTTGCACTGACCTCTGCGCTGATGATTCCGCTGCTCGGCAGCGGTGAGCCCGGCATGGTGGGGGCGGTGGCGCCCATCGGCACCTCGCTGGTGGTGGGCTCCTTCGTGTTCGGCCTGGGCATGCAGTTGGGTGGAGGCTGTGGCTCGGGCACGCTGTTTACCGTCGGCGCCGGCAACCTGCGCATGCTGGTGACACTTGCGTTCTTCATCATCGGTGCGGTGGTCGGTTCGATCCACCTGCCGTGGTGGCTCGACCTGCCGAGCCTGGACCCGATCAGCCTGATCGACAGTGTCGGGGTCATCGGAGCCATCGCGGTACAGTGGGCGGGGCTGGCGCTGGTGATGCTGTGGGTCAATCGCGCAGAACGCCGCGCCCATGGTTCGCTGGAACGTTCCGAGCTGCGCCTGGCACCTGCCGAAGGCGGGGTGCTGCGCACCCTGGTGCAGGGACGCTGGCCCTTCGTCTGGGCAATCCTGGTGCTGGCGATCGGCAACACCCTGACCCTGGCCATCGGCGGGGCGCCCTGGGGCATCACCTTCGCCTTCAATCTTTGGGGCGCCAAGGCGTTGCAGGCCATCGGCGTGGACATGAGTCAGTTCGAGTTCTGGACCTGGGACTACCCGGCCATGGCGCTGGCCGATTCGGTGCTGGTGAACATCACCTCGGTGATGAACTTCGGTCTGCTGCTGGGTGCCATGCTGGCGGCGGGTCTGGCCAATCGCTTCAATGAAGCCAGTCGCAAGCCCATCGAGGGACGTCAGTTCCTGGCGGCGGTCATCGGCGGCCTGCTGCTGGGCTACGGTGCCCGCCTGGGCTTCGGCTGCAATATCGGCGCGCTGTTTTCGGGACTGGCCTCGGGCAGCCTGCACGCCTGGGTGTGGTTCGCCTGCGCCTTCGTCGGTTCGCTGGTGGGGATTCGCCTGCGCCCCTGGTTCCGGCTGCCCAACTGATCGACCGACCCACTGATCCATTGTTCAAGGTGATTCCCATGAAAGCCGCCTATCATCGAAGCCGCGTCATCGGTCTGTTGCTGGCGATTCTGGTATTGATCATGGCCGACCACCTGGCCAGTCCCACCTTCGCCTTCAACATGGGCGACGGCCACGCTCGGACCTCGCTGAACCAGCGTGACGCCAGCGCCTGTGCGCCCTGTGGGGCGCCGTGCCCGTCCACTCGCCAATAGGGCTTGCATGAAAAGCGCCTGCGCTCGGTAATACAGCGTTAAAAATCGGATTAAAATGCTCATTTACGGCTTGTAAACTGCGCTTTCTCACCGATTTTTGCCTTGTCTAACCATCGCTCGCCGACTTTTCGTAGAAATCCTGGAATTATGCCTGCGCTCGGTGACGGTTCTCGGTCCAGGCCCTGTGGGCTCACCCTAGTGTGAAGGCATTGGCGATAAAAGAGGCGCCCCTGCCATGGCAGGGGCGCCTCTTGTGGTCGTCAGTCTGACGGGGAGACGATCATTCTCGTGGGTCCTGTTCGCGGCGGGGGATCTTCGGACCCAGCGGCCCGAGCCACAGCCAGACCTGAAGCACTACCAGGATCGGTAACAGCCAGGTCGGCGCGCCCACCGTCCACACCAGCACCTGGTGGATCATGAAGGCGGTCAGGCCGCCGAGCAGGCCAAGCACCGGGAACATCAGAGGCCGCTCGGAGCCCGGGCGGCCACTAAGCCGGAACAGCGAGCCGGTGAAGGCGCCGAAGCTCACGGCCATGGCCAGCGGAATCCAGAGTTGCTGTAGCACTTCCTGCATCGTTAACCGCTCATGTTGAGACTTGGGCCCTCAGGCTAACGCGTCTGGCCGCCGGCTGCGCTTGAACTTTGGCGTAATTCGCCTGGCTTTCGGCTTTCGGCTTCCGGCGCTGCATCCTTTGTGATGGGCGCTTTCGCCTGTGGTGCTGGGGGCCAGGACGGGCGAAAACCGTCGCTGGGTGCAGTCGCGGCCCATGCAAGGTCTAGATGTCGGTCTTGTCCTTGAACTCGCACAGATCCTCGATGACACAGCTGCCGCAGCGTGGCTTGCGCGCCACGCAGGTATAGCGGCCATGGAGGATCAACCAGTGGTGGGCGTCCTGGCGAAATTCGCGGGGCACGTGGCGCACCAGCCTTTCCTCGACCTCCACCACGTTCTTGCCCTTGGCGATGCCGGTGCGGTTGGAGACCCGGAAGATGTGAGTGTCCACGGCGATGGTGGGCTGGCCGAAGGCGGTGTTGAGTATCACGTTGGCGGTCTTGCGTCCGACCCCGGGCAGGGCCTCCAGCGCCGGACGGGTGGCCGGTACCTCGCCACCATGGCGCTCGATCAGCAGATGGCAGGTCTTCATCAGGTTTTCGGCCTTGGTGTTGAAAAGGCCGATGGTCTTGATGTGTTCCTTGAGCGCGTCGATCCCGATATCGATGATCGCCTGGGGTGTGTTGGCCACCGGGAACAGGCGAGCGGTGGCCTTGTTGACGCCGACGTCGGTGGCCTGCGCCGACAACAGTACCGCGGCCAGCAGTTCAAACGGTGTGCTCCAGTTGAGCTCGGTGGTCGGCTCGGGATTGTGGGCCCGCAGGCGGGTAAAGATCTCGTGGCGTTTGGCAGCGTTCATGCTCGTCTCTTTGGTTGGCAAGCCAGGGGCTGAATCGACAGCGGGCCAGTCCGGGCGGATCTTCAGCGCACGACCCCGGTAACCCGCACTCGGCGTTCGTCCCTGGGCGTCCGGGTCGGCGCCGGGCGGCGGCGCTTCACGGCGTCGTCGATGGCGTTCTTGGCGGCGATCAGCAGCCCGGTGACCAGAAAGGCCCCCGGCGGCAGCACCAGAAACAGCATGCCGCCATCACCCGGCAGGTGCAGTGTCCAGTCACCGGCTGCGTCGCCCAGCAGCAGGTCCATGCCGGCGAACAGGGTGCCTTGCCCCAGCAGTTCGCGGATACCCCCGATCAACACCAGCACCAGAGAGAAGCCGAGGCCGTTCGTCAGGGCGTCGAACAGCGCCGGCTTGAGCGGTTGGCGGGAGGCAAAGGCCTCGACCCGAGCCAGGATGGCGCAATTGGTGACGATCAGCGGCAGGAAGATGCCGAGCACCTGGTAGAGCTCGTAGGCCAGCGCCGCCATGGCCAGTTCGACGCAGGTCACGAAGGCAGCGATGATCAACACAAAGGCCGGCAGGCGTACCTCCGGGCGTACCTGGTGGCGCAGCGCCGAGGCCGAGGCGCTGGCACCGAGCATCACCCCCAGGGTGGCGATCCCGAGCCCCAGGCCATTGACCACACTGCCGGTGACGGCCAGTAGCGGACACAGGCCGAGCAACTGGACCAGGGCGGGATTGTTGCTCCACAGCCCCTTGATGGCGATGTCGCGAGCGTCGCTGCGGGTCATGGGATGGGCTCCTGGTTACTGGCGTCTGGCGTATCACGCGGCGACCCGGCAGCCAGCACCGCTTCGTTCACCGCCCGGATGACGGCGCGAGAGGTGATGGTGGCACCGGTCAGGGCTTCGATGGCGCCCTGCGGGGCCAGGTCCAGCTGGCGGCGCGCGAGGCCTTCGAACTGATCGATCCAGGGGCCCTTGCGGCGCTCGATGGCGTCGCCGAGCCCCGGCGTCTCGTGGTGATCGACGACGCGCACTGCCGTGACACGCCGCTGCGGTGTCAGTGCCACCAGCACCTCGACGGGGCCTGCGTAGCCGAGCGCTGACGAGGGTTGCAGGGTGGCGAGCAGCGTGTCGCTTTGGTCCAGCGCCTGCCAGCCTTGGTCACCGGCCGGCGCCGGCACCAGCCTGGCGGTGCCCTGAGGCGCCAGGCTTTGCAGCAGGGCGTCCTGATGGGCCTGGCGATTGGCCTCGATACGCCCCTCGCTGAGCGCCTGGGTCAGGCTGACCGCACCCAGGGTCACCAGGGCGAACAGGGCAAGTTTCACGGCCAGTGTTCGCGGAGCCGAAGTGTTGCTATCAGGGGTATTCATCAGCGCAGTTTATCAGTGCTTTCCAAGTGAGGCGGTCGTCCATCAGCGCTCTTGACCAAGGCGGGTCGCTGGCTAGCCGCCATCGTTGTGCCTCCGGCTGGCTCGAGCATTCGATGGCCGGTCGGGCACCAGCTGGTCGAGCAGGGGGGCGGCGAGGTTCATCAGCAGCACGGCGAAGGCCACGGCGTCGGGGTAGCCGCCGTAGGCACGGATGATCATCGTCAGGGCGCCGATGCCGGCACCATAAGCCAGGCGTGCACGACGACCGCTGGCGGCGCTGACAGGGTCGGTGACGATAAAGAAGGCGCCGAACATGGCCGCGCCCCCGAGCAGGTGGAAGCCGACTCCGCCGCTGGCCGACAGTTGATCGAACAGCCAGGCGAGCAAGGTCATGGAGGCGAGCATGGACAGCGGCAGGCGCCAGTCGATCAGCCGGCGATAGAGCAGGTAAAGACCTCCGGCCAGCCAGGCCACGGCGACGTTGCGCCAGGCCTCCAGCGCCGCTGGTGCCACTAGCTCGGCGAGGCTGGCGTCTGCGGCGCGATAGCGGTAGGCGTCCAGCGGTGTGGCACCGCTCAGCGCATCCAGTGCGGCTGCTGGGTGCTGGCCCAGCCAGCGTGCCAGCCAGGTCGAGGGCTCGACGGCGTCGGGGCCGAATAGCCCCGAGGGTGCGGGCCACAGGCTCATCTGGGTGGGGAAGGACACCAGCAGCAGGGCGTAGCCCACCATGGCGGGGTTGAACAGATTCTGGCCGAGCCCACCGTAAAGGTGCTTGGCCACCGCCACGGCGGCAAGCGAGCCGATCAGGATCAGCCACAGGCTGGTGCCCGCCGGCAGCGCCGCACCCAGCAGTACCCCGGTCAACAGGGCGCTGCCATCAGCGATGGTCGGCGAGACGGGCCGCCGACGCGCCACCAGCATCATCGCCTCGATCAGCACACAGCAGGCCGCTGCGGTGATGACGTTGGTGACGACGCCAAGGCCGAAGAACCAGCTCTGGGTGATGAGTCCGGGCAGGCAGGCCAGCGTCACCCGACGCATCAAGGTAGCGCTGTCGTGTCCGCGGCGAGCGCTGTCTGCGCTGGTGTGGCGGTGAAGGTGGCTCATGGCCGGGTTTCCTCCTGACGGGCGGCCTTGAGCCGAGCATCGGCGGCGGCGAGATGCTGTCTGGCGGTATCCAGCTGAGTCTCGAGGTCGGCGAGGACATCCGCCGATTGCTGCTGCTGGGCGGCGCGCTCCAGCGCCTTCTCAGCCTTGCGTGCCGCGGCCTTGGCGGCTGCCTGGGCGATGCGCAGGCCACGCACGTCCGCGACGTTGGCGGTTGCTTTGGTGTCGGCTGAACTATCCTTGGCGCTGCTTGCGTCGCGCTGCTGGCCGCGCCGGGCGGCGGCCTGACGACGGGCCTGGCGACGGGCTTCGCGCTCGGCCGCCTCGCGCTGCTCGCGGGCCTGGCGTGCCTCGAAGCGGTGGCGGGCCTGGTCGGCCCGGGCGCTCTCGGCGCGCGCGGTGCGCAGGCGCTGCTTGGCCTCGCCGAAGCCGTTGGCCAGCGGCAGATGGCTGGGGCAGACGTAGTCGCAGGCGCCGCACTCGATGCAGTCGAACAGGCCGTTGGCCTCGGCCTTGTGGTCTTCGCCTGCCTGGGCGTGCCACCACAGCTGTTGAGGGGCAAGGCCCGCCGGGCAGGCCGGCTGGCAGTCGCCGCAACGGATGCAGGGGCGTGCGGGGGGCGGCGTCGGCAGTTCAGCCGCGTCAGCGGCGATCAGGCCGTTGGTGGTCTGGGTGATGGGTTGGTCAAGCGATTCGATCGCCTGGCCCATCATCGGACCACCTTCGATCACCCGCGACAATCTGGCGCGATCGAGGCCGGCGTCCTGCAGCAGGTGTTCGATGGCGGTGCCCAGGCGCGCGGTGGCATTGCCGGGGCGTGCCAGTGCTCGGCCCGCCAGGGTCAGGGTGCGCTCGATCATCGGCTTGCCGAGCGCCACCGCGTCGTGGATGGCCGCCAGGGTCCCGGGATTGTGACACAGCACGCCGGCGTCCACCGGCAGCTGGTCCGAGGCGAGACGGCGGCCAAGTAGGCGCTCGATCAGCTGGCGCTCGCCGCCGCTGGGGTAGCGGGTGGGGATCACCTCGAGTCGTGCCGGGCAGGGCAGCTCGCCTAGCCGGGCCTGCACGGCGCTGGCCGCCTCGGGCTTGTCGTCTTCGATGCCGATGACAATAGAGCCGGCCCCGGTGGCATGGGCCACCATCGCTGCACCGAGCAGCACCCGGTCGGTGTGCTGGCGCAGTGTCTGGTCATCGGCGCTCAGGTAGGGTTCGCACTCGGCGGCGTTGACCACCAGGGTATCGATGCCCGCCTGGCGTGCCGCGCGGACCTTGAGATGGGCCGGAAATCCGCCGCCGCCCATGCCGGCGATGCCGGCGTCGGCAATCCGTTGGATGATCTCGCCGGGGGCCGCGCCTTGCCAGTCGAGCGGCGGCAGCCAGTGGTGCTGTGAAGCGCCGTCTGACTCGATCACCACGGCAGGTCGGTGTTGTCCGTCGGGGGCCGACTCGTCGTGCATGAACAGCGCGCTGACGTGGCCCGAGATGGTGGCGTGCACCGGCAGTGCCAGGTGGCCGACGGCGCGTGCCACTGGCTCGCCGGCACGCACGTACTGGCCTGGCTTGACGATAGGCTGGACCTCTCGCCACGGCTGGTCGCGGCCATCTTCTAGCCACAATGTCACCCTGGCCGGTAGCGGCGGCGTGCGTATGCCCAGGTCACGGGTCTGCGATTTGCGGGTAGGGGGCAGCACGCCGCCGGCGGGCCGGGTGCCCGCCGACAGTGATCGCCAGAGTCGCTCAAGTACTGCCATGAAGCGTCTCCGTGGTGCGGTCGCTGGCGATGATGCCGGCGGTCCAGCGGGGTTGTGGCTCTCTTGGCAGCATGTCGATGCAGTCCACCGGACAGGGGGCGATACACAGATCGCAGCCGGTGCATTCGTGTGCGATGACCGTGTGCATCATCTTCGAGGCGCCGAGGATGGCGTCTACCGGGCAGGCCTGGATGCACTTGGTGCAGCCGATGCATTCATCTTCCCGAATAAAGGCCACCCGGGGGGTATCGTCGGCGTCGCCGTCGAGCGCCAGGGGTTCCCGACCAAGCAGTTCGGCCAACTCAAGGATGGTTGCCTCGCCGCCCGGTGGACAGCGATTGATGGCCTCTCCCTGCTCGACGGCTTCGGCGTAGGGCCGACAGCCGGGATAGCCACACTGGCCACATTGGGTCTGGGGCAAAAGGGCGTCGATCTGCTCCACCAGGCCATCCTCGCCGTCCTTGAAGCGACGGTTCAGCCAGCCCAGCAGACCGCCGCAGACACCGATCAGTGCGACCATCAGGACCACGCCGACAAGACTCGTCAGGCTCATGGAGAGCCCCCGGTGGCAAGTCCGGTGAAGCCCATGAAGGCCAGCGACATCAGGCTGGCGGTGATCATGGCGATGGCTGCACCGCGAAACGGGCGCGGTACATCGGCGCCCGCCAGGCGTTCGCGCATGGCCGCCAGCAGGATCAATACCAGCGAGAAGCCAAGGGCGGCGCTGAATCCGTACAGCAGCGCATCGAAGAAGCCGCCGTCGCGACCCAGGCTCAACAGTGCCACGCCCAGCACCGCGCAGTTGGTGGTAATCAACGGCAGGAAGATGCCAAGCACCCGATGCAGCAGGGGGCTCAGATGGCGGACCATGACCTCGGTGGCCTGGACTACCACGGCGATCACCACGATAAAGGCGATGGTGCGCAGGTACTCAAGATCCAGCGGCACCAGCAGATAGCGGTGCAGCAGGTGACTGGCCGCCGATGACAGGGTCAGCACGAAGGTGGTGGCAAGGGACATGCCCAGCGCCGATTCCAGCTTCGAGGACACTCCCAGGAAAGGGCATAACCCGAGAAACTGCACCAGCACGAAGTTGTTGACCAGGGCGGTACTGACGAGGACGAGAAGAACGTCGGTCATGGAATGCACGAGATAACGGCCGGCGGGCAGGGCCCGCCGGCGCATGGGCGTGATGGAACCCCTTAGCTGACCCGCTGGCCGGGTTCTGCGCCACTGTGGGGTTCGAGCAGATAGATGCCGTCGTCGTTGCCAGCCGCCAGCACCATGCCTTCGGAAACACCAAAGCGCATCTTGCGCGGTGCCAGGTTGGCCACCATGACGGTCAGCTTGCCTTCGAGAGCCTCTGGTGAATAGGCGCGACGGATGCCGGCGAAGACCTGACGGCTTTCGCCGCCGAGATCCAGCGACAGCTTGAGCAGCTTGTCGGCCCCTTCGACGTATTCCGCCTTGGCGATGCGGGCGATACGCAGGTCCACCTTGGCGAAGTCGTCGAAGCTGATCTCGTCGGCGATCGGCGTCTCGGCCAGTGGTCCCTTGGGCGTTTCCTTGAGCTTCTGTTCTTCCACCAGATCCTCCTTCGATGCTTCGATCATGGCATCGATACGATCGTTCTCGACCCGGGTCATCAGCGGCTTGAACTTGTTGACGGGGTGATCGCCCAGCCAGGTCTCGCGGCTGTTCCAGTCGAGGGTGTCGAGATTCATGAACAGTCTGGCCTGTTCGGCCATGGCCGGTACCACCGGGGCCAGGTAGACCATCAGCTGACGGAACAGGTTGATTCCCATGGAGCAGATGTCGAGCACTTCCTGCTCGCGGCCTGCCTCCTTGGCCAGCACCCAGGGCGCCTGGTCGGCGATGTAGCTGTTGGCCTCGTCGGCCAGCTCCATCACCTTGCGCATGGCGCGGCCGAACTCCCGCTGTTCATAGTAGTCGGCGATCTCGTCACCGGCGGCGATGAAGCGCGCCAGCATGTCCGGCTCGGCGCAGTGAGCCGACAGCTGGCCACCTCCGAGCTTCTTGACGAATCCGGCGCAGCGGCTGGCGATGTTGACCACCTTGCCCACCAGGTCGGCATTGACCCTGAGCGCGAAGTCCTCGAGGTTCAGGTCGAGGTCATCGACCCGGGAGGTGAGCTTGGCGGCGAAGTAGTAGCGCAGGTACTCGGGATTGAGATGCTCGGCGTAGGTCGCGGCCTTGATGAAGGTGCCGCGTGACTTGGACATCTTGGCGCCGTTGACCGTGACGAAGCCGTGGCAGTTGACTGCGGTGGGGGTGCGCATCTCGGCCCCGTGCAGCATCGCCGGCCAGAACAGGGCGTGGAAGTAGACGATGTCCTTGCCGATGAAATGGTAGACCTCGGCCTTTGAATCGCGCTCCCAGTAGCTGTCGAAGTCCAGCCCCTCACGCTCGCACAGGTTCTTGAAGCTCGCCAGGTAGCCGATCGGAGCGTCCAGCCAGACATAGAAGTACTTGCCTGGCGCGTCAGGAATCTCGAAGCCGAAGTAGGGCGCGTCGCGGCTGATGTCCCACTCGTTGAAGCCGGACTCGAACCATTCCATCAGCTTGTTGCGGATCTGTGGCTGGACATGGTCGTCCTTGATCCAGGCACTGAGGAAGTCGGCGAAGTCAGGCAGCTTGAAGAAGTAGTGGGTTGAGCTGCGGACTTCCGGGGTGGCGCCGGAGATCGCCGATACCGGATCGATCAACTCGGCAGGGGTATAGGTGGCACCGCAGGCCTCGCAGTTGTCGCCGTACTGATCCGCGGTGTGGCACTTGGGACAGGTGCCCTTGATGAAACGATCGGCCAGGAACAGACCCTTGACCGGATCGTACATCTGCTCGATGTCACGGCTGGCGATGTGCCCCTTGTCGCGCAGGCGCTTATAGATAAGCTCGCTGAAGTGGCGGTTTTCCTCGGAGTGGGTCGAGTGGTAGTTGTCGAAGGCCACGCCGAAACGGGCGAAGTCCTGCTGGTGTTCGCGGGATACGCGGTCGATCAGCGCCTCGGAGGTGATGCCCTCCTGCTCGGCACGCAGCATGATCGCGGTGCCGTGGGCGTCATCGGCGCAGACGTAGTGGCACTGGTGGCCGCGACTCTTCTGGAACCGCACCCAGATATCCGTCTGGATGTACTCCAGCAGGTGGCCCAGGTGAATGGCGCCGTTGGCGTAGGGCAAGGCGCTGGTGACCAGAATCTGGCGCTTGTCGGGTGCGGTGATGGACATGATGTGACGTGATATCCCGTTGAAAATCAGGCGACGATTGTAGCTAGGATCGAGGTCGTGTGCATCCGCTATCGTGCTTGGACGCAGCCATGAAAAAGCCGTTGCGCAGACGGTGCATTGTCAGGAGGACGCCACCAGCAGGCCGACATGCTCAAGGCCTCGGTCCTTGAGGTGCAGCGCCTGGAGGCGGCTCATGACACCCTGGTCACAATAGAGGAGATAGCGGGTGTCGGGATCAAGCGCATCGCTGCGGGTCGCCAGTTCATAGAAGGGAATATGATCGACGGGGCAGGCGAGTGGCCCAAGCGGACGGCGCTCGACGTCGTCCGGGGGCCGCACATCGATGACCCGGGTCGCCGTTCGGGCGAACTCGTGGAGCCCTCCAAAGGAGACTTCTGCCAGGGGCTCCTCGGAGGGTGCGCTGACGCCTTTGGATACTGGCGCATCGACAGGCTGGCGAGTGGCGCTGGCCAGGGCGCGATCCAGCAGGTCGGCCGGTAGCCTGGCCTCTGCCACCTGAAGTTCCTTCAGCGACGCCTTGACCCTGGGGCGGCTGGACATCCCGCCGCAATACTCGGGCATTCGGCTCGACGCCTCCGCGGTAGCGATCCGGTGGGCCTCATCGATGATGGTCTGCTTGTCATCGGTCAGCAGCGGTCGCAGCACCGGCAGGTGGCTGGCGCGGTCGATCAGGCCGAGATTGGTCAATGTCTGGCTCGATACCTGGGCGATCGCCTCTCCTGTCACCAGGGCGGGGATGCGCGCGCGTTGCGCGACTCTTGCGGCGGCCTCGATCATCAAGCGCTTCAGCACCAGCGACACCAGGCCATCAGGTACCTCGCGACGCAGTGTCTCCACCACTTCCTCGAAGGGAACGATGATGAAGTTGGCCTTATGGGAGGCGCTGTATCGTTGCCACAGGTCTCGGGTCAGCGCCTTGACCGCGCTTTCCTGTTCCTGACCGCCAAGACGAAAGAGGACAAACTGACACTTGATGCCGCGCCTGAGCATCCGATAGGCCGCCACCGGAGAGTCATAACCCCCGGACATCAGTACCAGTGCCTCTCCCTGGGTGCCCAGTGGAAAGCCACCGAGGCCCGGCCCAAGGTCGACTTCCTCGATCAAGGTGTCGCCATCGATGCGCAGTGGCACCACTACCTCCGGGGTGCTCAGGTCGACCCTGGCATCAGCAGCATGGGCGAGCAGCGCTGCGCCCAAGGCGCGTTCCACCTCCACCGAGCCGAAGTCGTGTTGCCCCTTGCGCTTGACCTTGACCTTGAAGCGCTTGCCTTCGAGCTCCACCGCTCGTTCGCGTGCCAGTTGTTCGATGCTGCTACGCCAGTCCCCAAGCGGCCTGTTGCGGGTCCTGGCCACGCGCTGAACGCCCGGTATCCGGGTCATGCTCGCTTCAAGTGCCTGACGATCCTTGCCAGGCAGGTCTCGCGGAAGTCTTACGACCAGATGGTCCCATTGGGCAACGACCTTGGTCTTGGGCTCCTGGCGCCTGAGTGCATTGCGCAGATTGGTGGCCAGGCAGCGACCCATGTGACGTCTCACCGAGGCGGACTTGGTGGCGATGTCGGCAGAAAGGGAAAGACGATATTCCATGGTGTGAAAGCCGGGACTACGATGTAAGAATAGTAACGTTGATCTAGATCAAGTTTGATTGAGATCTTCAAGATTCCGCCGACGGCAGGTTGGGCGATCGGCGGGGGAAGGAGGAAGGAGAAAAAAGTCCGTCAGTACAGCGCTTTTTCTTCCTGAACGACCTCTTTGAGCAGCTCCAGGAAGAGCCGATCGGCTTCGGAGTGCTCCTCGGCGCTGTCAGGGATGTGAATGCTGGTGGTGTCCGAGATTTCGTTGGCAATGTCGGCCATGACGCCACTATCGCTTCCACTTTCCAGATGACGGCGGGCGATCTCGAGAGAGGTCTCCAGGACCTTGGGGTCCTGTAGCAACTTCTTGATAAAGCCGGTCAATTCGTTGATGACACGGGTTTTTTGAATTTCGGATGAGGCCATCGGTGACTCCTTGGCTAGGCGCTTGATCCAAGGGGTTACGATAGCATGTTTGTGGACTGCTACGGGACAGCTTTGCCGTAGAACGATGTTGATGGCTCTGTCAAGTGGTGCCTTGCCAGATCAGGATGGCACTGAATGACGAGATGTTACCGAATGTGTTCAAGTGTGAGAGTATTGTAGTTGTAGTTGGATGGGATATTAGCAGCGTTGGGGAAGCGCTCGACAATCGGCGCTACAGGGAAACTGCTCGCCCATCCTGGGGATGATGAGAATGGTAGCGCCGAAGCAGCACGGCTGGTCCTGCAGAATCCGGGGTTGTTGGGCTAGTTCGTTGGTACTAGATTCAACTGTACTGGCTGCGGCCATTGATAATTAAGGGAACACGAATGAAAACGATCTGCCGAGAAGCTCGCTCTTCCATGGTGCGGCCGCTGGTAAGTGCCATCGCATTGGCCTCTACGTCAATGCTGATGGGGTCAGGAGTCATGGCCCAGGACGCGCAGGCATTGCCGCCTGGCACGACATCGCCGGGGGCGGCGACCCTGCGTGACGTCGTGGAGCAGACCATCAATACCAATCCTGAGGTGCTGGCGGCCTGGAACGGCTTCCAGGCGGCGGGCCACGATGAGCGGGTGGCCTTTGGAGGCTATCTGCCTCAGATTGACGTCAATGCAGGCGTTGGTCTCGAGGATCGTCAGAACGATCAACAGGGCAGCTACGACACCGACTATGTCGAGGTGACGCTGAACCAGATGATCTATGACGGCTTCGCTACCGCCAGCGAGGTCGAGCGTCTGAGCCGGGCAGAACTGGTACGCTACTACGAGCTGCTGGGGGCGAGTCAGGACGCGGCGTTGGACGCAACTAATGCCTATCTTGATGTTCAGCGCTACCGTCGCCTGGTGGGCCTGGCCCAGGACAACTATCAGAAGCATCTGGAGGTCTATCAGCAGATCGAGGCCCGCGCGCTGGCGGGTGCCGGTCGTCGCGTGGACCTGGAGCAGATCAGCGGTCGTCTGGCGCTGGCTGAGTCGAATCTGATCACCGAAGCGTCCAATCTGCACGATGTCTCTGCGCGCTTCCAGCGCCTGGTGGGTGAACTGCCGCCGGAAGCTCTGGCGCCAGCGCCGACCTTCGCCGAGCAACTGCCCACCGACGTGGCCCAGGCATTGCAGTTTGCCTACGAGGGTAACCCGGACTTCCATGCCGCCATCGAGAACATCGAGGCCGCCCGCGCCGAGCGTGAAGGCACCAAGTCGCCCTTCCATCCCAGGCTTGACCTGGTGGGCCGCAGTGGTACCTACAAGGGCAGTGATACCGACGGTGACTTCATCTCCGACAATGATCATGAAGACCGTCACAGCATCGAGCTGGTAGGTAGCCTCAATCTGTATCGCGGCGGCAGCGACCTGGCGTCGTTCCGCGCCGCCAGTGATCGCGTCGAGCAGGCGGTCAATCTGCGTGACAAGGCATGCGTCGACATCCGTCAGACCACCACCATCGCCTACAACGACACCCGTCGTCTGCGCGACCAGCTGGAATACCTGAACGAGCACCGTCAGACGACCGATCGCGTGCGCGGAGCCTACAAGCAGCAGTTCGATATCGGTCAGCGTTCGCTGCTCGACCTGTTGGATATCGAGAATGAGTACTTCGAGGCGAGTCGTGCCTATGTGAACGCGCAGTATGACGTCGCTCTGGCCGACGCGCGCACCCTGCGTGCCACCGGTAGCCTGCTGGAGGTGCTGGAGGTGCGCAAGGATGGGCTGCCGACCCTCGCCGAGCTGGACAGCAACGGTGTGTCGATTACGCCGGATATCGTCTGTCCGGCGGTAGGCCCGCGGTCCTACAGCATCGAGGAGCTCACCGGCTCCACACGGGCTCCGGACGTCGTCATGCCTGCGGACGCTCTGTTCGAGATCAACAGCTACGTGCTGAGCGCGAGCGCCAAGCAGGAGCTGAGTGCGTTGGCCGACCGTATCCGTGGTCGCAACGACCTGGTCCGGGTGTTCATCGCTGGCCATGCGGATATCTCGGGTACCGATGCCATCAACGATCCACTGTCGCGTAATCGAGCGGCAGCGGTGGGGCAGTACCTGGTCAGCCAGGGCGTCAATGCTTCACTGATTGAAACCCGGGGCTATGGCTCGCATCGGCCTGTTCAGTCCAATGACACCGTCGAAGGTCGTCGCCAGAACCGTCGAGTGGAGATCACACTTGAACGCAGCGGCGAGAATCTGGACATGGGGGCATTGCCGGGTTCCGCCGGTGATGACAGTGTGTCGCTTGCCTGGGCGCGAGGGCAGGATCGCCGCAGCCTGGAGGGCTAGAAGCTCAGTGGAGGATAGCGCCCTCCTCTAGTGGGGGCGCCATTTCCCGGGATGTGAATGCAACTGCCACGTTCTGGTCCTTGCATTGCAGCAAAGGGAGCCGTGACGACAGCAGGGATGACAGGCCGGGTCGCACGGAAAGGACGTTCTGGTACAGCCATCGGCCGACAGAGAGGTTTACGTGGACGATTCACGAGTTGCGGACGAAGCAGAATTTACAACACCTGAAACGCAGGAGCAGGATGAAGACAGAGGCCCGGTCAAGGATGAATTGCTGGAAGTGCTGCTGTCGATTGCTCACTATCACGAGCATGATGTCAGTGCGGATTCCCTGACTGCGGGCCTGCCGCTGGAAGATGGCGCACTGACGCCAGGGATATTTCCCCGGGCGTCGGAACGTGCCGGGCTGACGGCGCGACTCGTCAAGAGTCGCCTCGTTCAGTTGAACCCTGCGCTATTTCCTGTCGTGCTGTTGCTGGAGCCGGGGCGCGCCTGCGCCTTGCTGGATATCGACGTCAAGGCGCGTACCGCGCAGGTGATTTACCCGGAATTGGGGCAAGCGTCGGTAGAAATCTCCCTGGACGAGCTTCATGAACGTTACAGCGGGACAGCGATCTATACGCGTCCGCGGTTCCGTTTCGACGCCCGGTCAAAGGATGTCAACGAGAAGCGCTCTGGGCATTGGTTCTGGAGCGTGATCAAGGAAAACAGACGCCTTTATCGTGACGTTATACTGGGCTCCGTCGCCATCAATATCTTCGCTCTGGCGATGCCCCTGTTCGTTCTCAATGTCTATGACCGCGTGGTGCCGAATCACGCCACCGAGACGCTGTGGGTGTTGTCCATCGGTGCCCTGATCGTCCTGGCATTCGACTTGACGCTCAGGTTGATGCGTTCAAGCTTTGTCGATCTTGCGGCCAGTCGTGCTGACGTCAAGCTCTCGTCGCGTATCATGTCTCGCGTCATGGGGATGCGGATGGAGGCCAAGCCTGCCTCGACCGGTTCCTTTGTCTCGATGCTGCAATCCTTCGAGTCGGTTCGGAGCTTTATCGGCTCCGCCACCGTGATCGCCATGGTGGACCTGCCGTTCGTTCTGATGTTCATCGCCATCATTGGCCTGATAGGTCCCGCGCTGGTGATTCCTATCGTGGTTGGCGTGCTGTTTATCTTGCTCTACGCCCTCGGTGCCCAGGGGAAACTGCACGACTTGTCGGAAACCACCCTGAAGGTAGGGGCGCAGCGTAACGCCACCCTGGTGGAATCGGTCTCCCAGCTCGAGACGGTCAAGACGCTGCGGGGCGAGAGCCGAGTTCAGGGGCAATGGGAGCAGGCCAGCGCCTTTCTCTCGCGCACCGGGGCCCAGTTGAAGTTCCTCGGAACCTCGGTCACCAGTATCGCCCAGTGGACCCAGAATACCGTCGGTATCTGCGTCATCCTTATCGGCGTCTATCTGATCATCGACGGCAATCTTTCCCAGGGCGGGCTGATCGCTGCCTACATGCTGTCGTCTCGTGCGCTGGCACCGGTCAGCCAGGCAGCCGCACTGCTGGCTCAGTACCATCAATCGGCCACGGCCCTTGAGTCTCTTGATCGAGTGATGGACATGCCGGTGGAGCGAGAGGAAAAGAGCTACATCGATCGTCCCGCCGTCAAGGGACTGGTGAAGTTTGACAAGGTCACCTTCCGCTACCCCCAGGCCGAGAATGACAGTCTCCGCGACGTCTCTCTGTCGATAGCACCAGGCCAGAAGGTGGCACTGCTGGGACGAGTTGGCTGTGGCAAGACCACGTTGCAGAAGTTGTTGCTCGGTCTGTACCAGCCAACGTCGGGAGCGGTGCTGATCGACGATGTGGACATTCGTCAGTTCGACCCCCTGCAGTTGAGGCGACATATCGGCTATGTACCTCAGGACGTTCGCCTGTTTTACGGCTCATTGAAGGACAACATCATCGCCGGTGCCGGCAGCGAAGGGGGGGATGACGATCTGCTGCTCAAGGCCATCCGAATCAGTGGACTCGATGGACTCGTCAGCACACACCCCCAGGGCGTCGAACTGCAGGTAGGCGAAGGCGGACAGATGCTCTCGGGCGGTCAGAAGCAGGCGGTAGCGATCGCGCGTGCCATCGTGCACGATCCGGCGATCTTGTTGCTGGATGAGCCGACCAGCGCCATGGACCATGCCAGCGAGGAGGCCTTCAAGCGCAACCTCAAGGACTACGCTGGCGGCAAGACGATGGTGGTGGTGACTCACCGCACGTCCCTGCTGTCGCTGGTAGATCGTATCGTGGTCATCGACTCCGGCAAGGTGGTCGCAGATGGTGAGCGTGACAGCGTCATGGATGCGCTGCGCAAAGGCCAGATCGGGAGGGCCAGCTGATGTCCAGCAAGAGTGCTGAACAGAAGGGATTCGAAGGCGTCGGTCGCGTATCACGTAAAGGTGGCAAAGTCTTCCGTCCCTTTATCGACCGGTTGTTTGCGCGCCGTGTCAGCGCATCCCATCTCAACAGAGACTGGGCGAGTGATGCTGACTGGGCGCGAATGCAGCAGGATCCGCTGCGCGCCAGGCTGATGCTGTACATGGTCGTGGTAGCGATCATCTGCGTGATCGTCTGGGCCTGCTTTGCGCCGATCGATGAGGTGACACGAGGCAGCGGCAGGGTCATACCCTCCAGCCAGCTTCAGCGGGTGCAAAGCTTCGATGGAGGCGTGGTTCAGGAGATTCGCGTCAGCGAAGGTGACTTCGTTTCCACCGGTGATCTGCTGATGCGCATCGACCCGACGCGTTTTCTGTCGAATTTCAACGAGAACCGGGCGAAGGCGGAAACCCTTCAGGCCAAGGCCGAGCGGTTGAGGGCGTTGGCGACCGGATCGGACTTCTCTCCATCGGAGGCATTGATCGAGCAGGCGCCGAATATCGTCTCCCGCGAGCGCGAGCTGTATCACAGCAGTCTGGAAACGCTGGAAGAGCAGAAGCAGATATTGCAGGAACGACTGGAGCAGCGTCGGGCAGAGCTCAACGAGGCAACTGCGCGTCGCAACGCAGCCAGTCGTGAGCTGAATCTGGCTAGCCAGGAACTCAACATGACGCGCCCGCTGTTGTCCAGTGGCGCGGTCTCCGAGGTCGAAGTGCTGCGCTTGCAGCGTGAGGTCTCCAGGGCGAGTGGTGAGCGCAATCAAGCGACGGCTCAGGTGTCGCGGCTGGAGTCAGCGATTCAGGAGGCGCTGGGCGAGCTTCGCGAGGTCGATGCAAAGGCACGCAATGAGTGGCGTCAGGAGCTGTCGGCGACCCTGGGTGAACTGTCGGCCCTGGACGAGTCCAGCGAGGGGCTCCAGGACAGAGTGCGTCTCTCCGAGATCCGCTCGCCGGTCGATGGTGTCGTTCAGCGTCTGGCGATCAATACGATCGGCGGGGTGGCGCAACCCGGTCAGGAGGTGGTCGATATCGTACCGACCGACGACGCCTTGGTGGTCGAGGCCAAGATCGCGCCGCAGGACATCGCGTTTCTACGCCCGGGCCTGCCTGCGACCATCAAGTTGACGGCTTATGACTTCTCCATCTATGGCGGGCTGGATGCCCAGTTGGAGCACATTAGTGCAGACACCACCACCGATGAAGAGGGCAACACCTACTATCGGGTTCGTGTGCGAACCGAAGACAGCGCGGAAGCCGAAGCGGTGGATGTCATTCCGGGCATGACCGCTCAGGTTGATATCCTGACCGGCAAGCGAACAGTGATGCAGTTCCTGCTGAAACCGGTGCTGCGTGCCTGGGGTAACGCGATGGGAGAGCGGTGATGACCCGATACCTGGTCTATCAAGGAAGTAGCGAGGTGCCGCGGTGGGACGACGCTTTCAGTGATCTGGAGGTGGTTGCTCCGCACAGCGTCATCGACCACGCCGTCAAGGGGGATCTCGCCTGGGTGGTGGTAGAAGCCGGCGACTGGACGGGATTGTGCACGCGTTTGACCAGCAAGGGAGTGCTGGTGTCGGTGCTGTCCTTCAATCCGCATTCAGCAGAGGCCTACCAAGCCTTCACCGCTGGCGCCAGGGGCTATGTCCACGCACTTTCGACCCCCGAAGTGCTACGTCAGGTCGATGTCGTGGTGAGGCACCGGGGTATCTGGCTCTGGCCCGAGTTGATGGATAGCCTGGTGGGCGGCGTCTTCAAGGCCATGGGAGGGGCGCCTGCCGTGCACCACGACATGCTGGAAGGTTTGACCGAGCGCGAGAAGGATGTTGCGCTGGCTGTCGCGGAGGGCCAAAGCAACAAGCTGGTGGCACGAGAGCTCGGTATTACCGAGCGAACCGTCAAGGCCCATCTCGGGGCAGTCTTCCGCAAGTTGGGGGTCAAGGATCGGATGCAGTTGATCCTGCGCCTCTCCAGGGATCGTTGACGGCGAAAGAAGTGGTCAATACCGCGCGACAGTTTGAAGGGGGCTTTCTGCCCCCTTTTTCTGTGGTAGAACGGTTGATCTGATGTCGTCCAGTGCAGGCGTCTCGGTCTCTGCACCTTCTCCGAAAATAGAGCCCTGGAATAGTGTCGTTACTTTTCGGTCTTGGAAAGTCGTTGGTTGAAGTAAGAGATTATCTTTATATTTTGCAATAAACACTTCTTAACTGTGCTTTTGTGGGTTGTTCCGATGGGGAACTCTCCCACTTGACCTACTAGACAGTATCGCCCGCACGGGGCCGTCCCTATTTTCTGTGGAAACCCAATAAGCAGAAAACACGGGGCTAAACCCATGAATATCATTGCTACCGCAGGAAGTGTGTGGATTGTCGACCAGGCAGGCGAACATCGGGTGGCCAGGCCCGGCGACGTGCTGCAGCCAGGGCAGCGTCTTGTCGCCGGAGATGATGGGCGGGTGGTTGTCTCGTCAAGTTCCGGACAGGTACCCCTGGTGCTCGAATCAGGCGAGATAATGGATATGCCGATGGGTCAAGGCGACGCCCAATCGCTTCCGTCCGATGAGTTGCTTCTTGCGCAGAATGCACCGGCCGAGTTGATTCAGGCTTCACTGCTGGAAGACGAGCAGTTGGATGAGGTGCTCGAAGTGCTGGAATCGGGCCGGGACCTCTTCGATGTGTTCGAGGACCCTGACGCGGGTCCCGGTGCTGGCCCCGGCAACGACAATGGGCATTCTTTCGTCCGTCTTTTGCGTATTCTCGAGCAGGTTTCTCCACTCGCTTTCGAGTACGGCCTGGACTCGGCCGATGGTCAGGAACCCCGGCTATTCCTGGGGGATATCGTCGATGGTGACAACCCCGGCGAGGAGGAAGGCGAAGAGGGAGAGGACAACGATGTCAGCCTTGGTGGGCTGGAAGGTGGTCCAGATGGCTCCGGTATCGCCCCTGAAGGCGGTGATCTTCCGGGGGGGCTGGAAGGCGCTGAGCTGGTGGTGCGTGAGTCGGGACTGGCCCAGGGAAGTCAGCCGTCAACAGACGCCTTGCAGCAGTCCAGCAGCTTCAACTTCGACACTCCCGACGGCCTAGGCACGCTGACGTTGGGAGGGACGCTCTCCTTGACGCTGGCGGACCTTCAGGCCCTGGAGGGGACTCCCAGGTCCCTCGATACGCCCCATGGCATCCTCTGGCTGGATGGTTTTCAGGGTGATGCCACAGGCGGGGCCGTGCTTTACCACTTTGAGCTGACCAATACCGTCGACAATGACGAGACGCAGGGGGCGACCGATGGCGGCTTCCTGGAGCAGATCGAAGTGACGGTGACGGATGTCGATGGTGACGGCCGCACTGCCAGCCTGGATGTGCTGATTCTCGACGACGTTCCCGGCATCGAGCTGGGCGGTCCCGCCGAGGTGGGGGAAGGCAATACCATCGAGGGGAGCTGGAGCGCCGTCGATGGTGCCGATGGTGTCGCTAGCCTCGTTGTGTCGGTCGCTGGCATCGATGAGTCCTTTGCGCTGGGACAGGAGATCGTGCTCGAGGAAGGACGGTTGATCGTGGAGGCAGATGGAAGTTGGTCGTTCACCGCTGCCGTCGGACTCGATCAGGGCACATTTCCGTCGGTGGAGTTCAGTCTGGTACAGACCGACGGGGACGGTGATCAAACCGATGCTCTCCAGCGTATCGAGATCTTCGACGCAACAGTCCCGACCACGCCCACCGACGGAGGCGATCCGGATGCGGCGCCTGCCGAGGTGGTGCTCGACGAGGACGGCCTGGATGGCGGCAACCCCGGCGGTGATGGCGATGTCGCTGGTGAGGCCACGGTGATCACGGGTGTGCTCGGCTACGACTTCGGCGATGACGGGCCGGCAGCCAGCGGTGCCTTCGCCTGGTCACTGGCGGGCCTGCCGGCGTTGAGCTCCAGCGGTGAGGTGCTGAATTTCGCCCTGTCGGGGGATGGCCTGAGCCTGGTGGCGGCCACGGCAGCGGGCGACGAGGCGCTGCGCATCACCCTGACAGACCTTGCCAGCGGTGCCTTCGAGGTGAGCCTGCTGCGTCCGCTCGACCATCCGGAAAATTCCACCGAGGACGAACTGGCCATGTCGGTCGGCTATACCGTCGCCGATATTGACGGTAGCGAGGCATCCGGCCAGCTCGACATTCGCATCGACGATGATACCCCGGTGGCGTCGGTGACCATGGGGAACACCCTGATCGACGCCAACGCCAGCTCAGGTGTTATCCAGGTGGCCGAGGGCGCCACCGTCGAAGGCAACTGGTCTCTGAGCCCCGGCGCGGATGGACTCTCCGTCATCGACGTGCTGATCAATGGGGCGCCCCTGAGCTTTTCCAGTCTGCCTGGCAGTGACGAGCAGACCACGTTGACCCTGGCGCAGGGCGACCTGACCCTGAGAGGCGACGGTAGCTGGTCCTTTACGGCAGCCAGCGGGCTCGACAACGGTACGCCGCAGAGCGTCGATGTCGTGCTTCGCGTGACAGATGGTGACGGTGACGTCGTCGAACTGGATATCAGTGGCGAGATCCTGGACGCATCGGGTCCCACCACGCCCACCGACGGAGGCGATCCGGATGCGGCGCCTGCCGAGGTAGTGCTCGATGAGGACGGCCTGGATGGCGGCAACCTCGGCGGTGATGGCGATGTCGCTGGTGAGGCCACGGTGATCACCGGTGTGCTCGGCTACGACTTCGGCGACGACGGGCCGGCAGCCAGCGGCGCCTTCGCCTGGTCCCTGGCGGGCCTGCCGGCGTTGAGCTCCAACGGTGAGGCGCTGAGTTACGCCCTGTCGGGTGATGGCCTGAGCCTGGTGGCGGCCACGGCAGCGGGCGAAGAGGCGCTGCGTATCACACTGACAGACCTTGCCAGCGGCGCCTTCGAGGTGAGCCTGCTGCGTCCGCTCGACCATCCGGAAAATTCGACCGAGGATGATCTGGCCATGTCGGTCGGCTATACCGTTGCCGATATTGACGGTAGCGAGGCATCCGGCCAGCTCGACATTCGCATCGATGATGATACCCCGGTGGCGTCTGTGACCACGGGGGACACCCTGATCGACGCCAACGCCAGCTCAGGCGTTATCCAGGTGGTCGAGGGCGCCACCGTCGAAGGCACCTGGTCTCTGAGCCCCGGCGCGGATGGACTCTCCGTCATCGACGTACTGATCAATGGGGCGCCCCTGAGCTTCACCAGTCTGCCTGGCAGTGACGAGCAGACCACGTTGACCCTGGCGCAGGGCGACCTGACCCTGAGAGGCGACGGCAGCTGGTCCTTTACGGCAGCCAGCGGGCTCGACAACGGTACGCCGCAGAACGTCGATGTCGTGCTTCGCGTGACCGATGATGATGGTGACGTCGTCGAACTGGATATCAGTGGCGAGATCCTGGACGCCTCGGGTCCCACCACGCCCACCGACGGAGGCGATCCGGATGCGGCGCCTGCCGAGGTGGTGCTCGACGAGGACGGCCTGGATGGCGGCAACCCCGGCGGTGATGGCGATGTCGCTGGTGAGGCCACGGTGATCACCGGTGTGCTCGGCTACGACTTCGGCGATGACGGGCCGGCAGCCAGCGGTGCCTTCGCCTGGTCACTGGCGGGCCTGCCTGCGTTGAGCTCCAACGGTGAGACGCTGAGTTACGCCGTGTCGGATGATGGCCTGAGCCTGGTGGCGGCCACGGCAGCGGGCGACGAGGCGCTGCGCATCACGCTGACAGACCTTGCCAGCGGCGCCTTCGAGGTTAGCCTGCTGCGTCCGCTCGACCATCCGGAAAATTCCACCGAGGACGATCTGGCCATGTCGGTCGGCTATACCGTTTCCGATGTTGACGGTAGCGAGGCAGCTGGCCAGCTCGACATTCGCATCGATGATGATGCGCCGGAGGGCATCGTCTCGGAAGCTTTACTGCTTGAAAATGGCAGCACTGGTGATCTGGTGCTGCCGGGCGGGTACGGCGCGGATGGGCAAGGGGCGCCTATCCGCTTCGACGGTGCGCTGGATGGGGCGCCGGTGGAAGACGTCAATGGCAACGTCATCATGTTGGATGGCGGACCACTGTCCTGGAGGCTGGCCGACAATGGGGTCGAGCTGGATGCGGTAACGGCGACCGGGCAGGCAGGCTTCAGCGTGGTGCTGGATGAATCGGGCAATCAGGCCCGTCTGGTCGTCGAGGAAGGTGAGCTGTCTGTCTTCACTCGGCTTGATGGTGACATCGTGGCGACCGCCATTTCGGAGAGCGCGACCCAGGGTGTGCTGGATGTCTCCGAGAGCGATCTAGATGTGCAGCTGGTGTTCTCTGCGGTGGCCGGCGTTGCGACTGCCGGAGGGACGCTCACTGTCGGTCCGGGTCTGATTGAGGATGGAGACCAGCTGCGTGTCGATATGGTCGCGGGGGCCGAGGAAACCGGCGGTGTGGTGTCGTGGGACTCTCACGTGCGCGTCGGCGAGTTTCTCCAGAGTGTCGAGATCGCTGGCGCTGATAATGCGCGAGCCACCCTTGTGCTCAGCGCCCGGGCCTACTCGTCGCAGCAGGGGGAAGACGCGCCTCTGCCGCTGTCGGCCGGGGACCTGCGCATTCTCGATCAACGGGGCGTAGATGTGACCTCGGAAGTGCAGATCGATGTCATCGATGGGGATCTCAGGGTCGAAGGCTTGCAGGATGGCTGGTCCTTTGTCATCAACAGCGCCGAGGGCATCCAGGCCATCATCATCGAAGGCGGGAACGGTGAACCCTTTGGCCTTGGCAGCGTCGGCATCGTCAGTGGTGCTGCTCCAGGAGACGCAGAGGTGCTGCTGCCACTCGAGGCTGCTGATGGCGATGGTGACAAGGCGCCGGGTGACCTTTCCCTGGTTCTGGCAGGCCCGGGCGAATTCGTGGTCAGCAACAATGCCAACAATGCTATCACCACGGGTGGGGGCGACGACGTTGTCATTGCGGACAAGGGCGGAGCAACGATTATCATCGACCCTGCGGGCAACTATAACCTCTCTTTCATCCTCGACTCGTCGGTCAGCATGAATGCGGAGGTCGATACCGCCAGGCCGGATGGAACGGGTAACTATACCCGCCTTGAACTGCTCAAGGCGGCGATGTTGCGACAGCTCGAGACCCTGGCAGACTTCGAAGGTACCTTGAACCTCCAGCTGATCGATTTCGATGGCGTAGCGCGAAATCCTGTCGTGTTCGAAGACTTCAGTAGTGCTGACCTGGCTGCGGCCAGGGCCTATATCCTCGGTATGGAAGCCAAAGGGTCCACCAACTTCGATGCAGGCTTCGTTGCCAGCAGTGAATTCCTTACCCGCATGGCGGACATCAACAGCTTCGAGTCGACGGCGGTCTTTGTCACCGACGGGCTACCGACAATCTGGCTGGATGAGGATGGCAAGCTGGTGATCCCGGATCCGCTGGAGCCCGGTTCTCTTGCGGCGGTGGAGGAGTCGGTGGCGTCCTTCGAAGCGCTGTTGGAAGTGGCCGATTCGGTCCACGGGATCGGCATAGGGGAAGATAGTCTGGTCGACTACATTCGCCATTTTGACAATACCGACATCCTGGCGAGTGACGTCGAGACGGTGTTGGAAGACGGCAATACCTACACAGGTAGTGCCGGTGAGATCAACGTGGTCAACACCGAGGAAGATCTGAATCTTGCTCTTGATACGGGGTCAAGTACCTCGGATCTAGAACCCTTGGGCAGTGACCAGGTATTTGCAGGGGCGGGGGATGATCTTGTATTCGGAGACACGGTCAACTCCGATGATCTCGAGTGGGTTAATGGCGATTCCGGGGAGGAGTTTTCATCGGGAGAGCACAATGGTCTAGGCTATGAAGGCCTCTATGAGTTTCTGAAGTGGTCTCCCGATTTTGGCAATGGCACAGCGCCAACGGCTGATGAAGTCAAGGCGTATGTTCTGGCCAACGTAGATTCACTGATGAATCTGGAGCGCCAGGACGGTGGTATCGATGAGCTATATGGTGAAGAGGGCGATGATGTCCTGATAGGCGGGGCAGGGCAGGATGTGCTCGTGGGTGGTGAAGGGGATGATGTGCTGTGGGGAGGCCTAGATAGTGATCAATTTGTATGGGATGCAGCAGACGCCGAGGCGCCTTCTGTTGATCGTATAGAGGACTTCACTCTCGGAACCACCGATCAAGCTGACAAGCTCGATCTGAGCGGTCTGTTGATCGATGGCGCTGCGTCGGACCTGTCCAGCTATCTGGTGGCTGTCGACGAAGGCGAGGATATCCTTCTGAAGATCAAGACCGATGGCGGAATCGACGCGTCCGGGAACAACGCTGACCTGACCATCGAGCTGGGTGGTCTCAGGGCTGCTGGAAGTGGTGAGCAGGTACTGCAGCAGATGATTGATGATGGGCAATTGATTGTCGACTGAAGTCACATTCTTGCAAATGGGCCTGGCGATGCCGGGCCTTTTTTATGTGCGCTATTTGAAAGGTAAACACTCTTGCCAAGCTCGGTTTCCGATGGCTACCGGTAATGGATGCGACGAGTGCCGATAGCGAAGGTCGTAGGCAGTATCACCCAATGGTGGGTTTTTTTGGAATGATGGTTGTATTTTGTTTTGCTGATTCGATGGTTTTTTCTCTTTTTATGTAAAGATTGTCCTTGAGTACAGTGTGTGTGACCCCTTGCCTTACATATTTTGTGTTGTATGGATGCAAACATGTCAGGTAAAGGGAAAGTATCATGGAAGATGCCGTAATTGTCGCCGTTTCCGGGGACGTTTGGATTAAAGACGCCGATGGAAACCTGACGGTAGCCGAGGTAGGGGATCGCCTTGAGGAAGGGTGTGTTCTGGTAACAGGGCCGACGGGAATGGCTCGAATAGATTGGGGAAAAGAGGGGGAGTTGCTCCTCGTCGATGCAAATCAGAAGTTGAGCATACCCTTTGGTCAGGGGGATGGGAGTGATTTTCAGTCGGGCGAGCCACTCGAAGGGGAAAGGCTCGATCATCTTCTGCAGGCGCTTGATGGAGGTGGTTCGAACGATGCAGATATTTTTCCCCAGTCCGGTTCTCCGGGAGGCGTGGGTGATGGTAACGAAGGGCATGAATTCGTTCGACTTCTGAGGATTGTGGAAGAAATTACGCCACTCAAGTATCAGTTCGGCCCGCTGCCCCCCGATGAGGTGCTACCCCGGGCGGGGGGAGCCAATAGTCATGATGGAGATCTGCAAGACGACCGTCTGGCGGGCGCCCCCGATGACATCCCGACCACGCCGGACAGTGACGGCGATCCGGCGACGCTGACGCCCCAGGGCCTGCTCGACGAGGACGGCCTGCCCAAGGGGATCGCCGGCGGACCCGGCGACGCCCCGGGCACCGAGGTGGTGATCACCGGCTGTCTCGACTACGACTTCGGCGATGATGGCCCTGCGGCCAGCGGCGCCTTCAGCTGGACCACCGAGGGTCTGCCGATCCTGACCAGCCAGGGTGAGATGATCAGCTGGACGGTATCCGACGACGGCCTGACCCTGAGCGGGGTGGACGAATCCGGTGAGCCGGTGCTGACGGTCACGGTGACCGACCCGGCCAGCGGCGAGTACGAAGCCGAGCTGCACCAGGGATTGGATCACTCGGACCCGACCACCGAAGACGACATCGTGCTGACGCTGGGCTACGAGGTCACCGACGGTGACGGCGACACGGCCAAGGGCAGCCTGGTGCTGACCGTGGACGATGATATGCCGACGGTGACCATCGAGGGCCCCGAGGCACGCAACGAGGACGGCAGTCTGAGCGGCACCTGGGTCCAGGATGGCGGTGGTGACGAGCAGGCCGAGATTGTGGTGACCCTGCCCGGCGATGACACCAAATACCCGCTGGACACGCCGATTGACACCGATGGCGGCACCCTGGTGGTCAAGCCGGACAATACCTGGACCTTTACCCCTGATGAGCCGGGCGACGGCTCGCCCGCCAAGGTGCCTGGTTTCGAGATCACCATCACCGACGGTGATGGCGACAGCACCACCGCGAGCTATCCGCCAGCCACCGATGACACCCCGACCACGCCGGACAGTGACGGCGATCCGGCGACGCTGACGCCCCAGGGTCTGCTCGACGAGGACGGCCTGCCCAAGGGGATCGCCGGCGGACCCGGCGACGCCCCGGGCACCGAGGTGGTGATCACCGGCTGTCTCGATTACGACTTCGGCGATGATGGCCCTGCGGCCAGCGGCGCCTTCAGCTGGACCACCGAGGGTCTGCCGGTGCTGACCAGCCAGGGTGAGACGGTCAGCTGGACGGTATCCGACGACGGCCTGACCCTGAGCGGGGTGGACGAATCCGGTGAGCCGGTGCTGACGGTCTCGGTGACCGACCCGGCCAACGGCGAGTACGAAGCCGAGCTGCATCAGGGACTGGATCACTCGGACCCGACCACCGAGGACGACATCGTGCTGACGCTGGGCTACGAGGTCACCGACGGCGACGGCGACACGGCCAAGGGCAGCCTGGTGCTGACCGTGGACGATGATATGCCCACGGTGACCATCGAGGGCCCCGAGGCACCCAACGAGGACGGCAGTCTGAGCGGTACCTGGGTCCAGGACGGCGGTGGTGACGAGCAGGCCGAGATTGTGGTGACCCTGCCCGGTGATGACACCGAATACCCGCTGGACACGCCGATCGACACCGATGGCGGCACCCTGGTGGTCAAGCCGGACAATACCTGGACCTTTACCCCTGATGAACCGGGCGACGGCTCGCCCGCCAAGGTGCCGGGTTTCGAGATCACCATCACCGACGGCGATGGCGACAGCACCACCGCGAGCTATCCGCCAGCCCCCGATGACATCCCGACCACGCCGGACAGTGACGGCGATCCGGCGACGCTGGCGCCCCAGGGCCTGCTCGACGAGGACGGCCTGCCCAAGGGGATCGCCGGCGGACCCGGCGACGCCCCGGGTACCGAGGTGGTGATCACCGGCTGTCTCGACTACGACTTCGGCGATGATGGCCCTGCGGCCAGCGGCGCCTTCAGCTGGACCACCGAGGGTCTGCCGATCCTGACCAGCCAGGGTGAGATGATCAGCTGGACGGTATCCGACGACGGCCTGACCCTGAGCGGGGTGGACGAATCCGGTGAGCCGGTGCTGACGGTCACGGTGACCGACCCGGCCAGCGGCGAGTACGAAGCCGAGCTGCATCAGGGACTGGATCACTCGGACCCGATCACCGAGGACGACATCGTGCTGACGCTGGGCTACGAGGTCACCGACGGCGACGGCGACACGGCCAAGGGCAGCCTGGTGCTGACCGTGGACGATGATATGCCCACGGTGACCATCGAGGGCCCCGAGGCACCCAACGAGGACGGCAGTCTGAGCGGCACCTGGGTCCAGGACGGCGGTGGTGACGAGCAGGCCGAGATTGTGGTGACCCTGCCCGGCGATGACACCGAATACCCGCTGGACACGCCGATTGACACCGATGGCGGCACCCTGGTGGTCAAGCCGGACAATACCTGGACCTTTACCCCTGATGAGCCGGGCGACGGCTCGCCCGCCAAGCCGCCGGGTTTCGAGATCACCATCACCGATGGTGATGGCGACAGCACCACCGCGAGCTATCCGCCAGCCACCGATGACACCCCGACCACGCCGGACAGTGACGGCGATCCGGCGACGCTGACGCCCCAGGGCCTGCTCGACGAGGATGGCCTGCCCAAGGGGATCGCCGGCGGACCCGGCGACGCCCCGGGTACCGAGGTGGTGATCACCGGCTGTCTCGACTACGACTTCGGCGATGATGGCCCTGCGGCCAGTGGCGCCTTCAGCTGGACCACCGACGGTCTGCCGATCCTGACCAGCCAGGGTGAGATGATCAGCTGGACGGTATCCGACGACGGCCTGACCCTGAGCGGGGTGGACGAATCCGGTGAGCCGGTGCTGACGGTCACGGTGACCGACCCGGCCAACGGCGAGTACGAAGCCGAGCTGCATCAGGGACTGGATCACTCGGACCCGACCACCGAAGACGACATCGTGCTGACGCTGGGCTACGAGGTCACCGACGGCGACGGCGACACGGCCAAGGGCAGCCTGGTGCTGACCGTCGACGATGATCGTCCTGTCATCGAAGCCACTGTCGATGATGATGCGGCAAGCATGGTCGAGGGCGGTACTCAAGGAGGAAGCTGGAGCGGCGGAGTCGGCGCAGACGAGGGCAACGTCGTGATAAGAATACCCGGCGTCACCGATGCCTTTGCGCTGGGAGAGGAGATAGCCACCGGCACTGGTACCCTGGTGGTTGCACCGGACGGTACCTGGAGTTTCACGGCAAAGGAGGGACTTGACCAGTCGCAGGATCCCTGTCTGGAGTTCACGATCGAAGGTATCGATAGTGAGGGCGATTCAGCCAGGAGCAGCATAAAGGTTGTGATCACGGACGGCGCTGGACCCGCAACGCCAGACTCGGACGGGGATCCCTCCACTGAGTCGGTATCCGTCGCCGTCAACGAAGATGGGTTGCCCACGGGCAATGCGGGTGGGGAAGGGGATCTGGAGAGCTCCAGTGACAGCGCGAGCGCCAACCTCGGGTTTGATTATGGGGCTGATGGAGCTGCCGAGCAGGGTGCTTTCCGCTGGGAGCTCGACGGGCTGCCTGAGTTGACCAGCCGAGACTCTCCAGTCGAGTTTGTGGTGAGTTCAGACGGCTATACCGTGATGGGCAATGATGCTGATGGCGAGCGCGTCTTGACCATTAATCTGGCGGATGCCGAAACCGGTGATGTGGTGGTCTACCTGAGCAAGGATGTGGACCACCCGGAGGGCGGCCAGGAAAATGATCTGGCGCTCGAGTTGGGCTACACCATTACCGACAAGGACGGCTCGACGGCGAGCGGGACGCTTGAGGTGGTGATCAATGACGATACGCCAACCATCACCGGCATCGATCCGGAGAGCTTCATGGCTGCGATGGGAGGGGCAACTCGAGCAGCCGCGCTACCGCTGTTGGCGGAAGAGGATGAGCTGGCCTGGAACCTGGGAGAGCCCGCTTCCAGCGCTGACATCTCCCACGCCACTGCGGTCGATGCCTCGGGCAACATGCTGGATCTAAGAGAGTTGCTCGAAGACATCGATGATCTGGAAGGTGGTGAAAAGGTCCTGGCCATCGCAGATGGCGACGACACCGTGGTCCACGTAAAGCTCGATGGAGGGCTCTTGCAGGACGGCAGCAATGCGGATGTTCAGGTGACTCTGACGGGGGTGTCCATGGACGGAAGCAGTGACGACTTTCTGGTCAAGTTGCTGGAGAGCTCACAGTCGGATATCGAGTGAGCGAGTGCCAGCGCGCCCGGCTATAGCCGGGCGTGCTGGCAGGATGACGGCAGTGCTTTCTGGCGAGACAGGAATGTCAGGCCGGCTGCTGTCGGTCAACCGCAGGTTGCGGTGACGCCAGTCGTTGCACCATAGCCGTCACCATGCGGCTGGAGTGATCCGCCGCCTGCTCGAGGAATTCTTCGAAGGACAGGTGGTTGTCACCTTGCCCGGCGATATCGGACAAGGCGCGAATCACCACGAAGGGGCAACCGTAGAGATGGCAGGTCTGGGCAATCGCGGCCGCCTCCATTTCTGCCGCCAGCATGGTGGGAAAGCGGGTGCGGGTGCGAGAGACAAGATCGGGGCACGCCATGAAGACGTCGCCGGTTGCGATCAGGCCCTCGACCACCTTGACCTCAGCCATGCCTTCGACGCAGTCCCGTGCCACCCGAACCAGGCGTTCATCCGGGAGATAGGCCGCCGGCATATTGGGCACCTGGCCATGTTCGTAGCCGAATACCACCGCGTCGACATCGTGGTGGCGCACCTCGCTGGACACTACCATGTCGCCGATCGACAGTCCTTCGCCGAACCCGCCTGCGGAACCCGTGTTGATGATCGCCTCGGGCTGGTAGTTGTCCAGCAGCAGCGTCGCCCCGATGGCGGCGTTGACCTTGCCGATCCCGGATTGCAGCAGTACGACCTCGACCCCATGCAGGCGGCCGATGTAGAAGGTGGAGCCGACGTGGGTGCGGGTCCTGACGTCTTCCAGCTGGGCCGCCAGTTGGGCGACTTCCTGCGCCATGGCTCCGATGATGCCAATGCGTTTCATGCGATTCCTCTTGAGGTGGAGCCTCGGCTCAGGCGAAGACCTGGTGCCACTCGTCACGCTTGGCCAGCAGGCCTTTTGCCAGCTCCTGGGCGCCTTCCAGGCTGTGGGATGCGGCCCAGCCACACTGCATCTCGTTGCAGGCAGGGACTTCGGTCGCTGACAGCACGTCGTTGAGCGTACCCTCGATCAGTGCCAGCACGTCGTCGTAGTCGTCGTGGTTGATCATGGCGATATAGAAGCCGGTCTGGCAGCCCATGGGGCTGATATCGACAACCTTGTCCGAGTGGTTGCGCGACAGCTCGGCCATCAGGTGCTCCAGGGAGTGCAGGGCAGGCATCTCCATGTGCTCCTTGTTGGGCTGGCAAATCCGCAAGTCATACTTGTGGATGCGATCGCCGTTGGCGCCGGTCTTGATATCCGCGAGACGCACATAGGGGGCGCGAACCTTGGTGTGGTCGAGGTTGAAGCTCTCGACATTCATCTTCTTGTCGCTCATGGAGTGTCTCCGTGATCCGGTGTTGGATGGGCGCGATGCTACGTCAATTGAGTCCATCACGCATGGATGTCGCAAGTGCAGGTTCAGGCGTCTGGAGTTTCGCGATGCTGGCCGTCATGAATGTCGGCGGCCATCAAGGTGTTTTCCAGCAGGCTGGCTACCGTCATCGGGCCAACGCCACCCGGTACCGGTGTGATGTGACCTGCACGTCGGGCAGCCTCGTCGAAGTCGACGTCGCCCACCAGGCGTCCATCTTCCTGTCGATTGATGCCCACATCGATGACGATCGCGCCGTCACGTACCCATTCGCCTTTCACCAGTCCTGGTTTTCCGACCGCGACCACCAGCAGTTCCGCCTTGCGGACCTGGGCCTCGAGGTCGCGGGTAAAGCGGTGGCAGACGGTGGTCGTGCAGCCCGCCAGCATCAATTCCAGTGCCATCGGCCGTCCTACGATATTGGAGGCACCGACCACCGTGGCGTCGAGGCCTCGCACCGCCAGACCTGAGTGATGCAGCAGCGTCATCACGCCCTTGGGGGTGCAGGGGCGCAGCAGCGGCAGACGTTGGGCCAGCCGTCCCAGGTTGTAGGGATGGAAGCCGTCCACGTCCTTGCTTGGCAGAATGCGCTCGAGGATAGGGCGAGCGTCCAGGTGGTCGGGCAGCGGAAGTTGAACCAGAATGCCATCGATGGATGAGTCGGCGTTGAGCTGGTCGACCAGGGCTTCAAGCTCTGCCTGTGAAGTGGAAGCGGGCAGGGCGTGTTGAACAGATGAAATACCCGCCTGCTCGCAGGCGCGATGCTTGTTGCGTACATAGACGTGGGAGGCGGGGTCTTCACCGACCAGCACCACAGCAAGCCCCGGGATGCGTTCTCCGGCATCGATCCGCGCCTGTACCTGACGGGCGACCTGCTGGCGTACTGTGGCGGCAATGGACTTGCCATCGATGAGCTGGGCGGTCATGGGGTTCCCTCGGTCAGAAGTGGGTGTGCTGGATGAAATTGGCGGCCACGGATTTTCGCACGCTCCGCCATCCAGGCAAAGCTTGAGCCCGAATGACAACAGGAATGTCTCGGTAGCCTGTTGACTTGGCGGGAAAGTTCCGTAGAATACGCAGCGCTTGCAGAGACTGCTTCGGCGGTTTGCATGGCCGAGCGGCTGGCCGGCGGGGTGTAGCGCAGTCTGGTAGCGCGCCTGCTTTGGGAGCAGGATGTCGGGGGTTCGAATCCCTCCACCCCGACCACAACAGCTTGTTGGAGAAGAAGTTTTTCTCGAAAAGCGGGTTGTGGTGAAGAGTTCGGTTCTGTAGAATGCGCCTATAGCTCAACCGGATAGAGCAACGGCCTTCTAAGCCGTAGGTTGCAGGTTCGAGTCCTGCTGGGCGCGCCAGTGAAGTATGCTGGTGGCTGCTTTTGACAGGCTCGGGCAAAGGTTGTAGCGGTATTGTCCTGATATGGTGGATGTAGCTCAGTGGTAGAGCCCCGGATTGTGGCTCCGGTGGTCGTGGGTTCGATCCCCATCATCCACCCCATTCAGGCGATGCAAGTGTGGTCAAGCCCGAACGTGGGTTCGGTAGCTGACAGGTTGTGGTGGATGTAGCTCAGTGGTAGAGCCCCGGATTGTGGCTCCGGTGGTCGTGGGTTCGATCCCCATCATCCACCCCATCAACCTGATTCCTTCCCCGAGTTTCTTTCTTGAACAAGTCGTTGTCGAATCTGAAGCTGGCAGGCCAAGTTGCTTGTCCGGCGTTTTGTCGTGCCTGTGTTTCGCCCTCGGCGGCGGTCGTGTCGTCATTCGGTGGCCACGAATTTTCCAATAGCCCCTTGTAAAAGACATGCCAGGCCCCATGTTGTGGGCGTTGGCGCTTGCCAGTGCCCGGCGGGATTCTTAGAATCTCCCCTTTGACGTTTTCAATTTTTCAGTACGCCCCCAGTCGGTAGAGGATTATTCATGCAAGTTTCCGTCGATACGACCTCCCAGATCGAACGCCGCATCAACGTCCAGGTGCCGGCCGCCGAGATCGACGAGGCCGTCGCCGCCCGTCTCAAGGATGCCGCCAAGAACGTTCGTCTCGACGGTTTCCGCAAGGGCAAGGTGCCGATGTCGGTCATCCGCCAGCGCTATGGTGCTGATGTGCGCAACGAGGTGGTGGGCGAGGTCATGCGTGAGCGCTATGTTCGCGCCATTACCGATGAGAAGCTCAATCCGGCCGGCTACCCGCAGATCGAAGCCACCGTCAACGAGACCGGCAAGGACCTGGAGTTCACGGCCACCCTCGAGGTCTATCCTGAGTTCGAGCTGGCGACCATCGAAGGCGCCGAGGTCGAGCGTCCGGTGGTTGAAGTGACCGATGCCGACGTCGACGAGATGATCGAGACGCTGCGCAAGCAGAACGCTGCCTGGGAAGAGGTCGAGCGTGCTGCAGAGCAGGGCGATCAGGTCAATATCGACTTCCAGGGCTTCCTGGGTGACGAGCCGTTCGAAGGCGGCAGCGCAGAGAGCCACGATCTGGTGCTGGGTTCCGGCAGCTTCATCCCGGGCTTCGAGGATCAGCTCGAAGGTGCCAAGGCGGGTGAGGACAAAGTCATCAGCGTGACCTTCCCCGAGGACTACCAGGCAGAGCAGCTGGCCGGCCAGGAAGCGACCTTCAAGGTCAAGGTCAACGCGGTCAAGGGCCAGGCGCTGCCGGAAGTCGATGCGGAATTCATCGAGAAATTCGGTGTCGAAGGTGGTGACGTCGAGGCATTCCGCGCCGAGGTCAAGAAGAACATGAGCCGCGAGGCTGACCAGGCGGTCGAGAATCGCGTCAAGCAGCAGGTGCTCGAGGCCCTCAAGCAGGCCAACGAGATCCCCGTTCCCGAGTCGCTGGTCCAGCAGGAGGTCGATGGCCTCAAGCGTCAGGCGGCGCAGCAGTTTGGTCTGGGCGAGGACTTCGACGTCAGCCAGTTGCCCAACGAGCTGTTTACCGAACAGGCCAAGAGCCGCGTTCAGGTCGGTCTGCTGCTGGCTGAGGTGATCAAGGTCAACGAGCTGGATGCTTCCGACGACGAGATCAAGGCAAAGGTCGAGGAGCTTGCACAGCAGTATCAGGAGCCCGAGCAGGTCGTCGAGTACTATATGGGCAACGAGCAGATGAAGACCCAGGTCAAGTCTGCACTGCTGGAAGAAAAGGCCGTCGACGCTTTGCTCGATCAGGCCAATGTGAAGGACGTGGAAATGTCCTACCAGCAGGCCCTGGCTGCCGCGCAGCAGCAGCCGGGCGACGAGGCGGAGGAAGGCGAGGACGCTTGAGGCGCCTCTCCTGGCCGGCCCCGTCGGGCCGGCTTCGTCGTTTTGTCACGCAAGGAAACAAGGACATCTCCTCATGAACACCGAGTTCGATATCAACGCTGCCGGCGGCCTTGTGCCCATGGTGGTCGAGCAGAGCGCCCGCGGCGAGCGTGCCTACGACATCTACTCCCGGCTGTTGAAGGAGCGGGTGATCTTCCTGGTGGGGCCGGTCGAAGACTATATGGCCAACCTGCTGGTCGCCCAGCTGTTGTTCCTGGAGTCCGAGAACCCGGACAAGGACATCCACCTTTACATCAATTCGCCCGGCGGTTCGGTGACGGCGGGGATGTCCATCTACGACACCATGCAGTTCATCAAGCCTGACGTCTCGACCGTCTGTATCGGTCAGGCGGCGAGCATGGGAGCCCTGCTGCTGGCCGGTGGTGCCGCTGGCAAGCGCTATTGCCTGCCCAACTCGCGGATGATGATCCACCAGCCGCTGGGTGGCTATCAGGGGCAGGCCTCGGACATCGAGATTCACACCCGTGAAATTTTGGGCATCCGCGAGCGACTGAACCAGATCCTGGCGCACCACACCGGCCAGGATATCGAGACCATCGCCAAGGATACCGATCGCGACAACTTCATGAACGGCGCCCAGGCCGCGGAGTATGGCCTGATCGACGCAGTGCTGGATAAGCGCCCGGCATCCTGATAGCGTGATAGCTCGCGCGATGACTACGTGATTACCGGTGGCCCCTGGGGCCACCGCTGCCAGAGAGGTACGCGAATGGCCGACGGCAAAGGCAAGGACGACAACGGCAAGCTTCTGTATTGTTCGTTCTGTGGCAAGAACCAGAACGAAGTACGCAAGCTGATCGCCGGTCCGTCCGTTTATATCTGCGATGAGTGTGTCGATCTCTGCAACGACATCATTCGCGAAGAAGTTCTCGATGCCGATGCCGAGAGCGACGAGGAGCGTCTGCCCGTTCCGCGCGAAATTCGACACACTCTCGACGACTACGTGATCGGTCAGGACCGCGCCAAGACGGTGCTGTCGGTGGCCGTGTACAACCACTACAAGCGTCTGCGTCACAGTGGCAAGGATGAGGTCGAGCTCGGCAAGTCGAACATCCTGCTGATCGGGCCCACCGGTAGCGGCAAGACTCTGCTGGCGGAGACCCTGGCGCGGTTGCTCAATGTTCCCTTCACCATCGCCGATGCCACCACGCTGACCGAAGCGGGCTACGTCGGCGAGGATGTCGAGAACATCATCCAGAAGCTGCTGCAGAAGTGCGACTACGACGTGGACAAGGCCGAGCGTGGCATTGTCTACATCGACGAGATCGACAAGATCTCGCGCAAGTCGGACAATCCGTCGATCACCCGGGACGTTTCCGGCGAGGGCGTGCAGCAGGCGCTGTTGAAGCTGATCGAGGGCACCACGGCCTCGGTGCCTCCGCAAGGTGGTCGCAAGCATCCGCAGCAGGAGTTTCTGCAGGTCGATACCGGCAATATCCTGTTTATCGTCGGCGGTGCCTTCGCCGGCCTCGACAAGGTTATCCGGGATCGTGCCGAGACCGGTGGCATTGGCTTCAATGCCGAGGTCAAGAGCAAGGATGAGACCAAGGGTGTCGGCGATCTGCTGCTGGACGTGGAACCCGAGGATCTGGTCAAGTTCGGCCTGATTCCCGAGTTCGTCGGACGTCTGCCGGTCATCGCAACCTTGACCGAGCTGACCGAAGACGCGCTGATTCAGATCCTGACCGAGCCGAAGAACTCGCTGGTCAAGCAGTACGCTCGGTTGTTCGACATGGAAGGCGTCGAGCTGGACTTCCGCGAGGATGCCCTGCGCGCGGTGGCTCACAAGGCAATGGCACGCAAGACCGGCGCCCGTGGCCTGCGTTCGATCCTCGAGTCGGTGCTGCTCGACACCATGTACGAGATTCCCTCTCTCGAGGGCGTCAGCAAGGTGGTTATCGACGCCTCTGTCATCGGTGGGGAGAGTGATCCCCTGCTGATCTACAGTCAGGCCAGCGACGCTGAGGAAGACACTCGCGTGGACGGCACCGACGGCTAGTCCGTCAGCGCTTCCCGCGACGCCGTCAAAAGGGGCCGCAGACGCGGCCCCTTTGTCTGCCGGAGCCTTCGATGGCGATTCGGCTAGGCGTTTCCCCTTGCAATGCCTCGGGGCTGCCCCCATCCCCTTAGGTTTCACCCGCTAAGTTTGAGGAACGTCTGCGATGCAGCAGAACGCCGAACAGACTATGAGTCTGCCCCTTTTGCCACTGCGTGACGTGGTGGTATACCCGCAGATGGTCATCCCCTTGTTTGTCGGCAGAGAGAAGTCGATTCAAGCGCTGGAAGCCGCCATGGCGGATGACAAGCGGGTCTTGCTGGTCGCCCAGCGTGAGGCGAGCAAGGATGATCCCGATGACGAGGATCTGTTCGCCATCGGCACGGTAGCCGAGATCATGCAGCTGCTGAAACTCCCGGACGGTACCGTCAAGGTACTGATCGAGGGGGAGTCTCGCGCCGATATCGGTGAGATCTCGGTAGCCGAAGAGGGTTACTCCACGGCCCAGGTGATACTGCGTTCCAGCGAGCCGCTGAGCGAGCGTGAGCAGGAGTCGTTGGTGCGGGTGCTGCTCAACCAGTTCGAGCAGTACGTCAAGATGTCGAAGAAGGTGCCCAACGAGGTACTGAATTCGCTGTCCGGGATCGAGGATCCCAGCCGCCTGGTGGATACGATCTGTGCCCATCTGTCGCTGAAGATCGGCGACAAGCAGGAATTGCTCGAGATGGATCGGGTCCGCGATCGTATCGAGCACCTGATGGCGCTGATCGAAGCCGAGATCGACCTGCTGCAGGTAGAGAAGCGCATTCGCTCCAGGGTCAAGGACCAGATGGAGAAGTCCCAGCGCGAGTACTACCTCAACGAGCAGATGAAGGCCATCCAGAAGGAGATGGGCGAGCTCGAGAACGCGCCAAACGAGGCAGACAAGTACGAGCAGGCCATCAAGGACTCCGGGATGCCCAAGGAGGCCGCCGACAAGGCCAACCAGGAGCTCGGCAAGTTGCGCATGATGTCACCTTCCTCGGCGGAGGCGACGGTGGTGCGCTCTTACCTCGACTGGCTGGTGTCGGTACCGTGGAAAAAACGTACCCGGGTCAAGCACGATCTGATCAATGCCCAGAAGGTGCTCGACGAGGACCACTATGGACTGGATGAGGTCAAGGAGCGCATCCTCGAGTATCTGGCCGTGCACAAGCGGGTCAAGAAGCTCAAGGGGCCGGTGCTGTGTCTGGTGGGGCCTCCCGGCGTCGGCAAGACCTCGCTGGGCAAGTCCATCGCCCGGGCGACCAATCGCAAGTATGTGCGTCTGGCCCTCGGCGGCGTGCGTGATGAATCGGAAATCCGTGGGCATCGCCGGACCTATATCGGCTCTCTGCCCGGAAAGCCGATCCAGCGCATGGCCAAGGCGGGGGTGAAGAACCCGTTGTTCCTGCTTGACGAGGTCGACAAGGTCGGCATGGATCATCGTGGAGATCCTGCGTCTGCGCTGCTTGAGGTGCTGGACCCCGAACAGAACAACACCTTCAGTGACCACTACCTGGAGCTGGACTACGATCTGTCGGAAACCCTGTTCATCTGTACCGCCAACTCGATGAATATTCCGGGGCCGCTGCTGGACCGCATGGAGGTGATACGCCTCCCGGGGTACACCGAGGATGAGAAGCTGGCCATCGCCACGCGCTATCTGGTGCCCAAGCAGCTGGCCGCCAACGGCTTCAAGGAAGATGAGCTGAGCTTTGGTGAGGATGCGCTGCTGGAGCTGATTCGCTACTACACCCGCGAAGCCGGCGTTCGCGAGCTCGAGCGGCAGATTGCCAAGGTCAGTCGCAAGGTGTTGCGTGAGCGGCTCGAGAAGGAGGGCAAGGAAGGCGCCCTTGGCTCACAGACGCTGGCGGCCGAGGATATCGAAGCCTACGCTGGCGTGCGGCGTTACAGCTACGGTCTGGCCGACCAGCAGGACCAGGTCGGTCGTGTGACCGGACTCGCCTGGACCTCGGTGGGAGGTGAGTTGCTCAATATCGAGTCGGTGGTGACGCCTGGCAAGGGGCGTCTCAACAAGACCGGTTCACTGGGTGACGTCATGAAGGAGTCGGTGAGTGCCGCCCAGACGGTGGTGCGGGCCCGCGCCGAGGCCCTGGGGATCGATCCCGAGCGGTTCGAGAAGGAAGACCTGCATATCCACGTGCCGGAGGGAGCCACCCCCAAGGACGGCCCCAGCGCGGGTATCGCCATGGTGACCGCCATGGTCTCGGCATTCTGCAACCGTCCTGTGCGTTGCGACGTCGCGATGACCGGTGAAGTCAACCTGAGAGGCGAAGTCATGCCGATCGGTGGGCTCAAGGAGAAATTGCTGGCGGCCAGGCGCGGTGGTATAAAGACGGTGCTAATACCCGAGGAGAACCGTCGCGATCTCAAGGAGGTCCCTGAAAATATCAAGGATGCTCTGACGATCCATCCGGTTCGCTGGATTGATGAAGTGCTCGAGCTCGCTCTGTCACAAAAGGTGGATCAAAAAACCGACGATTCACTGTCGACAGAGTCGTCTGCGACACACTCAATGGTCAGCACACACTAGTGACGTTTTTTCCATGATCTTGGGTGTAGAATGCCGAGTTCATGCGGATTGGCAAGGAAGGTTGCTTGACAGGTCTTTTGCAGCATTGCTATAAATTATCGCCATGCTGCGATCGAGCCTGTCGGCAAGAAGTATCGCCGTTTCGAATTTTTTTCTGTAATAGTCAAGGGGTGAAGTGTGAACAAGTCCGAGCTGATTGATGCCATTGCCGCGTCTGCCGATATTCCGAAGGCCGCCGCTTCTCGCGCGCTGGATGCTATGGTGGAATCCGTGACCGAGAGCCTGAAGCAGGGCGACAGCGTTTCACTGGTTGGCTTTGGTACCTTCTCCGTCAAGGAGCGCGCTGCACGTACCGGCCGCAACCCGCAGACCGGTCAGCCGATCGAAATCAGTGCCGCCAAGGTGCCGAGCTTCAAGGCCGGCAAGGCTCTGAAGGATTCCGTCAACTAAGACGCGTGGTCTCGGCGGCACGTCGAGCATCGTCACGTTGACACGAGTCTGGCGGCCACCGCCTACGCCGGACTCGCCAAGGGCGCATCGCTATCGCGGTGCGCCTTTTTCATGAGTTTGGGGGAGGTCGCGCCAGGCCCTCGGGTGCGTATACTGGTGCGCGACGAATCCCCATCCTTTCGCAGAGGCATGCATGCTGCAGAGTATTCGCGACCGATCCCAGAGCTGGATCGCAAAGATCATCATTGGTGCCGTGATCGTCACCATGGCACTGTTTGGCGTGGAGTCGTTGATTGGTCTATTCGGACAATCCGGCGATGAGGTCGCCACGGTCAATGGTGAGCCCATCAATCGCCAGCAGGTCGAACTGAATGTCCAGCGCGCCATGCGCTCCAACCAGGTGCCAGCCGACCAGGAGCGCGCGCTTCGCGGCGAAGTGCTTGAAGGCTTGATCAGTGACCGCTTGATGATCGATTACGCCAAGAACGGCGGACTAGCGGTTTCGGACAATCAACTCGACCAGTTGATCGTCAGTCGCCCGGAGTTTCAGAATGCCGATGGCCAGTTCGACCAGGAGCTCTTCCGCAGCCGTCTTTCCAGTGTCGGCTATACGCCATTGTCCTTCCGCGAGCAGCTTAGTCGTGACGTCATGCGCGGCCACATCCAGCAAGGCCTGATCGCCAGCGACTTCACCTTGCCAGGCGAACGCGAGCGGCTTGCCGAGTTGCAGCGCCAGACGCGTAGTTTCCGCTACCACCGACTGACCGAGGCGGACCTTGAGGCGCCTGTCGAGGTGTCTCAGGCGGAAATGACAGCCTACTACAACGAGCATCAGCAGGAATTCCTGCGGCCGGAGCAGGTCAAACTCGGTTACATCGTGCTCGATCAGGAGGCCATGGCCGCCGATATCGAGGTGAGCGAGGAGGACCTGCGCGAAGCCTGGGAAGCCCAGGCGGAGAACGCCGATCGTCAGATATCACATATCATGGTGACCTTCGGCGACGAGCGCAGCAGAGACGAGGCCGAGGCCCGTATCGACGCCATCAAGGCGCGACTGGCCGATGGCGACGCGTTCGACGATCTGGCGGCCGAGTTCTCCGATGACACATCCACCAGCGACGATGGTGGCGATCTTGGGGTGATCACCCGGGGTATCTTCGGCGAGGCCTTTGAAGAGGCCGCCTTTGCCCTCGACGAGGGCCAGGTCTCCGAGGCGGTCGAGACCGACAACGGACTGCACCTGATCAAGGTGACCGAGATCGATCGTGCGGACTTTGCCTCCGAGCGTGACCGTCTGCGTGATCAGCTTGCTCAGGCACAGGTGCGTGACGCCTTCAATGACAAGGCCCAGCAGTTGATCGACGAGAGCTTCGCTGCCGACGATCTTCAGAGTGTGGCTGACGACCTTGGACTCGAGCGTCAGACCAGTGATTGGGTCGGTCGTGAAGGCGCTGAAGGCGTACTGGCCGAACCTGGCGTGATGGATCAGGCCTTCAGCGATGAGGTGCTTGGAGAGGGCTTCAACAGCGAGGTCATCGAGCTGGATGGTTCACGGCGTCTGGTGCTGCGGGTACTCGATCACCGCGACGCGGCGACGCTCCCACTGGAGCAGGTGAAGGACCAGGTCGAAGCGGCGGTGCGTCAAGCCAAGACCCGCGACGCCTTGATCGAGCTTGCTGAAGAGCGAGTGTCGCAGCTGCAGGGGGGCCAGTCTCTGGACATCGATTGGCAGCGTGCTGACAACATCAGCCGTCAGGACGCGCCCAGCGTACCCGATGCAGTGCTGACCACCGCGTTCAAGCTGCCGCATCCTGAAGAGGGCCAGGTGGTTTACGGCCGGGCGGTCGATGGCGCCGATGTCAGTCTAATTGCCCTGGAGAGCATTGGCCAGGGTGAGGGTAACCAGCAGATGGAGCAGTTTGTCGCCAGCATGGCCGAGCGGCTGCGTGCCCAGGCGGTGCTGGATGGCCTGTTGACCCATCTACGCGATACCGGCGAGATCGAGCGTTACTAGCCAACTCGTCTAGCCAGCGCGGAGAGGGGCCGCACGCGTGTCGCGGTCCCCCTGCTGTCGAAAAGGAGCGCCATCTGGCGCTCCTTTTCGTTGGCGCCGGCCTGTGAAGTCCTGTTGGAACGATTGTTGGAGCGATGTTTCGGGTATTGCGTGCCTGCTCGATGGTTCTTTTTATACCGTTATCTTTGCGTTCTAGTGAAGCACATACGGCGTTCAGGGTATAGCGTCGCACAAGGCCTCTGCATAGGCTGTTTATATTTATACCGTTATCTTGTTGGTCGTCATCTGCTGCCAATCTTCTAGCCCGGAGCCAAGAACCGTCATGCAACCACTGGCCAGCATCCCCACCCATGTCATCACCGGATTTCTCGGCAGCGGCAAGAGCCAGTTGATCCGCCATTGGATCGATCGCAAACCCGTTGGTGAGCGGTGGGCAATCCTGATCAATGAATTTGGTCAGGTGGGCATCGACCAAGCGATAGTCGGGGAGCGCGACGACGTAACCGTGCAGGGGGTGCCAGGAGGGTGTCTCTGTTGTCAGGTGGCGACGGTCTTCCGCTCGGTGCTGGTGCAGTTGCTGCGCCGCGAACGGCCAGATCGATTGCTGATCGAGCCCTCCGGGCTCGGCCACCCGGCCGGCCTGCTGGAGGTGCTGGGGGGCGGCGATCTTGCCCAGGTGCTGGATCTCCGCCAGGTCATCACTGTGCTCGATGCACGCCGTCTCGATGATCCCAGAGTCACGAACCACTCTACCTTTGTCGATCAGTTGGCAGTGGCCGAGGGATGGGTGCTGTCCATGCAGGACCTGCTCGAGGACGAGCATCGCCAAGGGGTCGAGCGATGGCGCCAGGAGAGTGGCTTGGCACCATCCTGGATGGTCGAAAGCGGCGCGAAAGGGTTGCCGATCAGGCATCTGCTCGACTCCCCGGCGCGAGGCCGTCAGAACGCTCGTCGCGATGCTCAGAGTCTGCTGCTGCGTCGGCCTTCGCTGCATGCCGAAGCATTCGACTCTCCGCCTAGTACGTCGGAGGCCCCGGCGCCCATCGCCGGTGGAGCAGCAAGACAGAACGGTCACGGCCTGGGCTATCGCTCCGCCAGCTGGCATTGGCACCGCGAGGAGTGTTTCGATCTCGCAGCGCTGGAGCAGTGGTGGAAGCAACTGCCATCTGGCGTGCGGGTGAAAGGGGTCATGCGAACCGGCCGGGGCTGGCGTACCTTCCCGCTTCCGTCCGTTCCCGGCAACGAGGCTCAGGCGTCCTGGCGCAAGGATTCGCGGCTCGAGATGATCTGGCCAGAGGATATGGAACTCGATATCGATGGCCTGGAGCAGGCGCTGGAGCGGTGTCGACGTCGGCCGTCGGGAGAGGAGGGGCCGGACGCCTGAGCGTCCGGCGTGTCATCGGCGCCCGAAGGCCCGGGGCGGGCAGGGCGTCGATAAAGGCTGCGTCAGAAGGAAAAGCGGTTGAGTGATGGGGCCTCGCCGTCTTCGATGCGCACCTCCCAGCCCTGATCGTGGGCCCAGTCGCCGACCACGATACGTTGCGCCGACACGGGCTCGCCCTGAGGGCTGGTAAGGCTCAAGTCATGCACGGCGGGACGATGGGTATGACCGTGAATCAGCCTGCTAACCCCGTGGGTCTGCATCACGTCGACGACTTCCTCGGGGGTGACGTCCATGATGTCAGCGGCTTTGGTGCTGTTGGCCTCGCCGGACTGCTGACGCAGCTGGCTGGCCAAGGCCAGACGCTCCGGGATCGGCATGGCAAGGACTCCTGCCTGCCACTGCGGGTCACGGGCCTTGGCGCGAAACGCCATGTAGGCTTCATCGCTGGTGCACAGGCTGTCTCCGTGCATCACCAGGGTAGGCTCACCGCCAAGGTCAAGTCGTTGTGGTTCGTCGAGCAGGGTGGCGCCGGCCCGCTGGGCGAAGCTTTCGCCCAGCAGGAAGTCCCGGTTGCCGTGCATCAGGAAAAGTCGCATGCCGGCGTCGCTGGCAGCCTTGAGGCGTTCGGCCACCTGGCAGGCCAGTGCCGCGTGGCCAGACGGATCCGCGGCGCCGAGGTCCATCAGGTCATCGCCGATCCAGGCGTCGAAGATGTCACCGATCAGGTAAAGATCGGTGCCTTCGGCGGTGTTGCGCTCGAGGTAGTCGAAGAATCCCTGGGTGATCTGCGGCGCCTCGGGATGCAGGTGCAGGTCAGCGATCAACAGAGTGGTCATGGTGTTCATGGTCTCCTGAACGCAGCACGCCCGCAGCGCGGGCGTGCTCGGTGGAAAGACAGGAGGATCAGGCGTCGTCCTTGACGTAGGCGCGCTGGATGATCACGTCCTCGGCAGGCACGTCGGCGTGCATGCCGCGTCGGGTGGTGGCCACGTCCTTGATCCGGTTGACCACGTCCATGCCGTCGACCACACGACCGAAGACACAGTAGCCCCAGCCCTGCATGTTCTTGCCGGTATGATTGAGGAAGTCGTTGTCGGCCACATTGATGAAGAACTGGGCGGTGGCGGAGTGAGGGTCCTGGGTCCGCGCCATGGCCAGGGTGCCGGTGGCGTTCTTGAGGCCGTTGTCCGCTTCGTTCTCGATAGGGTCACGAGTGGGCTTCTGCTCGAAGTTGCTGTCGAACCCGCCGCCCTGGACCATGAAGCCGTCGATCACGCGATGGAAAAGGGTGCCATCGTAGAAGCCATCGCGGACGTACTGCTCGAAGTTGGCCGCGGTCTTTGGCGCCTCTTCATGGTTGAGTTCGATCGAGATGTCGCCAAAATTGGTCTGCAGAATGATCATGGAGTGGTCCTGTAGCGTTTACAGCGCCTCTTGGCGCCTTTCTCGTTCTCGGCCCGGCTTGGCGCCGGGCCCTGGCGTGACGCTATAATAGCCGTTTTGCTTCGCAGCGCGAAGCCGGGGGCGGATCTGTGCCCTTCAAAGCCCTTACTTCACCAGAGGTTGATTCATCAACATGACCACCGAGACCAGCAACGCGCCGAATTTCATTCGCAATCAGATTCGCGAGGAAATCGAGGCCGGACGGTCACAGAAGATCGTGACGCGATTCCCCCCCGAGCCGAATGGCTTTTTGCACATCGGGCACGCCAAGTCGATCTGTCTCAACTTCGGACTCGCGGAGCAGTTCGGTGGTGACTGCCATCTTCGCTTCGATGACACCAATCCCGCCAAGGAAGAGCAGGCCTACATCGACGCCATCAAGGAAGACGTGCACTGGCTGGGCTTCCAGTGGGCGGGCGACATTCGTTTCGCCTCCGACTACTTCGACCAGCTCTACGCCTGGGCGCAGCATCTGGTGAAGGAAGGCAAGGCCTATGTCGATGATCTGTCTCCGGACGAGATTCGCGAATACCGCGGTACCCTGACCGAAGCCGGTCGCCCCAGTCCCTACCGCGACCGCAGCGCAGAGGAGAACCTCGATCTGCTCGAGCGCATGCGCCAGGGGGAATTTGCCGAAGGCGAAAAGGTGCTGCGCGCGAAGATCGACATGGCCTCGCCCAACATCAACCTGCGCGACCCGATCCTGTATCGCATTCGGCATGCCAGCCACCACCAGACCGGCGACAAGTGGAAGATCTATCCGTCCTACGACTTCACCCACGGGCAGTCTGACGCCATCGAAGGGATTACCCACTCGGTCTGCACCCTGGAGTTCGAGGACCACAGGCCGCTCTACGAATGGTTTCTCGAGCAGCTGCCGGTGCCGGCCAAGCCCCGGCAGATCGAGTTTGCGCGCCTGAATCTGAACTATACCCTGACCTCCAAGCGCAAGCTCAAGCTGCTGGTCGACAACGGCATCGTCGATGGCTGGGATGATCCGCGCATGCCTACCATCTCCGGGATGCGTCGGCGCGGTTATACACCGGCGTCGATTCGCAAGTTCTGCGAGATGATCGGTGTGACCCGGGCCGACGGCGGTCTGGTGGACATTGCCATGTTGACCCATGCCATCCGCTCCGACCTCGAGGACAATGCACCTCGTGCCATGTGCGTGCTGAAGCCGCTCAAGGTGGTATTGACCAATGTCGACGCCGACCACGAAGAGGTCTACGAGGTGGCGGGACACCCGGCCCGTGACGACATGCCGGTGCGCCGTATCCCCTTTACCCGAGAGCTGTGGATCGACCGCGACGATTTCATGGAAGAGCCGCCGAAGAAGTTCTTCCGTCTGGCCCCGGGCAAGGAAGTTCGCCTGCGCAACAGCTACGTGATCCGTTGCGACGAGGTGATCAAGGACGAGGCGGGCGAGATCCAGGAGCTGCGCTGCAGTGTGGACTTCGACACCCTGGGCAAGAACCCGGAAGGGCGCAAGGTGAAAGGGGTCATCCACTGGGTCAGTGCCAGCCACGGGGTGCCGATCGAGGTGCGGCTCTACGACAATCTGTTCCTGGTCGAGCAGCCGGACAAGGACAAGGACGCCGATTTCCTCGAGCACCTGAACCCCGAGTCGCTGGTGACCGTCCAGGGTGTCGGCGAGCCGAGCCTGGCCGATGCCGGTAGCGAGGATCGCTACCAGTTCGAGCGTGTCGGCTACTTCTGTGCCGACCGCTACGCCAGCCGCCCCGATCACCTGGTGTTCAATCGCACGGTCGGTCTCAAGGACACCTGGGCCAAGATGCAGAAGAAGGGCTGACATGCAGATCTACAACACGCTGAGCCGCACCAAGGAAGAGTTCACGCCCATCGAGCCGGGCAAGGTACGCATGTACGTCTGTGGCATGACGGTGTATGACTTCTGCCACCTGGGACATGCCCGGGTCATGGTCGCCTTCGATGTCATCAGCCGCTATCTGCGCCATCGTGGCTATGACGTCACCTACGTGCGCAACATCACCGATATCGACGACAAGATCCTGCGTCGCGCCGAAGAGAACGGCGAGAGCATCGGTGAACTGACCGAGCGCATGATCGACGCCATGCACGAGGATGAAGGTCGGCTGTTTGTCCAGCGTCCGGACCAGGAGCCCAGGGCCACCGGCCACGTGGCCGAGATCATCGCCATGATCGAGGTGCTGATCGCCAAGGGCTTTGCCTACGCGCCGGGTAACGGCGATGTCTACTATCGCGTGCGCAAGTTCGAAGGCTACGGCAAGCTCAATAATCGTAACCTCGACGATATGCGCTCCGGCGCCCGCGTCGAGGTCGACGAGCACAAGGAAGATCCGCTGGACTTCGTGCTGTGGAAGGGCGCCAAGCCGGGTGAGGCCAGCTGGGCCTCTCCCTGGGGCGAGGGGCGTCCGGGTTGGCATATCGAATGTTCGGCAATGTCCACCTGCTGCCTGGGCAACACCTTCGACATCCACGGTGGAGGTCCGGACCTGACCTTCCCGCACCACGAGAACGAGATCGCCCAGAGCGAGGCGGCCACAGGCGAGCGCTACGTCAATACCTGGATGCACGCCGGAGCGGTGCGGGTCGACAGCGAAAAGATGTCGAAGTCCCTGGGCAACTTCTTCACCATTCGCGAGGTGCTGGAGCACCACGATCCAGAGGTGGTGCGGTATCTGCTGGTGGCAAGCCACTATCGCAGTGCCATCAACTACGCCCCGGAGGCGCTTGGCGAGGCACGCAAGTCACTCGAGCGCTTCTACACCGCGCTTGATGGCGTCGCGCTGCCGGCGGAAATCGAAGTGGGGCCGGGCGACTACGCCGCCCGCTTCAGCGCCGCCATGGACGATGACTTCAACACGCCGGAGGCCCTGTCGGTGCTGTTCGAACTGGTACGCGAGCTCAATCGTGCGCGCAAGGAAGGCAGCGATGACGTTCCTGCCCTGGCGCTCGAGCTCAAGCGTCTGGGCAGTATCCTGGGCTTGTTGACCCAGGAGCCGGCCGCCTTCCTCAAGGGTGGTTCGGTAGCGCTGTCCGAAGACGAGATCAATGCGCGTATCGCGGCGCGGGCGGAGGCCAAGAAGGCCAGGCAGTTCGCCGAAGCGGACCGCATCCGCGACGAGCTCGCCGCCCTGGGGATCGTGCTCAAGGACTCCCGCGAAGGTACCACCTGGGTGGTCGACAAGGGCTGAGTTCAGCCCGTAGTCGCCTGTCGCTTGTGCACCGCACGGGGCGGCAGGGGGACCTGTCGGGGCCAGTCGTCGCCGACCACGAAGATGCGCCGTCCGCATGCCGCGGGCGGCGCATTTTTCATGTCCTGGGTGGCAGGCTCATCGGCATCCTGGCCAAGGACCCATGAGCCATCCAGCGGCGGGTCCAGTGCCTCTCGCTCGAAGCGCAGGGGGTCCTCGGTCAGCATCACCTGTACCGGTGTCGCATAGGTGGCGAAATGTGCCGCCAGCGCCCGTGTCAGGTCGTCACGGCTGCTCCAGTGTCGCGGTTGTGGCGGGGCCAGCCAATGGGGTTTCGCCAGGCAGGTACCGAAGCGCATGTTCTCGAACTGTCGGCACAGGGCCGACCAGTCGCGCCAGTGACACCAGAGCCCCTGTAGCGCCGAATCCGGCACGCCGCGGGGTAGCGCCATGGGACAGTGCCAGGGTTGAAACAACACCCCGGGCATCGCCAGGTGGGCCTCGATTCCGTGTTGCAGTGACGCCAGGGGAGCCTCTTTGATCGTGTTGGCGGGGCTGTCATTCAGGCCCAGAAGCAAAAGCTCTCGGGCGCGCTGGCTCTGCAGCAGGGGCAGTTGATGATGCAACAGATGGCTGACCTTCAGCGCCAGGCTGTCCAGCCCCCCGGGGCCTATCCAGCGACAGGTATCGCCCGAGTCCCCCGGACCGCAGGGGAGGCCGAGAAAGAACTTGATCGCCACTTCCAGGTGTTGAAGGCGCCCATCGGCGTTGCGGTAGAGCAGGTCCAGTTCGCCCAGGGTCCGCTTTTCTTCTCGAATAGGCACATTGTGAGCCAGCAACTCGGTAGCCGGTGCCGTAGAGAGCAAAAATTGCCAAAGAAACTCGTGATATTGTCCAAGCCGGGTGGTGGCGGTGCGCCCCACCATCGCCTCAAGTGCGCTCGGGTCGGCGTCGATGGCCGCCAGATAGGCGTGTCGGTGCTCCGGCTCGCCCAGCCCGAGCTGGGTCAGACTCGGACGCCCGGGCCAGTCGGTGTCGATCAGGTCGGGAGCCGTCATCAGCCATGCCAGATCACGCACCATGGGATGGTTGGGTACTGCGCCGAGCTGGACGGCGGTGGTTGCGCCTTGGCATGAGGTCATGATGGACTCACGTTGGTGAAACGTTCAGCAGGCTTGGCCTTGCCTCCTTATACTCAGCATACACACACAAGGAATTGGGTGAGATATATGAAACGTCCCCTGGTGTTAGCCGTGATGGTCGCCTCTGCCCTGGCGGGGCAGGTTCAAGCACAGGACCCGCTGGTGGTGTCCTCCAAGATCGATACCGAGGGCTCCGTGCTGGGTCAGATGATCCTGCAGCGCCTGGAAGCGGCAGGGCTCGAGGTCGAGGATCGGCTTCAGCTTGGCGGCACCAGCATCGTGCGCGAGGCCTTGATCAACGGCGAGATCGATATCTATCCGGAATACACCGGCAACGGTGCCTTCTTCCACGACATGACCGACAGCCCGGTGTGGCATGACGCGGACAAGGCCTATGAAACGGTGAAGAGCAAGGACGCCGAGCAGGGGCTGGTATGGCTCGAGCCGGCCTCGGCCAACAATACCTACGCCATCAGCGTGCGCGGAGATGTCGCCCGTGACAACGGGCTCGAGACCCTCGAGGACATGGCTGACTTCATCAACCAGGGGGGCGAATACAAGCTCGCGGCCAGTACCGATTTCGTCGAGTCCGCCTTTGCCTTGCCGGCGTTCGAGGAGGCTTACGGCTTCTCTCTGGACGATGACGACCTGCTGGTACTCTCCGGGGGCAACACCGCCGCGACCATGCGCGCCGCGGCCCAGCAGACCAGCGGCGTGAATTCTGCGATGACCTACGGCACCGATGGTGGCCTGCAGGCGCTGGACCTCACCGTGATGACCGACACCAAGGGTGTTCAGCCGGTCTATCAGCCGGCTCCCGTCGTGCGCAAGGAGGTGCTCGAGGCTCACCCCGAGATCGAAGAGGCTCTGGCGCCGGTGTTCCAGTCGCTGGATCTGGAGACCCTGCAGCGTCTCAACGGTGACGTGGCGGTGAACGGTCTGGACCCGGCGAAGGTGGCCGCCGACTACCTGTCGACTCTCGAGGACTGAGCCATCGGTCTCTTGAGTGCAGTGAACGGTGAGCGCGGCAATACGGTATTGCTGACTCTGATGCTGGTGGGGCTCGGTGCCTGGTGGGCCTTGCCTGTGGTCAGCGTCGCACCGAATCGTATTGTGCCCGGCGAGGCTCTCTACGCCTGGGAGGTGGCCGGGCCCGCCATGGCGCTGCTGGCCAGCCTGCCCATGGGCCTTGCGGCATTGTCGGCGCGTAGCGCTGACCCCGGCTGGCGCTCGCTTGGGCTGGTGCTGCTGGCTCTGGCAGGCTTGCCGCTGTGGCTGGTGTTGGCGGTGCACCAGCTTATCGATCCTGAGCTGCCCCAGGCGCGGCTCGGGATCGGTTCAGGCATCTGGTGTGCGCTGTTTGTGCTGATGTTGGCGCTTTTGGACCTGCGGACTCGACAGCGGCTGTCGACCGGGGTGTCCTGGCTCTTGATGCTGACTCCGCTGGCGCTGCTCGCCGTCTGCCTGCCGCTGGGGCTGAATCGTCTGGCGTTGTGGCAGGAGTACCAGGGCCGTGCCGATGACTTCTGGCTGGCCATCGGCGAGCACCTGCTGCTGGTCACTACCACCGTCGGCGTCAGTCTGGTCCTCGGCGCCGGCATCGCGCTGCTGATGCGGCGCTATCCCGGAGCGCAACGGGGCGCCTTCGCGGTACTCAATTTCCTGCAGACGATCCCCAGTCTGGCCTTGTTCGGCTTGTTGCTCGGACCGCTGGCCTGGCTTGCCAATCGCTACCCCTGGCTCGATTCGCTTGGCATCAGCGGCATCGGTTGGGCGCCGGCGCTATTGGCCCTGGTGGCCTACAGCCTGTTGCCGATGGTCAGAAACACCTTTGTTGCCCTGGAGGGCGTTTCCCCCGGTGTGATCGAGGCGGCGCGCGGCATGGGCATGAGTCGGTTGCAGATCTTCTTTCAGGTGCGCCTGCCACTGGCGGTGCCGGTACTGCTGGAAGGGGTTCGCATCACCACGGTGCAGGCCATCGGCCTGACCGCGGTGGCGGCCCTGATCGGCGCCGGTGGGCTCGGGCGTTTCATCTTTCAAGGGCTGGGTCAGGCCGCCATGGATCTGGTGCTGTTGGGGGCCTTGCCCATTCTGGTGATGGCAATACTCGCCGATGCGGTACTCGGCAACCTGTCGAGGCGACTGGGGAGAGGAGAGGCCGCATGATCGAATTGATCAATATCAGCAAGCGTTTCGGGTCGACCACTGCGGTGGACAGCATTTCGCTGAAGGTGGAGAGCGGGGAGTTCTGCTGCCTGGTGGGGACCTCCGGCTGCGGCAAGTCCACCACCCTGAGGATGATCAACCGGCTGATCGAACACAGCGATGGCGAGATCCATATCGACCAGCAGCCCATTCGCAGCTTCAGGGAAGAGACGCTGAGGCGCCGGATCGGCTACGCCATCCAGAGCACCGGTCTGTTCCCCCACTGGACCGTGGCGCGCAACATCGGCCTGGTGCCGCGACTGCTCAAGTGGCCAAAGGCCAGGATCGACGCACGGGTCGAGGAGCTGATGGCCTTGCTGGGGCTGTCGATGGACGAATTTGCCGGCAAGTACCCCGACCAGTTGTCCGGGGGGCAGGCGCAGCGGGTCGGGGTCGCCCGCGCCCTGGCGGCGGACCCGGATATCCTCCTGATGGACGAGCCGTTTGGCGCCCTGGACCCGATCACCCGCGAGAGCCTGCAACTGGAGCTGCGTGATCTTCAGGCGCGGCTGGGCAAGACCATCGTATTCGTGACCCACGACATGGACGAGGCCCTGACCCTGGCTGACCGGCTGGTGGTGATGCACGAAGGGCAGATCATGCAGCAGGGGCATCCATTGAGCGTGCTGAGAGACCCCGCCAACGATTTCGTCGCCTCGTTGCTGGGGGGCGAGGATCGCGGCCTCAAGGAGGCAGCGCTACTGCCGGTCAGCGAGCGCATGATGCCTCTGGGCACCGGTGGCGTGGCGCGCGAGCGGATCGACCAGGGCGCCTCGCTCAGGGAGGCGCTGTCGGTGATGCTATGGCGCCGGGTCGAGCGCCTGGCGGTGGTCGATGACGATGATATTCCGATCGGCGAACTGAGCTTTCGTCGGCTGGTGGGAGCCCGGGGCCATGACTGAGCACTGGGCCAGCCGCTGGCGGGTTCCTGTCATCTGGGGGCTGTTGCTGCTGGCGGGTTGTCTGTTGATGGGGCAGCTGGAAGCGCTGTTTCGCTGGGTCGAGCCCGATAGCCGTGACGTGATCTTCTCGCGGGTGGACTTTCTGGTGTTGTTGGGACGCCATCTGCTGGTGGTCAGCGTTGCCGCCGTGCTGGCTACCTTGATCGGGGTGGGCGGCGCCATCGCCGTCACCCGTCCGGGAGGACGCGATTTTCTGCCGCTGGTCGCCCAGGTGGCATCGCTGGGACAGACGTTTCCTCCGGTGGCGGTACTGGCGCTGGCGGTGCCGGTGCTGGGTTTCGGCACCCTGCCCATCGTGGTGGCATTGCTGCTCTATGGTCTGCTGCCCATCGTGCGTAACACTCTCGCCGGGATCGAGGGTATCGATCCCTCGGTGCGGGAGGCCGCCCGTGGCATGGGCATGACCAGTGGCCAGATCCTGCGCCAGGTGGAATTGCCGCTGGCGGCACCGGTGATCCTGGCCGGTATTCGCACCTCGGTGACGATCAACATCGCCACCGCCGCCCTGGGTGCTACCGTTGGTTCAAGCAACCTGGGCGACCCGATCATCTCCGGTATCGTCAATGGCAACACCGCCTACATCGTCCAGGGCGCGGTGCTGATTGCACTGCTGGCGCTGACGGTGGACAGCGTGTTCGCGCGCCTGGCTCCTGCTCGCCGGGCCTGATGGCGTCGACCGGGTCTGAACACCGAGACCTGGTCCGCTTTCCCTTTCCTGATCCCCGTATCCGCGAAGCCCCCGTGCAGAGAGGGGGGGCTTCGTGGTGGCCTGCGTCTCTCCCACCAGCCAGTCTCCCCGTCACGGTGGCCCGGTTCGGGCGTCTCATGGTGCTCGCCGCAAAGCGGTCCATCGAGGCAATTCGAGACGAATTTTCGACCAAAGTCGCGGCTAGGCAGGCGTCTCAGTTTACGTTAACGTCAAGCCAGTGCGTTGGTCCCGCCACGGGCAATCCCCTGGCAAGGGGCGGGAATAAAGACAACACTGCCCTCAAAAGGGGCAAAGGAACAGCACGATGACGATGACCGCACAGACCCACCGCCCGGACTTTCTGTCCGGCGACGAATACAGCATTCCTACCTATGCGGTGCTATCCCAGGACGGCACCCTCCATGACGGCGCCGAAGGGCCGGATCTCGAGCGCGACAAGGCGCTGAGAATCTACCACGCCATGGTGGCCACCCGGGTGCTGGACGAGCGCATGATGGCGGCGCAGCGTCAGGGACGCCTGAGCTTCTACATGCAGTGCACCGGCGAGGAAGCGGCGGTCATCGGCAGCGCCGCCGCCCTGGACGACGCCGACATGATCATGGCTCAGTACCGAGAGCAGGGCGCCTTGGCCTATCGCGGCTTCAGCTTCGACGAGTTCATGAACCAGCTGTTCGGCAATGAACTTGACTACGGCAAGGGCCGGCAGATGCCGATCCACTACGGGTCGCGCAAGCTGCACTACATGACCATTTCATCGCCGCTGGCGACACAGATTCCCCAGGCCACGGGCTATGCCTATGGCCAGAAGCTGGCGGGAGAGGGCCTCTGCACCATCGTCTACTTTGGCGAGGGCGCTGCCTCCGAGGGTGACTTCCATGCGGCGCTCAACATGGCGGCGGTACACGAAGCGCCGGTGATCTTCTTCTGTCGCAACAATGGCTATGCCATTTCCACGCCGTCGGTGGAGCAGTTTGCCGCGGATGGCGTGGCGCCCAGGGCGCTGGGATATCGCATGCACGTGATCCGCGTCGACGGCAACGACGTGCTGGCGGTCTACCGGGCCACCGAAAAGGCGCGGCGTCTGGCGGTGGAGGAGAACAAGCCCGTACTGATCGAGGCCATGACCTACCGTCTGGCGGCCCACAGCTCTTCCGATGACCCCTCGGGCTATCGTTCGCGCAAGGAAGAGGACGCCTGGCGGGCCAAGGACCCGATCCGGCGCATGCAGCTGTGGCTCGAGGCCCAGGGCTGGTGGAGCGAAGACGAGGAAAAGGCGTTGCAGGACGAACTGCGTCGCGAGGTGCTGGGAACCATGAAACGGGCCGAGAAGCGCCCACCTCCGGCGATCGATACCATGGTCACCGACGTCTATGCCGACGTGACGCCTGCGCTGCAGCATCAGCTCGATGCTCTCAAGCAGCATGTTCGTCGATACCCGGAGGCCTATCCGCGTGGTGCCAGGTCGCTGGACCCGGCGTTGAGCCATCGCGATGCCGACCAGGGAGGGGACTGAGATGCCGACCATCAATATGCTGCAGGCCATCAACCAGGCGCTGGACATCGCCATGGCCGAAGACGACAAGGTGCTGTGCTTCGGTGAGGACGTCGGGGGCTTCGGTGGCGTCTTCCGTGCGACCAGTCACCTTCAGGAAAAGTACGGCAAGGCGCGCTGCTTCAACACGCCATTGGTGGAGCAGGGCATCATCGGCTTCGCCAATGGGCTGGCGGCCCAGGGATCGGTGCCGGTGGCGGAGATCCAGTTCGCCGACTACATCTTTCCGGCCTTCGACCAGATCGTGAACGAGACCGCCAAGTTTCGCTACCGCTCCGGCGATCTGTTCAACGTCGGCGGGTTGACCATCCGCGCGCCCTACGGCGGTGGTATCTCCGGTGGCCTCTATCACTCCCAGTCGCCCGAGGCCTATTTCGCCCACACCCCGGGTCTCAAGATCGTGGTGCCGCGCAACCCCTACGAGGCCAAGGGCCTGTTGCTGGCCGCCATTCGTGACCCTGATCCCGTGCTGTTCTTCGAGCCGAAGCGCCTCTATCGCGCCTCCACTGGCGAGGTCCCGGAAGAGGATTACCAGCTCCCACTGGGAGAAGCCGAGGTGACCAAGGAAGGGGCCGATATCACGCTGCTGGGCTGGGGAGCTCAGATGGAGGTGATCGATCGGGCGGTGGAGATGGCAGAAAAGGACGGGGTGTCCTGCGAAGTGATCGATCTGCGCAGCATCCTGCCCTGGGACGAGGATACCGTCGTCGAGTCGGTGCTGAAGACAGGCCGCCTGGTCATCACCCACGAGGCGCCCCGTACAGGGGGCTTCGCCGGAGAAATCGCCGCTGCCATTCAGGAGCGCTGCTTTCTTTACCTGGAGTCGCCGATCCAACGGGTGACCGGCATCGATACACCTTTTCCGCTGACGCTGGAGAAGGAGTATCTGCCCGACCATCTGAAGATCTACGAGGCCATCAAGACCTCACTCCACTACTGAGACGGCGCCGGGAGCCAAGACATGACAGAGTTCAAGCTGCCTGACATCGGCGAGGGCATCGTCGAGTGTGAGGTGATGGAATGGAAGATTGCCGAGGGTGATACCATCGCCGAAGACCAGCCTGTGGTCGAGGTGATGACGGACAAGGCGCTGGTGGAAATCACCGCCCCGGAAGCCGGCGTCGTTACCAGGCTGCACGTGGCCAAGGGTGAAATGGCGCGAGTCCATGCGCCCTTGTTTGCCTATCGTGGCGAGCATCAGGGCGGCGATGGGCAGGGCGGAGAGGCCCAGGCAGAAAGCGAAGACAACACGCCGGTGCAGGCGGAGAGCGCCGCAGAGGCGCCTGTCCAGGAGCCGGCAGAGCCAGTAGAACCGCCGTCGAGCTCCAGCGAAAAGGGCGGTGCGGGGCGACGGGTAGACTTTATTCTGCCCGATATCGGTGAGGGCATCGTCGAGTGCGAGATCGTCGAATGGCACGTGGCCCAGGGTGACGAGATCAGCGAAGACCAGCGACTGGTCGATGTCATGACCGACAAGGCCATGGTCGAGATCACTGCGCCGGAGGACGGGGTCGTCGCCGAGCTGTATGTGGCCAAGGGCGAGATGGCCAAGGTCCATGCGCCGCTGTTTGCCTATCAGGTGGCGGGTGCCGCCGCTGGTGAAGCGCCGGCGGTCGAGGAGGCGTCGCCCCCGACCCCGACCCCAAAGAGTGACTCTCCCGTGCACAAGGCTGCGTCCGAGGGGGGCAAGGGCCCCTACGGCCGCATCCCGGCGAGCCCGGCGGTACGTCGACTGATCCGAGAACACCAGCTGCGACTCGAGGACATTCCCGGCAGCGGTCGCCAGGGCCGCGTGTTGAAGGAAGACGTGCTGAACTTTCTCGATGGCGCTCGACACAGCGGTGCCGCTTCCGCGGCCGATTCCGGGTCCGATTCCGGGTCCGATTCCGGGGCCGAGTCAGCAGGGGCGGGCTCTCCCGCCGGCACCGATGCAACAGCCCGCGACGAAGGAGAGGTGCGAGTGGAACCGCTGCGCGGGGTCCGGGCGGCCATGGCGCGCCAGATGGTGGCGGCAGCCAGCAGCGTGCCGCACTTCCAGTACGGTGAAGAGATCGACGTCACCGACCTGCTGGCCTTGCGCGGCCGGCTCAAGCCCCAGGCCGAAGCCAGGGACGTCAAGCTCACCCTGATGCCGTTTTTCATCAAGGCGCTGGCGCTGGCGATCGATGAACATCCCCTGGTCAATGCGCGTCTCAATGACGAGGCCACCGAAATCCACTATCCGCCCCACTGCAACGTGGGCATGGCGGTGGACGGCAAGGCCGGCTTGATGGTGCCCAATATCAAGGGCTGTGAGCGCCTGAGCCTGCTTGAGATCGCCGCCGAGGTGCAGCGCCTGACCGAGGCCGCGCGCGAAGGGCGGGTGGCTGCCAGCGACCTCAAGGGAGGCACGATCAGTATTTCCAACATCGGTGCCCTCGGCGGGACCTATGCCGCCCCCATCATCAATATCCCCGAGTCGGCGATCGTGGCCATCGGCAAGACCCAGTGGCTGCCACGCTTCGATGAGGCAGGGCAGGTCGTGCGGCGGGGCATCATGACGGTGACCTGGGCCGGTGATCATCGCTTGCTGGATGGCGGCACCATCGCGCGTTTCTGCAATGCCTGGAAAGGCTACCTCGAGGACCCTGAAAGCATGCTGCTTCACCTGTCCTGAACGATTGTGACGGCGTGCGCCCGAGGCGCCGCCGTGGCATCGTGTATCGGTGGAGGATACCGCCATGCCCCAGGCCCCGTTGCAGCAGTTCTACATCCCGGAAGATCAGTCGATCTACCTGCTCAGCCAGGACGACGCGCGCAAGCTCAAGGAGTGGGTCGCGCTGTGTCGTACCCAGCTCGAGCAGCTGGGCTATCGGCGCATCGAGCTGGTCGGCAAGGGCGCCTACGGTTTCGTGTTTGCCGGGGTCAGTCCCGACCAGCGCCATCACGTCTTCAAGTTCAGCCGGGTCACGTTGCCGCAGCACCTGCAGGATCGCCTCGAGGAAGAGGCCTTCATGCTCGAGCAGGTGGTGCATCCCCGTGTGCCGGCGCTGGTCGCCTATCAACGCGTGCGCCACCAGGCGATTCTGGTGATGGAGCGGGCCCCGGGGCTCAATCTGGAAGAGGTATCGCTGCGTCAGGGTCGGCTGTCACCACGGCTGGTGGTGCGTATCGCCACCCAACTGGCCGATATCCTGCGTGAGCTGAGGCGTGAAACCACCCCCGCCGGCGCCCCGAGAAAGCCGGTGGTCCATGGCGACATCAAACCGTCGAATCTGGTGTTTGACGCCCGCGACGAAACGGTGGCGCTGATCGACTGGGGGTCGTCGGTATTTGCACAGCTCGACGCACGGCTGCAGTTCGTCACCGCCAACGTGATGGAGCTGATGTCCGACAATCTGCAGCAGACCAATGCCAGGCTCGGGGACGTCTATTTCATCGGCGAGGACCAGCTTGGGGGCGCGCTGTCATCACCGCGCTTCGACGAGCAGGGTGTCGCCGGGACCCTCTACGCGCTGGCCTCGGCGCAGTCCTGCCGTTTTGGACATCGCGCCATCCCCGCCACCTCGCTGGGTCTGCCGATGGAGTTTGCCAGGACCCTGGACGGGATGCTCGATCCCGACCCCGAGGTGCGGTTGAGGGCCGGCGACCACTTCATTACCGAAATGCCGCGCCTGGGACGGTTGGTGATGCTCGATCTGCCGCGGCCCCAGGAAGTGGCACAGGTGCCGGTGTGGAGCCGCGCGCTGAGTCGCGAGATCGATACCGTGGTGTACAGCTCGCGCAAGGCATTTCTGAGGGAAGAGGGCGTGGAGGAGACGCTCAATGACGTCAACGATGTTCAGCTGGATCGCTACTATCGCAACTTCATGCAGGGCATGGGGGAGACCGAAAAGGCCTTTCTGGCCGCCGTCAGCCGGCTGGGCAAGTACCCGGTGGTCGGGGGGCTGGCGGTGCGCTGGGAGGCCGATGGCGTCTATATCGACTCGTCATTGAATCTGCACGATGCAGGGCTCAAGCGAGCCTTCGTGGCGGCGGTCAACAACATGGTGACCCTGGCGCGGGCGATCCATCGGCGGGGCATCTTCAAGAGCTGCCTGTTCAATGCCCGCGATACCCTGCACCTGGAGCGTACCAGTCCGGATCACCCCTTCGTGGTCGATCCGTCGCTGAAACTGTCCTATGAGGTCAGCGCGGTGCCGGAACTGGAGGATCGCTCCCGTCTGCACAGCTATTTTGAGGACGGTCCCGACCCTGAGGAATTGCTGGTCCTGCCGGAGGCGATCATCACCTCGTTGCAGGCGCTCAATGATATCCACCACACCGGCATGATCATCTTCGAGGTGCTGCCGTCGCATCTCAAGATTCACCACCACTATCGGCTGCTCGACCCTTCAAGGGAGCAGGAATTCCATGACTGTCTCGAGGACATCGTCGATGCGGTGAAGCTGATCGAGGGACTAGGTATCTCAGGCTTCATGAAGATGCCTTACAAGGACACGCGGTTCTTTCCCCACGTGGCACGCCAGCCGGAACGCTACTATCCTCGCGATCCCAGAGCGGCGCTGGCAAGAGCGATGTCCGAGCAGCCGGTCGGGGGGGAGTCAGAAGCGCTGCGAGAAGGTCTGCACCAGGCGCAGCGCTAGACAGCCGTTCGACGCGCTCTCGCTGTTGACCCTCCCCGCGCGCTGTTCCCCTTTCGATGATGGCGGGAGGGGGCGGCGAGTCGTCAGGCGCCGAGCCCGCTTTCGCGCAGCAGTTGATCGATGGAGCGCTCCGCACGCTGGCTGCCGGCGCCCTCGTGGGCCAGCTCGGCTTCGAGGATTTCGGCGCCTTCGCTGACCAGACGTTCGATCAGTGCAGCCTTCGACAGGCCGGTCTTTTCGGCCAGGAAATCCAGGCGTGCCTCCAGGTCCCGCGAGAATCTGAGTAGATGGGGCATGGTATTCCTCCGGTGGCAACGCGTACGGCTATCAGATTTATGAAAAGTCTAGGTGTTACGGGTGACAGTCCGGTGACAATCCCGGGCCCTGTCTAGACGGTGCCCGCGCCCATCGAGGTTCAGGACCAGGCACGGTGCACTTTCAAGTGTGCAGCTATCCGTCTGGCGCTGTCGCTCTCCCTTGGGGAGTAGCTCACTGCGCGCCGAGGCGGGAGTGTGGCCCTTCTTTGAGCGCAGGTGAGCGCAGGCCAACTGCCTTGCTCAAGCGTAAGCGCCGTCATGGTGACTCAATCCAGGCCGCGCCGGGCCATCACTTCGGTGATGATCGGTACCGGCGTCATCAGATGGTCACGCATCATGCGCCGGGCCTTGCCGGCGTCCCGACTCAATACCGCCTCGGTCAGTGCCGCATGTTCGTCACGCTTGACCGCCAGGGCCTCGCTGGAAAACACCGTCTCGCGAAGCCACAGGTGACGGTAGCGCTCGACCTGGTCGAACAGGGTGTCGCGCACCTGCATCAGATGAGGCGAGTTGCAACCGGCCACGATGGCACTGTGGTAGGCCTTGTGGCGACTGTCCCAGATATCGAGCAGCTCCTCGGAGGAGCTGACGCTTTCGACCTTGGCCAGGGTGTGCGCGGTAGCGATGATATCGGCTTCCCAGCGATCGTCACCGCGTTGGATGGCCAACTCCAGCATCAGCCCCTCGAGCTGGGCGCGGGCATCGTACAGATCCTCGAGCTCCGCCAGCGACATGGGGGCCACCCGATAACCGCGTTGACTGATGGCTACCACCAGGCGGTCGGCAACCAGCTGGGACAGGGCTTCGCGCAGCGGCCCCACGCCCAGGTCGTAGCGTTCTTTCAGCCTTGCCATCAACAGCTTTTCGCCCGGGGCGAAGACACCACGAATGATGTCCTGCTTGAGCCAGCGGTAAGCGCTGATGGCGAGGTTCTGCTTGGGTGAGTCTTCCATCTCGTGGCCCGTCCATGAATCACCGGGCCATCTTACCGCAATGCCGACAATGTCGATATTCTCCTAAGGCATCGGTCGGCACCCAGATGTGTCGATGGCAGCAGGTCCGGCTTTCCTATCTGCGGCAACGATGGCACGAGGCGGGCCCTTCGACCCGCAAGAGCGACGCGGCTCCGGCCTCGCCTGGTGGTTGTCGGGCAGCTACCGAGCAGATACCGGGCATCGTCCGGCGAGGCGAGTCGGGTGGATCAGTCCCGGGTGCGTCGAAGCTCCGTCCAGGCGGCATAGGTACTCAGGAACACGCGGCCGGTCAATTCATCGAGAAAGTCGGAATGCTTCAGCCGGTCCATCACCGGCCCCTTGACCTCGGCCAGGTGTAGGGTGACGCGAGAGTCCTTCAGACGGGCATTGATCGCGTCCAGGCTTTCCAGCGCCGAGGCGTCGATCAGATTCACTGCAGAGCAGATAAGTACCACGTCGCTCAGCTCGGGGCGCTGGGCCACCAGTGTATAGAGGGTGTCTTCGAGATAGCGGGCGTTGGCGAAATAGAGGCTTTCGTCGACCCGGAACAGGGCGAGATGGCTGACGGTCTCGACTTGATGCCGGGTGATCGAGCGGAAGTGCTCACTGCCAGGGATGCGACCGACGATGGCGCTGTGGGGGCGACTGGTACGGTACAGGAAAAGCGCAATCGAGAGACCTACCCCGGCGATGATGCCGGCTTCGACGCCCTCCACCAGCGTCAGCAGCATGGTCACCGCCAGGGCCGAGAAGTCGCTGCGGGAGTAGCGCCAGGTCTGGCGAATCAGCGGGATATCCACCAGCGTCAGTATGGCCACGGTGATGGTGGCGGCGAGGGTGGCGATCGGAAGATGTTCCAGCAGGGGAGTGAGCGCCAGGGTCACCACACCGATACCGATGGCGGCAAACAGACCGGCCATGGGGGTGCGTGCACCAGACTGCTGATTGATCACGGTGCGCGACAGTCCGCCGGTGACTGGCATGCCGGCGGTGACAGCAGCGGCCAGGTTGGCGCCGCCGAGTCCGATCAACTCCTGATTGGGGGAGACGCGCTCGCGGCGCTTTGCGGCCAGCATCTGGGCCATCGAGATGGACTCGACAAAGCCCACCACACTGATCAATAGCGCCGGCACCAGCAGCGCGTGCCACAGGCCCAGCTCGAATGTCGGCAGACCGAAGGCTGGCAGGCCGGCGGGGATCTGCCCCACGGTCGCAACCCCCCTGGAGGCAAGATCCCATCGCCAGCTTATCAGCGTGGTGATGACCACCGCCGCCACGGGACCTGCGCGTACCAGCATGCTGGCAGGCCCCCTGGGCAGGCCCAGTGCCGTCAGAGCGTGTTGCCCATAGCGGCGGGTCGCCCACAGGAAAAGCAGGGTCGAGGCGCCCATCGCCAGGGTCGTCAGGTTAGTCTGGTCGAGGTGGGATAGCTGGCTGTAGATCAGTGCCAGGGCGGTATAGCCACCGGCCTCGATGCCCAGCAGGTGAGATAGCTGACTGATGGCGATCAGCAGTCCCGAGGCCGAGAGAAAGCCACCGATGACCGGGTGGCTGAGAAAGTTGGCGAAAAAGCCCAGGCGCAGCATGCCCATGGCGGTCAGCATCAGTCCCGACAGCAGTGCCAGCACCAGCGCCGCCTCGACGTACGCGGCGCTACCGGGAGTGGCCACCTTGGTCAGAGCGGCGCCAGTCATCAGAGCGATGATCGCCACCGGGCCCACCGCCAGCGACCGGCTGGTGCCCAGCATGGCGTAGACCACCGCCGGTAGCAGACTGGCATAGAGTCCGACCACGGCAGGCAGACCCGCCAGAATGGCGTAGGCCAGCGACTGGGGGATCACCATGACGGTGACGATGATACCCGCCAGCAGATCGCCCCCCAGCAGACGCGGCGTATAGTGTGGCAACCAGGCAAGAATCGGGAGGTAACGCTTGATCATGGAAATACCGACGTCCTAGTCAGGGTATTGGGGGGCCTGGCGCAGGCGCTTGCCGAGAAACCTCTAGCCTAGCCGAAAGCGGTGAGCGAGTAGAGTCTTGTCAGCGCAGGCTCCTGGTGCGCTGCATGAAATTCAGGTCCAGATGACGTTTCAGACGGCTGGCCAGTCGTCCGCCCCACCAGGCGTTTCCGTAGAGCGCCAGGGCTTCGCCGTGGCCGAGATTGACGATGGACAAGGCCCGCGCAGGCGGGCGGTAAGAGGCCAGTGGCGCCTGCGGGTCCAGCGATGCGACCAGGTTCCGGGCCAGTACGGGGCCCTGACGAACCCCGTGGACGCCCAGCCGTGGCAAGGGATGGTCGATCAGTGCAGCACAGTCTCCGCTGGCAAAGACGCCGTCGGTCCCCTGGACCTTCAGCGACGGGTCGATGGCGATGCCGCGACCATCGATCGTCGGCAGGCCGAACCTCTCGAGTCCTCGCGGAGGACCCAGCCCAGTGGCGTCGACGATGTCAGACGCCGGCAGCTGTCGGTCATGGTGGCTGTCGACGACAAGGATTCCGCGACGCTCCAGGGCTGCCAACAGGTAGCGTCGGGCTCGCACGGGCGCTTCTGGCAAGGGGCCCGAGCCGCGATGTCGCAGGCGAATGGTCAGAGCACCAGCGGCGACCTGGTGGCGGCGGCCGAGCGCTTCGATGGCGCAGGCGATCTCGACCCCGCTGGCGCCGGCACCGAGAATCTCGACACTCACCGACTCTCGGCACTGAAACCGACGCTCGAGGCTGCGCCGCAGGCGCACCAGATGGGGGATGGGCTTGATCTGCCAGTGTGTCTGCTTGTCGCCTGGTAGCGAGGCTGCGCTATCGCCGCTGGCGGCATCATCGCTCGATCGCAACACAGGAGCAGAGCCCAGATTCAGCCCCAGTCGATCAAACGCCAGAGAAGTCCCGTTGGACAGCAGCGCCTGGCGCACGTCGGTGCTCAGCGCACAAAGACGCGCCCTGACCAGTGCAACCCCTCGCCCATGACAGAGCGTCGCAGGATCGATCCTGTCGGTCGCAGGTGAATGGTCGCCGGCCAGCACGCCGCTGGCCAGGCCCGAGTACCAGAAGGCGCCGGGGTCGACCAGGGTGACATCGAAGCGCGACAGCAAGGAGCTCTGGTGCAGTAGATGCAGGTGGGCGTGGCCTGCCCCGATCAGCAGCAGCCGTGGCTTGCTGCCGATAGCGGTAGGGCGGGATCGCGCGGTGGTCGAGGACATGGGCGGCCGTCATCCTGAAAGCGAGTAGCGATCATCCCGGCTGACATGCGCGAGGTCAAAGACGGTGCGCGCTGGACCTAACCCTATCTTCATTCCATCGCTACCTCCAAAGGGAGCGCGAGGGGAACATCGGTGGCTTCTAGGCTTCATCTACGGGGCGAGACAGCACTTGATCGAACGTCGCCAGCAGACGCTCCCGTGGGAGCCTTACTCATGCACATCCTGCTCGGGCCGTGCCCTCTCCCGTGGTTGAGGTCACTGCTACTGGTGAGACTCAGGAGACTTGTGCCGACCACCCTTGGCCTGGTGGCCATGGTCGCTTCTGCGATGCTATCGGGTGATGAACTGGACGAGTCGCAGGGTGCTTCACTGACACTGTTGACCTCTTACCACCAGGGGTACCGGTGGAATGACGATGTGGTCAGCAGTGTCGAGGCGCGTTTTCGTCACGAAGCCAGCGCAGACCGACAACTGCTGGTGGAGTATGTCGATGCGCTGCGACTGGCGCGGCCGCTGGCCCATGAGGCCCTGCTCCAGCGATTGACCGCCAGCACCTTGAATGAAAGCGGCAGTCTGATCATTGCCGATGACCCCGCCATGGCCTTCTATCTGGAGTATCGTGACGAGCTCCCCTGGCCGCGCAAGGTGGTGGCACTGGGACTCAATGATGACCGCTTCAGGGAACAGGCCCAGGCGCTTGGAGTGAAACTGCTCAAGTCCTACCCGGTCATGGCGCAGTCGCTCAATATGCTGGTGGAAACCTTTGGCTCACCGGTGCCTTTGATGCTGCTGGCCGAAGACTCCGAACACGCCTTCAATGTCGTCGATGACATGGTGGAGGTGATCGGCAGTGTCGCCGATGTGACCCTGGTCGATGTGGTCACTGGCTGGACCCCGGAAGAGGTGATCGAGCGATTGTCCCGAAGCCCGCCGGGTACTCGACTGTACATGCAAGGGGGGCAGGACTCCGGTTGGTCCGAAGGGGCGGGAAGTACCGCCCATCGACTGGAAGCGCTGGCCGCCCAGGGCTATCCGGTGTTCTGCCATTTCGAATTCCAGATGGCGATAGGCTGTGCCGGCGGGGCGATTCTCGATGTCGACTTCCTTGCCCACGCCGCCGTGGAACTGGCGCTGACGCCAGCCTTTGACCTGGTACCGGCCAGTTCCTCGGTGATGGCCCAGCGTCACCTGATCGATGCCCGCTGGTACCGTCTGTTCGAAGGCCATGACAACCTCCCGTTCCAGTGGATCGGCGTTCGCGGACGGCTGGAGCAGGTCGCGCGGGAGTATCGTCAGGCGTTGTACGGGGTGTCGGTGGTGGCGGTTGGCTCGCTGCTGGGCGTGGGGGCCTTGCTGGTGGCGCGCAACAGGTCACGACGTCTTCGTCGCAAGTTGATGGTCGATCAGCGCTTTGGTCTGCCTACCAGGCTGGCGTTGGTAAGCGACTATCGAGGCAGTCGATGCGAGGAGGTGGAGTGGCTGTTTGTGCTGGTCTCACCCGAACTCAGGAGCTATCGCAGGCGCTTTGGCAGCGGCAGTCTCGAGGGTCTTCTACGGATCAGTATCGATGTCTTCAAGGCACATCTGCCCAAGGGCTGGCGGCTGTATCTGGGGGGCGAAGAGCAGCTGATCGGCATGGTCCCTGCCCAGGCCCACGGGCCCGACGTGGAATCCCAGCTCGATAGCTACCTGGCCCTGGTGGGGCAGTTTCAGCAACGCGACAGCGCACGGGTCCTGCGCTGGCATGCCAGTGTGGTGGTGGTGCCCGGACACTCCACGGACCTGAACAACTGTCTGGCTTCGCTGGAAGAGGGGGTGCAGCGGCTGGAAAGCGAAGGTTGGGTACGTCCGGTGCTCAGGGTGACCGCGGCGGGTCCCTATCACGAGACTCAGCTGCGTTGGCTGTGTCGGCAGGTCAGTCTGCTGATCGAGAATCCCGGCAATCAATGGCGTCTGGTGGCCCAACCCAAGATGGCGCCCTCGAGCAGAACCCTGGTCGGCGCCGAGGTGTTGATCCGCTGGTGTCATCCCGACGCGGGCAATATTCCGCCACCGGAGTTTCTTCCGGTCATTCTGATGCTCGGCCTGGCGGAGCGTTTCGATCGTTGGGTGATCGGCCGCACCCTCGACTGGCTGATGGAACTGCGAGGCGCGGCCTGGCTCGGTACCGTCTCGGTCAATGTCCACCTTTCGACGCTCGTGGCCGATGACTTCCCCGATTTCATGGTGACCGAACTGGCGCGACGTCGGCTGCCTCCACGCTGCCTGGCACTCGAACTGGTGGAGCACGAGCATGTCGATGACGTCGAGCGGGTTCAGCGACAGATGAGGCGGCTCCACGAACGCGGTATTGGCGTCGCCCTGGACGACTTCGGTAGCGGCTACACGGCCTTCAACCTGCTTCAGCGCCTGCCCTTGGCGGCGATCAAGCTGGATTATTCATTACTTCACGCCGCGCGGCGTTTCGATCAGGCGCGTCAGGCTTATGCGGCGCTGGTGGGACTCTGCCATCGCATGGAACTGACGGTGGTGGCGGAAGGCGTCGAGACCGTCGAGGACGCAAGTTGGCTGATCACCCTGGGGGTCCAGGAAGGGCAGGGCTACTTCTTTGCGCCACCGATGGAGCTGGAGGATCTGGTCGCGGTCTATGGCGAGAAGCCAGCGGGCCCGATGCCGACGACGGTACTGCGTCAGGTGGGCACTCGGCGCTGCTGACGCAGGCTCGACCAGGAGTAGAGCGCCAGCGCGATCCAGATCAGCACGAAGGTAGTAAGCTGCTCGACCGCCAGGGGCTCATTGAACACCCACAACGCAATCAGAAACTGCAGTGTCGGATTGATGTACATCAGAAATCCCAGAGTACCGAGGGTCAGCCGGCGCGCAGCGCCGGCAAAGGCCAGCAGCGGCAGGGCCGTCAGCACCCCGGACGCCATCAGCAGCGCGGCGCTGTAGGGGGCGGTGAAGAATAGCGCCCCGTCGAAGTGGCTGGCCGGAAGCTGTTGTATCAGCAGCAGCGCCAGTGGAAGGAGCAGCAGCGTTTCGATGAACAGGCCCGACAGCCCGTCTAGCGCAAGCTGCTTGCGCAGCAGTCCGTAAGTGCCGAAGGACACCGCCAGGCACAAGCTCAGCCAGGGCAAGGTGCCCAACTGGAATAGCTGCAGCACGATGGCACCGAGGGCAAGGCCAATGGCCAGGCGCTGCGTCGGCGCGACGCGTTCCTTGAGCACCACCACGCCCAGCGCCACGTTGACCAGCGGTGTCATGAAATAGCCCAGGCTCGCCTGCAGCACCCGGTGAGTCTCTACCGAGTAGATATAAAGGCCCCAGTTGGCACCGATGAGCAGAGCGCAGGCGAGCGCCGGCAGCAGTTGTCGAGGTGCCTGGCGAATATTGGCGATGACCGACCAGCGCTTGAGCAGACTGATGACCAGTGCCAGAAACAGGCACGACCAGATGACACGATGGGCGAGTATCTCGAGTGCACCTACGCCGTCGAACAATGCGAAGAAAAGGGGGAATCCACCCCAGGTGCCATAAGCCAGCAGCGCAAAGGCGACGCCCTGGGCCGAGGGTGTGGAGAGTCCTTTCATGCCGCGAATTCCCGTTCAGAGTTGGTGCCGAAGTTGGTGTCGACGTTGGTATCGATGTTGATAGCGAAGGTTGAGCTGATCGCCGCGTCGCGTCAGGCCGGATGACGGTGGAGTTTTCCGGGGCCTGGGGCATTCGACCGTTGCCACCTGCTGCGACAAGGCGCTGTGTCGTTTAGGCTAGGGGGACGACGTCAATTGATGAGACTACCATGACACAGCTGCGTACGACGCTTGTCCAGTGCAACCTTCACTGGGAAGATCCCGAGTCCAACTGCCGGATGCTGGAGGACAGCCTGGCGGACCTGGGCGCCAACGATACCGACCTGATCGTGCTGCCGGAAATGTTCGCCACCGGGTTCACCATGAACTCACGCGAGATGGCCCAGCCCATGGCGGACAGCAGCGTGGTGGCATGGCTTGTGGATCAGGCTCGCCAACGAGGCTGCGTGGTTACCGGCAGCGTTGCCATCGAGGAGCAGGGCGAGTACTTCAACCGCCTGGTCTGGGCGCGACCGGACGGCGACATCAGCTGGTATGACAAGCGCCATCTCTTCCGCATGGCAGGCGAGCATGAACGCTACGACATGGGTCGTGAGCGCGTGATCGTCGAGCTCAATGGCTTCCGCATCCTGCTGAGCGTCTGCTACGACCTGCGCTTTCCGGTATGGCTGCGTCAACGCCAGAACCCATCGACCCACTTTGAATATGACGCCCTTCTATGTGTTGCCAACTGGCCGTCGCCGAGGCGCCATCCCTGGCGCACGCTGCTGCAGGCGCGTGCCATCGAGAACCTGGCCCCGGTGATCGGTGTCAACCGCGTCGGTGAGGACGCCAAGGGCCTCGCCTACTCGGGTGACTCCATGTTGATCGATGCCAAGGGTGAGGCGCTGATCGACGAGGCGCGTGATGAGCCCTTTATCAAGACCGGTGTGCTCGACCGCGACGAATTGGCGGCATTCCGGGAGAAGTTCCCGGCATGGCAGGATGCCGACGCCTTTCAACTCGCCGATGACGAGGCCAACTGATGCGTCTGGACCGCTTTCTCAGCGAGACCACCGACCTGACGCGCAGCCTGGCCAAGCGGGCCCTGGTGCGCGGGGAGGTAACGGTCAACGGCGAGCTTGAAAAGAAGGCTGCGCGACATGTGGCGAGTGATGACGAGGTGCGCTGGGAGGGACGACTTCTTGAGCTGGTTGGACTTCGTTACATCATGCTGCACAAGCCCGTCGGGGTGGAGTGTACGGCCAGACGGGGACTCTACCCGCGGGCGGTTGACCTGATCGATCTGCCCAAGGCCGAGCGTCTGCAGCCGGTAGGGCGACTGGACGTCGACACCACTGGCTTGCTGTTGTTGAGCGACGATGGCCAGTGGTCCCACCGCATCACCTCGCCTCGCCATCGCAGCGCCAAGATATACCAGGCACTGCTGGCACGGGACCTGGACGACCCTGACGAGGCCGTCGCACGTTTTGCCGAGGGCATCATGCTGGAGGGCGAGGAGACCCCGACGCGTCCCGCTACCCTGACCTGTCACGGGCCGAGGGAGGTCGAACTCGCCATCGTCGAAGGGCGTTATCATCAGGTCCGTCGCATGTTCGCCGCCATCGGCAACCATGTCGAAACGCTGCATCGCCACACGATCGGCCCCTTGACCCTGGATGCGTCACTCGAACCCGGCCAATGGCGCGAATTGACAGCCGAGGAACGCGAGCTGTTTTAAAAGCGCGGGGCCGGGTGCTGGTGTGAGAGCGCTGGTTTGGATCGCAGCAGCGGGCGCTGGATTGACTGCGTGGGGCCGGGCGCTGTAGCGAGAGCGCTTCAGGCCCCTCCAGGCGGCTTCCCCGGCCTTCTAGTCGTTCTCGTGAGGCGTGGCGAGTGCGATGCGAGCCCGCCCTGCGTGCTTGGCCCGATATAGGGCGCTGTCTGCCATCGCCAGCAGGCAGCTCGGATCGTCGCTGGTGGCCGGGAAGCTGGCGATGCCGCAGGATACCGATACCGTACCCAGGCTCTGGCCCTCGTGGCGGAAGCTCGCGCTGGCCAGGGCGTGGCACATGCGCTGCATGCGATGGTGAGCGTCGTCGGCCTCGGCGCCGGGCAGCAGCACGACGAACTCCTCTCCACCAAAGCGACAGACCACGTCGATGTCACGAAAGCTGTTGGCCAGCATTCTGCCAACCCCTTCAAGCACCGTGTCACCCGCCGCATGACCATAGCGGTCATTGAATTTCTTGAAGTGGTCGATGTCCAGGATGACCACCGCCAAGGGGCTCTTCTTGCGCAACGAAATAGCCGTCTCGTGGGCAAAAAGCTCATCGAAGTAGCGACGATTGTGCAGTCCGGTCAGATCATCGCGATAGGATAGCGCCGATAGTTCTTCCTGCAGGGCGATGCTCGACAATACCAGGGCCAGGCGGCTGACGCCGAGTTCGATGAAGCTGCGGGTGCGATCCCAGTACTGCGGGCGCTTGACCAGTGGCCCGTCGGGCACGACGCAGATCACGCCCAGTCGGCGGTGCTGGCGATCCGGGCCGGTCAAGTCCAACGGAAAGATCCAGTGAGGCAGGTTGTCGGCAGGGGAAGGTGCCGAAGGGTCCGAGGGCGGCCTCCTGGTGGAGATCGTGAGCAGGTCGTCCAGGGCGGGCAGGCTTTCTTCCGTGCGCGTTCGAAGCGGCGGAATCGCGGTGGTGTCCAGCCAAGCCGGGGGGCGATAGGTGGTGGGCCAGAACAGTTCCAGCGTCATGTTGTCCGGCTGATCCTGAGGCCGGTAGAAGGCGCCCTGCATCGGTTCCAGTATCTCCGGCATGGCCCGCTGGGTCAGGCATAGCGCTTCCTCGAGGCTGGTGCATGCCTGCAGCGTGTCGATCAGACTGGCCAGTCGCTGGGTCTTGTGGTGTTCGGTGGCCAGCACCAGGGCACGTTGTCTCTCCTGTTCTGCGAGGCTTTCCAGTTGTCGGGTGCGCTCGGCCACCTCTTGCTCCAGGTGATCGTTGAGTCGCTGCAACTGGCGTTGGGAGCGAGCATAGTGGCGTGTCGAGATGACGATCATGGCGACGATGAAGGCCAGGGCACCAAGGTGAACCGGTACACTGATCCAGCCCACCAGGCCGTGGGCCACCAGCATGTCGGTGATGGCGATGGCAGCAAAGATGGCGTAGCTCGCGACGATCAGGCGTTGGTCGCTGTCGAACTCTCGTCGATAGCGAAACAGCCAGCGTGCCATATAGGCCAGCGCCCCGAGCAGTATCAGGTCGAACAAAGGAAAGGTCGGAGGAAGCGATACCACGTCCAGCATCGCCAGCGCCGGGGCGATGATGGCGTAGGCCAGCAAGCCTAGCCACAGACGTCGCATGCCCTGTCGCGGGATCTGCGGAAACCAGTGCTCGAGGATCAGCGCCATGGCCACCGGCAACGAAAAATAGGCAATGGCGGCGACATAGTCCCACGCCAAGGGCGCGAACACGATCAATTGGCTGGCGTCGCTCTCGGCCAGCACCATCAAACCGACGGCCAGCGAGAAGAGCCCGAGGCTACCCAGCCGCCAGCGTTCGGGCTGGGTCAGGATCAACACGAGCGCCAGGGCTGCGACGATCAGGCAGGCAAGCGCGATCACTAGTTCGCCCTTGGTGGCCTCGAGAATCGAGGGCAGTATCCGTGACTGTTCCATGATCACGACCTTGCCCCAAAGCCCGATGTCCTTGTAGGACGACTTCAAGCGCAGGTACAGGGTCTTGCCCTGGGTGGGCGAGGGCAGCTCGATGGCGTGCCAGGTCCAGCCGGCGAAGGCCCCGGCGTCCGGTCCTTCGAGCTGACCGTGGCGATAGACGTGTTGCCCATCGACGTAGGCTTCGGCGACCAGGTTGAGGCTTGAGACGAACAGCGCCGGCTGAAGCCAGTCACCGGCGGGCAACTCCCGACGCAGCCAGAGGCTGTCGCGACCGTCACGACCCGGGGGATTGCCGATGCCCTCCAGGGACTTCCATTCCCCTTCAGCGGCGGTGAGCCACTCAAGCTCTCCGTCAGGAGTGCGGGGCGAGTCCCCCCAACGATATTGCCAGTCATCATTCAACGCGAGCTCGCCAGCCAGTACCTGACTGCCGGGCAGCCAGAGCAGGGCGAGTACAAGAAGCGTGATGCAGCGGAACATGGCGAGACCTATGGACGGTAACCCGGCCAGTATAGAACGAGGTGGCAATAACAACATTCGACGGCATAGTCGAAAGAATAAACGTTTGAGGCCTGGACGGCCCCAGTCCCGGCATGAACCGCCATGGAGCGCATTTGGCTGCAACCGCGCTCAGATGCCATGCCTTCTACCGCCCCCCTGTCGGGACACCTCTTGTCAGCCTTGCTTCATCTCTGGGGCTCAAGCCCCGCCGCCTTGACCAGAGCCCTGGTGTAGGGATCGGCCGGCCGGGAAAGTACGTCCATGCAGGCCCCCTGTTCGATCAGACGGCCTTCCTTCAGCACCATCACCCTGTGGGCCATGGCGCGCACCACCGCCAGGTCGTGGCTGATGAACAGATAGCTCAGTCCGCGCCGTGCCTGGAGGTCCCTGAGCAGGGCGATCAGTTGTTTCTGCACTGTCCTGTCCAGTGCCGAGGTCGGTTCATCGAGTACGATCAGGCGCGGCTCGAGGATGATCGCTCGGGCCACCGCGATGCGTTGGCGCTGACCGCCGGAGAACTCGTGGGGATAGCGTTGGGCGACGTGTTCCGGGAGCTCCACCTCACGCAAGGTCGCACGGACCCGAGCGCTGACTTCCTGCTCGGAAAGCTCAGGCTGATGATAGCGAAGTCCCTCGCTGATGATATCCGCCACCGGCATTCGCGGAGAGAGAGAGCCGTAGGGATCCTGGAACACGATCTGCAGATTTCTGCGCTGCTGGCGCAGTGCCTTGCCCGATAGCTGATCCAGCCTGGCGCCGGCGAAGTCGATGACCCCCTTGGCCTGGTTCAGGCGCAGCAGAGCGGAGGCCAGGGTGGTCTTGCCGGAACCCGATTCGCCGACCACGCCCAGGGTCTCGCTGGCGGCGATGTGCAAGTCCAGCGGGGCCAGCGCTTCGAAGCCGGGCTGGGGACGCTGGAACAGGCGTCGGCGCCGTTCGAAGGTGACGCTTAGCTGGCGGGCCTCGATCAGGGTCGGGGCATCGCCACAGGGGGTCGGGACACCTTCCGGCTCGGCGTCCAGCAACTCCCGCGCGTGGGCGCTCTGGGGGGATTGGAAGACCCGCTCGACGGTCCCGGTTTCCTGGTGCTCGCCATGACGCATGACACACACGCGATCGGCGTGTCGACGCACCAGATTCAGGTCGTGGGTGATGAACAGCATGCCCATGCCGTGCTGATCACGCAGCTCGGCCAGCAGGGCGAGTACCTCCTGCTGTACGGTCACGTCCAGGGCGGTGGTGGGTTCATCGGCCACCAGCAGCTCAGGCTGGTTGGCGATGGCCATGGCGATCATTACCCGCTGACGCTGCCCGCCGGAAAGCTGGTGGGGCCAGGCATCGAGCAGTTCCTCGGCTCGCGGCAGTTTTACCTGTTCCAGCAGTTCGCGGCAGCGGTGGCGAGCCCCGCGGCCTCGCAGGCCCTGATGCAGGCGCAGGGTCTCCGCCAGCTGTCGTCCGATGGTGTGCAGCGGATTGAGCGAGGTCATCGGCTCCTGAAACACGAAACCGACGCGGTTGCCGAGCAGCCCCTGCCATTTGCGCGGCGTCAGCCGCGACAGGTCGGTGTCGCCGAGCCATCTACCGCCTTTGATCGTGGCGTTGGGCGGCAGCAGGTTGAGCGCGCCAAGCGCGGTGACCGACTTGCCGGACCCCGACTCACCCACCAGCGCCAGGGTCTCTCCGCGCCTGACGTCCAGCGACAGTTCCTTGACCACGGTGGTGTCGCCAAAGCCGATCGACAGCCGATCCAGCGACAGCAGGGTGTCATTGTTCATGCGCGGGGCTTCCTTGCGGTGTCGTGTTGCCGCTGGCGCTTTGGGTGTGGCGCGGATCGAAGGCGTCGCGGATCCCCTCGCCGATGAACACCAGCAGCGACAGCATGACCGCCAGGGTCATGAAGGCGGTAATCCCAAGCCATGGCGCCTGGAGGTTGTTCTTGCCCTGGGCCACCAGCTCGCCCAAGGAAGGCGAACCTGGCGGCAGCCCGAACCCGAGAAAATCCAGCGCCGTGAGGGTGGTGATGGCGCCGGTGAAGAGGAAGGGTATGAAGGTCAGGGTCGCCACCATGGCGTTGGGCAGCACATGGCGCCACATGATCAGATGCGACGGCAGCCCCATGGCCTTGGCCGCCCGTACATACTCCAGATTGCGCGCACGCAGAAACTCGGCACGCACGATATCCACCAGTCCGAGCCAGGAAAACAGCAGCATGATCCCGAGCAGCCACCACAGATTGGGTTCCACCAGGCTGGCCAGGATGATCAGCAGGAACAGCACCGGCAAACCCGACCATATCTCGGTCAGGCGCTGGCCGATCAGGTCGACCTTGCCGCCGAAATAGCCCTGCACCCCGCCGGCCAGCACCCCCAGCACCAGCGACCCGGCGGTCAGCACCAGAGCAAAGATCACCGAGAGGCGAAAGCCGTAGATCACCCGCGCCAGCACGTCACGACCCTGGTCATCGGTACCCAGCCAGTGGCGGCCATCCGGGGGTGACGGCGCAGGGTGGTCGAGATACTCGTCCAGGGTGTCGTAGGAGAACGGAATCGGCGCCCACAGCATCCAGCCATCCGACTCGATGGCGTTGCGGGTAAAGTCATCGTGATAGTCCGCCGCGGTCGGCAGAAAGCCGTCGAAGACGGTATCCGGATAGTCGACCAGCATCGGGAAGTACCATTGCTGCTGATACTGCACCAGCAGTGGCTTGTCATTGGCGATGAGTTCGGCCCCCAGGCTGAGCACGAACAGAAGGCCGAAGGCCCACAGTGACCACCAGGCACGGCGCTGGTGGCGAAAGACGGCGAGGCGACGGCGGGTGATGGGAGAAGGGCTAGGCACGATCAGGATTCCCGTGTCTCGAAGTCGATGCGCGGATCCACCCAGACGTACGTCAGGTCGGATACCAGTTTGAGTATCAGGCCGATCAGGGTGTAGAGGTAGAGGGTGCCGAAGATCACCGGATAGTCACGCTGCATGACCGCCTCGAAGCCGAGCAGGCCCAGCCCGTTGAGCGAGAAGATCACCTCGATCAACAGCGAGCCGGTGAAGAAGATCCCGATCAGCGCCGACGGCATCCCGGCAATGATGATCAGCATGGCGTTGCGGAAGACGTGGCCATAGAGCACCCGCCTGTCGCTGGCACCCTTGGCCCGGGCGGTCAGCACGTACTGGCGGTGGATCTCGTCGAGAAAGCTGTTCTTGGTCAGCATGGTCAGGGTGGCGAAGCTGCCGATGGCCGAGGCGCTGACCGGCAGCACGATATGCCACAGGTAGTCCTTGACCTTGCCCCAGGCGCTGAGCTCGGAAAAGTCCGGTGACGTCAGCCCTCGCAGCGGGAAGACGTCGAAGTAGCTGCCGCCGGCGAACAGCACGATCAGCAGGATAGCGAACAGGAAGCCGGGAATGGCGTAGCCGACGATGACCAGGCCGGAGGTCCAGACATCGAAGGCGGAGCCGTGTCTCAGGGCCTTGCGTACACCCAACGGGATCGACACCAGATACACCAGCAGGGTGGTCCACAGACCTAGCGAGATCGACACCGGAAGTCGCTCGAACATCAGGGTGGTGACCGCCTCGCCGCGAAAGAAACTCTCGCCGAAGTCGAAGGTGGCGTAGTCCACCATCATGTCGACAAAGCGTTCATGGGCCGGCTTGTCGAAGCCGAACTGCTGCTCGAGCTGGGTGATGAACTGCTCGGGGATCCCGCGGCTGCCGCGAGACTCGCCGCTATCGATGGTCTCGCCGCCACCGCCCTGCAGGCGCGTGCTGGCCTCGCTGGAAAAGCCCTCGAAACGTGCCAGCAACTGGTCGATGGGCCCGCCCGGCGCGGCCTGGACGATGATGAAGTTGAGCAGCATGATGCCCAGCAGGGTCGGGATCATCAGCAGCAGACGGCGCAGTACGTAGGCACCCACGGCATTTCCTTGAGGATTGGGTTTGCCAAGGCGAAGCGTCGTTTCGCACGACGCTTCGCACCACCAGAAACATTTTCTGTATCAGGGCCGCCGGCGTGGTCGGGCCTGCCGTTCGGGCTGGACACGTGCGCCTGCCCTCTGAATCTTTGACCTTCTTACCACAGCACGGCGCCCTTGGGCTGCCGTTGAATCAACGGCTACGCTGACGATCCTCGATGACCGCCTCGCGTTCAGGGTCTACCCACCAGGCGCTCAGGTCCAGCGTGTACTCGGGGAAGGGCTCCTGCCAGGCAAACTTGTCCCACACCGCGATGCGGTGGGCGGCCAGATGGAACTGCGGGACCACGTAGAAGCCCCAGCGCAGCACTCTGTCCAGCGCCTGGGCGGCGGTGTCCAGTGCCTGGCGCGAGTCGGCGGCGATCAGGCGATCGACCAGCGCGTCGATGACGGGATCCTGAAGGCCGATCAGATTCCGGCTTTGGGGGCGTTCGGCATACTCGCTGCCCCAGAACTCACGCTGTTCATTGCCGGGACTCAAGGACTGCGGAAAGCTGCCCACCACCATGTCGAAGTCGAAGCTGCGCAGACGATTGAGGTACTGATTGACGTCGACGATACGGATATTGCCCTGCACCCCCAGTCGGGCCAGCCTTCGCAGCAGCGGTTGGGCGATGCGCTCGAACTGGGTGCTGTAAAGCAGGATCTCGACGTGCAGGGGCTCGCCATTCTCGGGGTCGATCATTACCCCGTCACGGGCCTCGTAGCCGGCCTCACGCAGGAGTTCCAGGGCCTCCCTCAGGCGTGGACGCATCTCCTGGGGCTGCTGCATCGGCAGTGGCTCGCTGAAGAGGCGCTCCGGCAGCTGGTCGCGGAAGGGCTCGAGCAGTGCCAGCTCGTCTTCGGACGGCAGGCCGGTGGCTTCCATCTCGGAATTCTCGAAGTAGCTGTCGGTGCGCGCATAGGCGTCGTAGAACAGGTTTCTGTTCAGCCAGGGGAAGTCAAAGGCAAGAGTGATCGCCTCGCGCACGCGGCGATCCTGAAACTTGGCCTTGCGCAGGTTCATGACGTAGGCCTGCATGCCAGCGGGCTGGCCGTCATGGACCTGAAGCTGCCTGACGAAGCCCTGCTCGCGCGCCGGGAAGTCGTAGGCCGTGGCCCAGTTGCTCGCGGAATTCTCGAGGCGGAAGTCGAGATTGCCGGCCTTGAAGGCCTCCAGTGCCACCGTCTGGTCGCGATAGTAGTCGTAGATCAGCCGTCCGATATTGTGGCGGCCGACGTTGACCGGTACCTCGCTACCCCAGTAGTCGTCGACGCGCTCGTAGACGATGCGGCGGCCCGGATCGACCTCGGCGATCCGGTAGGGGCCGGAGCCGAGCAGCGAATCGCGGGTCACCGCCTCGAAGTCGCGATCACGCCAGTAGTGCTCAGGCAGGATCGGCATCTGGCCCAGGATCAGCGGCAGTTCGCGGCTTTCGCTGTCACCCAGATCGAAGTGCACGGTGTCGCTGTCGATGGCGGTGACGCTGTCGACATCGCTGTAGTAGGCGCGGTAGAAGGGCTGCCCCTTGGTGGTCAGCGTCTCGAAGCTGAATACCACGTCCTGGGCGTCCACGGGTTCGCCGTCATGGAAGCGCGCTTCGGGGCGCAGGTCGAACTCGACCCAGCGCCGTTCGGGGTCCAGGCGGATACCCTCGGCCAGGAGCCCATACATGGTGAAGGGCTCTCCCGGGTTCGATTCGAGCAGGGTGTCGTAGATCTGTGTAAGGCCAGAGGCTGGCGTGCCACGAACAATAAAGGGATTGGTCGAATCGAAGCTGCCCTGGGCGGCGCGAATCAAATCACCGCCCGATGGAGCATCAGGATTGGCATGGGGAAAGTGGCGAAAGTCAGCCGGCAGGGCCGGCTCACCATAGAGCGGAAGGGCGTGCACGGTGGGCACGCTGGAAACGTCTGCGGCCTCGCTGGCGGTCGCCAGCAGGGCGCCCAGCAGGCAGGCGCCAATTGCCACCTGTCGCATGGCGGTGGAGTCCTTGTCCTGAGGGGCGCCACCGTGGCGCCCGCTTTACCGACCGGAAAGTGTCAGTTGCTGACCGGGTTGAAGAGCCTGCGGGTTGTCGATGCCATTCCAGCGTGCCAGGTCCCGAGGCGAGATGGAATGAAGCATGGCGATGCGGTTCAAGGTGTCTCCGCTCTCGACGACATGGGTCTCGCCGGAGGCGCTGGCCACTACGATCTGTCCCAGGTTGCTCAAGGCATTGCGCAGGGTGGCGGCGCTCTCTGCCGGCACCAGAATCTGACGGGTGTGACGCGGGTTGACGTTGCGCGACTTGAGTCCGGGGTTCAGTTCGCTCAGCTCGTGGGTGGTCACTCCGGCCAGAGCGGCTGCCTTGTTCAACGAGATCGGTGCGGTGACCGAGACCTTGGCAAAGGCCGCCGAGCCGCTGATCTCCGGAAGGTTGACGCCATAGCGCTCGGGATCATTGATGATCCGCGAGATGGCCATCAGCTTCGGCACGTACGCCATGGTCTCCGAGGGCAGGTTGAGATCCCAGTAGTCGCCGGCGAGTCCGCGAGCCTGTGCCGCACGGCGGGCATTGTTGACGGTGCCGGCGCCGGCGTTGTATGCCGCGAGTGACAACTGAAGGTCGCCCTCGTACCACTGATCCGCCTGCATCTCGATGTAGTCCAGGGCGGCGCGGGTGGAGGCCACGACATCATTGCGGCCATCCCAGGCACCATTGCGCTTGAGGCCGAGGGCGTCACCGGTACGCGGCATGATCTGCCACAGTCCGACGGCGCCAAAGTGGCTACGTGCCTTGGGATCGAAGGAGCTCTCGACGAAGGGGATCAGCGCGATCTCGCCCGGCAGACCACGTGATTCGACCTGCTGGGTGATCCAGGCGAGCCAGGGGCGGGCGCGCTCGGTGATCTCCGCCACGTTATGGGGGCTGTCCTGGTAGTAGTCGATCCATTCCTGCACGCGGGCATTGACCGGCTGGTCCTGCCACTGGAAATCCGCCCGCAGACTCGTCCACGCATCCTGCGGCTCGAGTTCCAGGGCATCCCAGAAGTGGCGAGTCAGGTGTTGATGCGAAGGCGCGGCGCTTGCGTCAGCGCTGGTTCCGCCATATGGCATGGCGCCACCGGGGGGGAGTGGCGAGGCCTGGGATGTATAGGCACCGGCCATCAACGAGCCAAGGAGGGCCAGACTGCTGGCCGCGCCAAGAAGTCGTCTACGGGTCGTGTGAAATGTCATGCGTACAGAAACTCCTGGCCCGCGATGCTTATCGCGGGCGTCCTGTGGGACGATGGTTCAGGACGCCGAGCCGTTCAGAAGGAATCCTTCCAGGCTCTTAGCGTGGCAAAGGTGGCGTCCGTGCTATCGGTCGACCCATGGGCTGAGGCAGCGCGCTTGACATCTTCATCATCGCAACGAAGGAAGGGATTGATGCGGCGCTCACGTTCCATCGTTGTAGGCAGCGTGGGTCGGTCCAGATCTCGTGCCTTCTGACATTCGTCGAAGGCGGTGGCAACGTCGGGGTTGCCGGGGTTGGCCGCCTTCGCAAAAGCGAGGTTGGCCAATGTATATTCGTGCGCGGAGAATACCAGGGTATCCGCCGGCAGGGAATTCAGTCGGTCGAGGGACCCCTTCATCTGCTCCGGGGTACCTTCGAACAGGCGTCCGCAGCCACCGCTGAACAGGGTGTCCCCACAGAACAGCAGCGGCGGGATACCAGCGGTAAAGAAGGCCAGATGGTCCAGGGTATGCCCAGGCACCGCCATCACCTCGAACAGGCGGCCCATGACGCGAAACTCGTCACCGTCACGCACGATCTCGTCGATGCCTGCGATCTCGGGGTTATCCGGCCCGATCACCCGGGGCGAATAGCGCTGGATCAGTTCGGCAACGCCGCCGGTGTGGTCATGGTGGTGATGGGTCAGCAGGATGCAGCCCAGGCTCAGCCCTTCACGTTCGAGAAAGCGCAGAACAGGCTCGGCGTCACCGGGATCCACGACGCAGACCTCTTGACTCGAATCCTGGCGCAGCAGCCAGATATAGTTGTCGCTAAAGGCTGGAATCGGTGTCACGCTTAACATGGTCGGCAGGGTCCTCGGAGCGAGCCTTGAGCGGGCAGCATCTAGCTGGGCGGCCGGCGCAGACTTCAGTAAACTTCGTTTTTTCGCCTTGCAAAATCAGACACTTTGGAGGCACAGGTCGACTATGTCAAATGCGTCGGAGCCGATGGAGCTCGCGTGCCTGGTGCGGCACGCTCGACGCTATTGGTCCAGTGACAGCGGATGCGCCGTGCGGCGTTCCGAACGAGCCTGCCTGGGTCCGCTGGCCGAACGTTGGTGCGGCCAGCACGGTCTTGAAATGTCACTGGCCGAGCCACTGGCCGACATGAGCGCGGTGCGCCACTGGATACGGTGGTCTCCGACCAGGGAGCTGGCGGAAAGTTCCAGCACGCTGGTTTGCCGTCCTGAGCGCTTGGCACTGCCCGACGGAGCGATGGACGTGGTGGTGCTCAATCACTTGCTGGAGGTGGTGTCCCACCCCCACCAGCTTCTGCAGGAGGCCGCCCGGGTGGTCTCGCCGCAGGGGCGACTGGTGCTGCTCGGCTGGTCCCCGCTGTCATCGTCGGGCTTGATGAGGGTTCGGCCTCGCCGCCGGCGGCAGCTGCCGGGGCAGGGCGTATGGCGAACGCCGCGGACGATGAAGGACTGGCTTCAGTTTGTCGACTTCGAGATCGAGCGGGTAGACTACTGCCGATTTCGCCTGCCGGGGCTCGCCGGTGGCAATGGCATGCTGGAGACCCTTGGCCGGCGCCACAACCTGCCCCTGGGCGATTGTTATATCATCCAGGCTCGCTGCCGCTCGCAGCTGGCCTGTACCCAGGGAAAACGCCCACTGTTCGGCTTGCCGGTCGGTAACACCGCACTCGGCACCACCAGGCTCGAGCCCAGTGTGCGGCAGACCCCCAAGCAGAAGAAGGTAGCAATGCGTTGACCACTCCCGATTCACTCCCTGTCGTGACCATTTACACCGACGGGGGTTGCCGCGGCAATCCCGGACCCGGCGGCTGGGGAGCGCTGCTGGAAAGCGGGGATCACCGCAAGTCGCTCAAGGGCGCCGAGCGTGATACCACCAACAACCGAATGGAGCTGACCGCCGCGATCATGGCGCTGAAGACGCTCAAGCGCGAGTGTCACGTGGATCTCTGGACCGATTCGGAGTATCTGCGCAAGGGCATCACCGAATGGATCCATGGCTGGATCAAGCGTGGCTGGAAGACGGCTTCCAGGCAGCCGGTGAAGAACGCCGATCTGTGGCGCGAGCTGCATGACCAGACACGCCGACACCAGGTCAGCTGGCATTGGGTCAAGGGGCACAGCGGCCACCCTGGAAACGAGGCCGCCGACGCCCTGGTCAACGAGGCCATCGACGAGTTGCTGGAAGGCGCCTGACGCCGTCGGCCCACACCCCACAGCCCATCCGACTTCAGGGACCCAGAATGCGACAGATTGTACTGGATACCGAGACCACCGGTATCGAGACGCGCGACGGCCACCGTCTCATCGAGATCGGCGCCGTGGAGATGATAAACCGGCGTCTGACCGGAAATTCCTACCATCAATACATCAACCCCGAGCGTGAGATCGATGCCGAGGCGATCGGTGTCCACGGCATCACCAACGAGCGGGTCGCCAATGAGCCGGTGTTCGCCGAGGTGGCGGCCGACTTCTGGGAGTTTATTCGCGGGGCCGAGCTGGTCATCCATAACGCGCCCTTCGATGTCGGCTTCATCGACCACGAATTCAAGCTGTTGAAGGCCACCCACCCCGAGCTATATGCAGGGCCCGTCAAGGATCACTGTCGTATCCTCGATACCCTGACCATGGCACGGGGACTGCACCCGGGGCAGCGCAACAGCCTCGACGCCCTCTGCAAGCGCTACGATATCGACAATGGTCACCGCGTGCTGCACGGGGCCTTGCTCGATGCCGAGATCCTGGCAGACGTCTATCTGGCGATGACCGGTGGGCAGACCGCCCTGACCCTGGATGCGGGCAACGACAGCGACCAGCAGGCGGCGGTGCCCGGCGAGCTTTCGGTGCGTCGGCTGTCATTGGAGCCGGGGCGGCTGAGTGTGGTACGCCCGACAGAGCAGGAGATGGCTGCCCATCTGGCCAAGCTCGACAAGGTGCGTGGCAAGGCAGGTGAGTGTCGCTGGGACGACCTGGACCCTGTCTACGCCGGCCCCGGCAGCGTCACGCAGGACGGTGTCTGATGCTGCATCGGGAGCTGCCAAGAGGTGTCGAGTCGGGGCGTATCATTCGCCTGTCGAAGGGCTGTATGGCGCCTGGCCTGGACAATACGCCGCTGGGGCCGGTCGAGCCCTGGGATAAGCGTGTTCAGCCGTTGTGCTGGTGGTCGGATGAGCCGGTGGGGCTGCGTCTTGAAGATAGCCCAGGCGCCGACTGGCCAGACGGCCGTAGCTGGCTGTCGAGGTTGCCCGAGTCATGGTACGGGCTGGTGTCAACGGCGCTGCAGGTGGGTGCCTGGATGGGCAATCACCGGTTTTGCGGACGTTGCGGCAGCCAAGCGAGGCGTCTGGAACACGAGTTTGCGATGCACTGCGACAATTGCGGCCATCGCAACTACCCGCGCATCTCGCCCTGTATCATCACCCTGGTGACCCACGGGGAGTCGCTGTTGCTGGCTCGTAGCCCGCGTTTTCCACCCGGACGCTATTCCACCCTGGCAGGATTCATCGAACCGGGAGAGTCGGCGGAGCAGGCGGTGCATCGCGAGGTCCACGAGGAGGTCGGTCTGAAGCTGGGGCGGCTGCGTTATATTCGCAGTCAGGCCTGGCCTTTTCCCCACTCCCTGATGCTGGGCTATCTGGTCGAGGCGGCAAGCCGACGCATCGTGATCGACGGCCACGAGATCGAAGACGCCGCCTGGTTCTCGCCACGGCAGCTACCGCAGTTGCCGCCGCTTTATTCGATCTCGCGGGAATTGATCGAGTTGCACCTGTCTGAGGTGCGTGACGGTCGGTCCTGACGGGCAGTCGCCGGGAGGAGCCACTGCCCATTTGAGCATCACTTCTCGGGAAACAGCTCGGTCAGGCGGGTCGCCAGCATGATATTGCCGGTCGCCTTGAGCTTGCCGGTCATGAAGGCTGTCATGCCGTTGATATCACCGGTCATGATGCCCTTGAGGGTGTCGCTGCTCATACTCAGGCTTACAGAGGGGTCGTCGTGCTCGCCCTGCTGGATGTCCAGTGCGCCATCGTCGATGACGACATAGTGATCCTCGGTATCGCTGAAATGGAACTGGAAGATCTCGTGCATGCCCCGGGCAGCGTCGGGATTGAAGCGAGAGCGTAGCGTATCGAGTGTCTGTGACATGAGAATTCCTTGCAGTTGTGTGAGTCGCTGTCAGGCAGCGTATTTCAAACGAATGTTTCAATCAAGGCCGGGCGCCGTTCAGGGCCTATGACCGTCAAGGTCCAGGTCTTTGCAGAATTGTGCCGGCTGACAGGGAGAGAGCGATGGAAGACTGGCTGGGTGAGATCCTGACCTTTTTTGTTCAGCTACTGCTGGTGGCAGGGGTCGTGCTGTTGGCGCTGATCGTGCTTGCCCGGGCCAAGGGTGGCGGCAGTGTACCCAGGGAGCAACTCAGGATCGAGGACCTGGGTCAGCGTCAGCGTCAGTGGCGTGAGCGTTTGATACACGCCAGGACAGGCACAGAAAAGCGGTCTCGCCTGCGCTGGCCGTGGCGTCGGGATACCAAGCCCAGGCAGGACGAAGGCGTGGCATCGAGCGCCACCACCTGGGTGATCGATTTTCATGGAAACCTCAAGGCCAGCGGCGTGGACCGCCTGGCTCGCGAAGTGTCCTTGCTGCTTGGTGTGGCTAAGGAAGGGGACGAGGTGGTCATTCGGCTGGAGAGCCCCGGAGGCCTGGTCCACACCTATGGGCAGGGTGCGGCGGAACTGCACCGGCTCACCGAGGGGGGCCTCAAGACGACGGTCTGCGTGGACAAGGTAGCGGCCAGCGGCGGCTACCTGATGGCGTGCAACGCACAACGCATCCTGGTGGCCCCGTTTGCGGTAATCGGCTCCATCGGGGTGGTGGCCCAGATCCCGAATGTCCACCGCCTGCTCAAGCGCCATGACGTCGATGTGGAGCTGGTGACCGCCGGGCGCTACAAGCGCACGCTCACCGTGCTGGGCGAAAACACCGAGGAAGGCAGAGACAAGCTGCAGGCGGACCTCGACGCCATCCATGCCAAGTTCAAGGACTACGTCGACCAGCGCCGCTCCGGCGTGGATATCGACGCTGTGTCCACCGGCGAGGTCTGGTACGGAGAAGAGGCCGTGTCCAGAGGGTTGGCGGATGAGGTCACCACCAGCGAGGCTTATCTCAGCAAGGCGATGGAACGTGGCAAGGTGCTGAGCCTGAGGCTTGCGGCTGTGCCATCACTGGCCGAGCGTCTTGGTTTTTCCGCCTCTGGCATGATCGAGCAGGCGCTCAATCGGGTGGAAGAGCGTGTCGATGCGTCCGGCTGGGAGCATCGGTAGGCGAAGCGCGCGTCGCGGTTCGTAACATTGGGTCGCAATATTGGATCGCAATACTGCCTGACCTGAGCCGCCCCAGCTCCGCCTGTCCAAGTCGTTCTGTCCATCGAGCGAGCCCGACGCCCTCCAGCGAGGGCTATCGGGTGCGAAGCGCCTGACCCAAGTCTGTGGTCGCGCTTCAGTCGTCGTTGGCTGCGTTCATCTTGACGATGGCGGCGATCATGATGCTCGCGCTGTCGCCTTGCAGCGAGTAGTAGATGGTCTGGGAGGAGCGCCGAGTACTGACCAGCTCGGCTCGCCTGAGGATGGCAAGGTGCTGGGATAGGGCCGACTGGCTCAGGCTCAGGCGTTGATTGAGCTCTGTCACGGACAGCTCGTTGCCTTCAAGTAGACACAGGATTCTTAGGCGATTGTCGTTGGCGATGGCTTTCAGCAGGCCGCTCGCTCTGTCTACCACGGCATCTCCACCCTCAAGCAGGCGGCCGGCAACACGTTGTGAGCTGTTCATCAGCACTCTCCCTTGCAGCGGTGACTGACACGAATTTCACCCGTTGGACGTCGTGGCGCTAGGCGCCACCCGAGATGGACGGCAATAGGGATCGAGGTGTTGTGCATGGATGGCTTGTCATCCTCATCGAAGAGATCCGCTAGTCGGATTCGGCGTATCCGGCTCCACGGAATAGTGTTGGTCCGGGGCGCAGGACTCCTTTCATTTGGTCGCCGATGAAAGCCGAAGCCTTTCTTTCCGTTAGTGATTAAGAAACTTCTCAATAATAGCGCATTGTTGAAGTAAACGCGTCTTAAACGCGTGTTTGTGACCGTTTCGGCAGAATTAGATAATGAGTTTTTCAAAATGTGTCCGTCGCGTTGTTTCTTGTATTTGTATTTAGCAGACTGACAATATTGTGCAATATCAGGTTTCTCTAGGTATCCTGTATGGCACATCTGGTGCCTGGATCTGCAGTTATCTGATTTTGTCCGTCTACGCCGGGTGGCCTGTGGGTAAAGGGGAAGGGGGCGAGCAAGGGAGTGCTGGCAAGGCGCAGGCTTGTCTCGTATAATTTCTGCCGCCAAATTTGCACCCCACGCGGTGGCGCGAGACTTTTCGCCATAGGCTCGAAATCTTGCGCCATCCAGAGGTATCGCAGCCAGGCGTGCCTGTAGCCGTATTGTGGTTGTTCCCAGGGTTCCCTCACCCCTTGCGAAAAAGGAATCATGATGTTCACTCTGTCCTTCGAACAGCGCCGTCGTCTGCTGGCGTTGATGGTCGTTTTCCATATCGTCGTTATCGCCGCCAGCAACTACCTGGTCCAGTTGCCGTTTACGGTGTTTGGCTTGCACACGACCTGGGGCGCTTTCAGCTTTCCCTTCATCTTCCTGGCCACCGATCTGACGGTACGCCTGTTCGGCAAGGGGCCGGCGCGCGCTATCGTGATGCGCGTGATGCTGCCCGCGCTGGTGGTGTCGTACGTTGTCTCGGTGGTCTTCCCGCAGGGCGGCTTCGCTGGCCTTGCCGCGTTCGATGGTTTCGATCTGTTCGTCGCCCGGATCGCACTGGCCAGTTTCATGGCCTACCTGCTCGGACAATTGCTCGACGTGCAGGTCTTCGACCGGCTCAGGCGACTCAAGCACTGGTGGGTGGCGCCGGCGGCGTCGACCCTGGTCGGTAATCTGGTCGATACCGTGGCGTTCTTCTCCATCGCCTTCGAGGCTGGCCCTGACCCGTTCATGGCGCAGCATTGGCCAGAAATCGCAGCGGTCGACTACGCCATCAAACTTGCGATCAGTCTGGCCTTTTTCCTGCCCCTGTACGGTGTGCTGCTGCGTTATCTGAGCCAGCGACTGGTGGCGGTGACCGGCAGTCAGGACGTCTGGCCGGAGCAGGTCGCTCGGGGAGAGGGGCGCTGATAAGGGCCTCGATCCCCGGCGGTTGAGCCTGCTGGGCCGGTGTTACGATCTGGTTCCGATCTAGCCCCGCCCTGGTTTGCTCTGGCTGTGCTTGCTGCCTGGCTCCGCGCCCCGCCTGGCACGTTCAGTACTATGCTGGTGTCGTGAAGCACGACGTTCTACCGGCTCTCTACCAACCTTCGATCGCTCAAAGGAGTGCAGCTATGACGGTTTCCCTGGAATATACGGACAGTGGTGGTCAGGGAGAGCCATTGGTCATCGTTCATGGCCTGCTGGGTAGCGCCGACAACTGGCGCTCCCATGTCAAACAGTGGTCGGGCGAGCGCCGTGTGATCGCCCTGGATCTTCGCAATCATGGCCGTTCTCCCCATGCCGAGGGTATGGACTATGCCCAGATGGCCGAGGACGTGGCAGCGGTGATGGACCGCTGCGGCGTCACCAGAGGGCACCTGCTTGGCCACTCCATGGGCGGCAAGGTGGTGATGACCCTGGCCAGGCTGCATCCTGAGCTGGTGGCGTCGCTGATCGTTGCCGATATCGCGCCGGTCGCCTATGAACACCGTCACGATAGCGTCTTCAGCGCACTGCGGCGTGTCGAGCAGGGCGAGCCCACCGACCGGCGAGAGGCCGATGCCTTGATGGCTGAGGTGATCGACGACAAGCCCACCCGCATGTTTCTGGCTACCAATCTGGTGCGCGGCGACGATCGCGTACTTCGATTGCGGGTCAATCTCGATGCGATCGAAGCCGGCTACGGGCAGATCATGGCACCCCCGGGTGGCGAAGGAAGCATCGATGTGCCGACGCTGGTGTTGCGCGGTAGTCGCTCCGACTACGTCGCCGATGACCTGCTTGAGTCGCTGCGCGCCGTCCTGCCCAGGGCCGAAGTCAAGACCCTGGACGCTGGTCACTGGCTTCACACCGAGCGGGCGCAGGAGTTTCAGGAGCAAGTGGCCGAGTTTCTGGCCTCTCTGGACGACTAGCCAGTGCAATCAAGGCGCCGGTGATTGGCCGGGGTCCTGGTCCAGGTGCCGCTGATTAGCCGGGGTCCTTGCCCAGGCGCCGGTGATTGGCCGGGGTCCATGCCCAGGCGCCAGTGATGAGCCGGGGTCCATGCCTAGGCGTCTGTGGTTTAGCCGGGGTCCATGCCCAGGCGTCTGTGGTTTAGCCGGGGTGCTTGCCCAGGCGTCTGTGGTTTAGCCGGGGTCCTTGCCTAGGCGTCTGTGGTTTAGCCGGGGCGCCGCTGATTAGTCGGGGTCCTTGCCCAGGCGTCTGTGGTTTAGCCGGGGTCCTTGCCCAGGCGCGAGATCGGGGTCAAGCGTTCGACGATCTGCTGGTCATGTAGATAGCGCTCCAGGCGACGATAGCGGCCGTGGTCCATGGCGCCGGGGCGCAGGCTGAGTCGGCGCCTGATGTCGGGCCAGGCCTCGGCATTGGCGGGGCTGTCCATGGTCGGCTCGAGTCGAGTCATGATCTCCCAGCTCGCGGCGGGATGGTCGATGATCCAGCGCGTGGCGTCTTCCAGTGCGTCGACGAAGGCGCGAATGGCGTCCTTCTGTGCCTGAAAGTGGTCCTGGTTGGCCACGACGACCAGGCCGTCGTGCACCGGGATACCCAGTGTCTCGGTCGGCATGGCGCGGGTAGCGATGCCGAGGTCGGCGAGCTCTCGCGGCAGGGACAGTGCCGCGCCGCCGATGAAGGCATCGATCCAGCCTTCGTTCATCGCGCGTATCACGCTGAAGTGCACGTCCTTGGCCTCGACATGGGACAGGTTCAACCCTTCGTGTTGAAGGATGGCCCTGAGCAAGACGTCTTGTCCCGAGCGCTGCGCGTAGCCGATCCGGTGATCGATCAGTCCCAGCACCGAGTCGATGTCCGCATCTTCGCGTACCAGCAGCGCCGACAGTGGCAATTCGCTCAAGGTGGCTACCCTGATGATGGGGCGCCCCTGGTCCACCAGTCGATGCAGGGTCAGCTGGTCGGTCAGTGCCAGATCCGCCTGGGATGCCGCCACCAGCTTGGCAGGCACGTCGGGATCGGCGGGAGTCTGCAGCACGACGTTCAGTCCGCGCCGCGAGAACAGCCCCCTCTCTTGAGCCACCAGCAAGGCAGCGTGCTGCGGCCCGGGTGACCATTCCAGCACTAGAGTCAGCTCGGTGACCGGCGGCGGCGCGATCGGGTCGGCAGGAGCCGCCGTGGCCGACGGTGCCACCGGCATCGCGGGCGTGTCGATACCGGGTCCACCAGGCAATCCACGGTAGCGCTCGAGGATATCGCGCACCACCGTTGCTTCGGCGCTTGTGGGGGGCGTTCCGTCGACCTGCTCGGAAGAAGTCTCGACCTGTTGCTCCTGGGCGAGGGGCGGCGCTGTCTGTTGCTGCGCTGCGGCTTCAGCGGGCGCCTCCGGCTCGGCCAGGGCAGGGGACAACGCGCCGAGGCTTGCCAGCAGCAAGCTCAAGCCCGCAAGCCGGATTAGCCAGTGTTGCCTGGGCGACGACTTGGGCATCAACAATCTCCATGGGTCAGGCATTCGTACCAGCGCGCTAGTGTATCCAAGGGCGAGCTTCGTTCACCAGCGGCATCCATCAACATCTTGGTAATTCGAAGTGCCCTCGATGAATCACGTTACACTCGACAGATCGCGGCGTGGGGCCGGGCGTGAGACAATCATGATGAACGTTGCAAGGGATGCGCATGGATTCGATCAATAGTCTCTTTCTTCTGTGTGGAACGCTGATTGCGCTGAGTGTGCTGGCCAGTCGGCTTTCCGCTCTGGCCGGTGTGCCACTGCTGGTGCTGTTCCTGATACTCGGCATGCTGGCGGGTGAAGACGGCCTGCTGGGTATCGACTTCGACAACTACTCGCTGGCCTTTGTCATCGGCCATCTCGCCCTGGCGATGATCCTGCTGGATGGTGGCCTGCGGACACGGCTCAAGACCTTTCGTGTCGGTTTCAAACCCGCCCTGGGGCTCGCTACCGTCGGGGTCTTCATCACCAGCGGTCTGGTCGGTCTGCTGGCGATGTGGGTCTTCGATCTATCGTTGCTGCAGGGCCTGCTGGTCGGGGCCATCGTCGGTTCTACCGACGCTGCGGCGGTCTTCTCGATGCTCAGTGGCAGAGGGCTCAACCTCAATGAACGGGTCGGCGCCACCCTGGAAATCGAGTCCGGCACCAACGATCCCATGGCGATCTTTCTCACCCTGGTGCTGGTCGAGGCGCTGGTGGGGGACCTCGGTGGCCCCCTGGACATGCTGCTGTTCTTCGTTCAACAGTTCGCCATGGCCATCGCCATCGGGCTTGGCGCGGGCTGGCTGATCGGTCGCTTGCTGCGCTATGTGGATCTTGCGCCGGGCCTTTACTCGCTGCTGGCCCTGGCGTTGGGGTTCTGTGTCTTTGGCTTGACCAGTGCCCTGGGGGGCAGTGGCTTCCTGGCGATTTATCTGGCCGGATTGATGATCGGCAATCAACCGGGGCGGCACCTCAACTTCATCTTGCCGGTGCATGACGGACTGGCCTGGCTAAGTCAGATCGGGCTATTTCTGGTGCTTGGCTTGCTGGTGACACCTTCGGCACTACTGGAAGTGCTGTTACCAGCTTCGATCGTGGCCCTTGCGCTGATCTTCGTGGCGCGTCCGTTGGCGGTGGTGGTGACGCTCAAGCCGTTTTTCCATTTCCGCTGGCGCGAGGTGGGATTCATTTCCTGGGTGGGGCTTCGCGGTGCCGTGCCCATCGTGCTGGCGATCTTTCCTGTCATCGGTGGCGTCGAGCAAGCCGGCCTCTACTTCAATGTGGCCTTCGCGGTGGTGTTGCTGTCGCTGTTGATTCAGGGCGGAAGCTTGCCCTGGATGGCTCGCCGCATGAAGGTCATGGTGCCGGACAGTGCCACTCCCAATCATCGGGGGCCACTTGGCATCCTGCCTGAAAACGACTTCGAGATGTTCGTCTACAAGGTCGAAAATGCCGATCTCGAGGACATCCCGATCCGGCTGCTGCGCTTTCCCTCAGGTGCCTTGATCTCTGCCCTGTTCCGCCAGCACGTGATGCTGCACCCCAAGGGCAGTACACAGTTGCGCATCGACGACATCATCTGTGTCATCGGCAAGAGCGACGATCTGCCAGCATTGAACCGGCTGTTCAACGGCGATGCCAAGCATCGCCAGCAGCGCGCCTTCTTCGGCACCTTCACCCTGGATGCAGACGCCAGGATGGGCGATGTGGCCGATGCCTATGCGTTGACCCTGAGCCCCGGCGAGGCCTCGCTGACACTGGGTGAATTCATGGGACTACGCTTGGGCGGGCATCCGGTGGTAGGCGACGACGTCGACTGGCATGGCATCCACTGGGTGGTGAGCGAGATGGAAGGCAACCATATCACCCGTGTGGGTCTGCGCCTCTACTGAGGCGCAGCGTTCCAGTATCGGAAAGAATCGAGCGGAAAGCATCGAGCGGAAATAACCGGGCGGAAATTATCGAGCGGGGTCTGTCGAGAAAGCCCCTTGCCAAGATGCCCTGGAAGAGCCCGTCAGGGCACCAGCAACTTGAACTGCAGCGAAAATTGGTCTTCAGGCACGGCGTAGTCGTCGGCGAAGTTGTGCTCATACAGACCACTGATCTGCAGCGGGGAGTCTCCCAGCTTTACCAGTTTGCTGAGTCGGCCCCCCACGGGCAGACTGCTCCAGTCGCTGTGCTCCCAGTCGTAGGTGATGTTCATCTCCGAAGTGCCCACTGACCAGCCCTGGCCGAGCCCGAGATTGATGATGGGCTGCAGGATGCTCAGGTTGACGTCCTCGCGATCGTCCTCACCGGCGACACTGAAGATGTTCTGGTTGAAGGCGCCATACAGGAAGGAGCCTCGCGAGGCCGCAAACCCGACCGCTGGACCCAGACCCCACTGTTCGGCGCCACGATGCTCGCCGCCGGTCGGCAGAAGGGCGACCACACCAAAGCCAGAACGACCCCAGGAGTGTTCGAAGGTGGTGAGGTCGAACACCGTAGAATCGCTCAGGCCGGTGGAACCGCCAGGATCCTCGGTCAGTGAGGGCACCGTCAGACGAAAGATGTGCTGGTGGCCCGCCAGCCGGTAGGGCAGCGCCGTTCTGAACTGGACGATGTTCTGTGAATCATTGGTGCCGTGGATTTCCGGGCTCCAGGAATTCTGTAGCTGGAAGTTCATCAGTGGCGCAGTGGGGTCGGAGGCGGCCTGTCCGAGTTCCTGCTCGGCCAGGACGCCGGGGCTGATCGCCAGTGTGCCGATCAGCAGCGCGGCACCAACGGATCTGCTGGCTAACGGAACGTTCACCCTCAGGCCATTCTGTTCGCAGAGCTCGCCGCCCCGAATCCTGACTCTTCCCTGATGCATCCCGACATTCCCCCAGCCGATGAGAGAGCCCCTGCAACGCGGGCTCGATTGCTATTTCGGCATAGTGTAGTCGGTCTTGCATGTAATATGCGCTTTTGTGCTGATCTGCCGGCGGTTAGATCGGCAGGGGCCTTGTTGCCAACCGTCCCCCGGACAAACCTGTCCCAGGATTTACCAGGCCCCCTGGTCGATCATGGCATTGGCGACGCGCCTGAATCCCGCAATGTTGGCGCCCAGCACCAGGTTGTGGGGCTCGCCGAATTCCTCTGCGGTGGACGCACAGCAGCGATGGATATTGGCCATGATCGCCTGGAGGTGGGCATCGACCTTCTCCAGCGGCCAGATCTGCATGCTGGCGTTCTGCGCCATTTCCAGTTGACTGGTGGATACGCCGCCGGCGTTGGCCGCCTTGCCGGGGGCGTAGGCGATGCGGGCCTCCAGCAGACGGTCCACCGCCAACGGCAGGGTCGGCAGGTTGGCCCCCTCGCATAGACACTCGAGCCCATTGGCGAGCATCGCCTCGGCGTCGGCCAGGGTGACCTCGCCCTGGGTCGCGCAGGGAAAGGCGACCTGGCCAGGGATGCGCCAGACGGCGTGGCCGTCGGCGGGGTAGTCGTCCAGCGCAATGAAGCGGGCCCGGGGGTGATCCTTCAGGTAGCCTTCAAGCGAGACGCGCTCGACCTCCTTCAAGCGCTTGAGAGCCTCCAGATCGATGCCGTCCGGGTCGTGGAGGCAGCCACCGGAATCGCTGCAGGTGACCGGCAGGGCATCCAGCTGATGGAGCTTCTCGATGGTATAGATGGCGACATTGCCTGCACCGGAGACCAGGCAGGTCTTGCCGCGTAGTTCTTCACCCCGGGCTGCCAGCATGTGCTGGGCAAAGTAGGCGGCGCCGTAGCCGGTGGCCTCCTTGCGGCCCAGCGATCCGCCCCAGTCCAGCCCCTTGCCGGTAATCACCCCTTCGTGACGTCGCGTCAGTCGCTTGTACTGGCCATAGAGGTAGCCGATCTCTCTGGCGCCGACGCCGATATCGCCCGCAGGGACATCCACGGTGGGCCCAAGATGATCCACCAGTTGGGTCATGAACGCCTGGCAGAAGCGCATGATTTCCCCGTCGGAGCGTCCGCGTGGATCGAAGTTGGCGCCACCCTTGGCGCCGCCAAGCGCGAGCCCGGTCAGAGCGTTCTTGAAGATCTGCTCGAACCCGAGAAACTTGATGATGCTGGCGTTGACGCTGGGGTGAAAGCGAAGGCCCCCCTTGTAGGGGCCGAGAGCCGAGTTGAACTGGACACGATACCCCTTGTTGACCTGGATCTTGCCGTTGTCGTCGGTCCAGCAGACGCGAAACATCAGCTGGCGCTCGGGCTCCACCAGTCGCTCGATGATGGCGTGCTCGAGGTAGCGGGCGTCTGACTCGAGCAGGGGCCTCAGGGACGCCAGGATCTTCTCTGCAGCGGCATAGAACTCCGCCTGGGCGGGACTGGTGGCTTTCAGCCCTTCCAGAGTGTTGTGCAGGTAATCCACGGCCGCGTCTCCTTTCTTGAGGCTTCCTTCGGCGTTGTGCCGTCGCTGGCTCGTTCACTATAGGAGTGGGGCGGCTGGTCAGACAGCAGGATGCGCTTTATGGCGAATTCCAGATGCGTCTGACGTCGGCCGTAGTCAAACACCGTGACAAACGGCATCATTCAGACGATAGGGCGATGGTCGCCCAGCAGCTTTTCATGAAAAGGTCAGGCTCGATGAAACGATCCTATTTTCCCGTGGTACTGACGCTATTGCTGGCCGTCGGGCTGGGGGGCTGCGACGAGACACCCACCGGGCGTAGCCAACTTGCCTTGGTGCCTGGCTTCGTGATGAGCGACATGGGGGGTGACGCCTTTGAGCAGATGCGAAGCCAGCTACCGCTTTCCACCGATGCCGCCATCAAGGCCGAGGTTCAATGTGTCAGCGACGCCTTGATCAAGTCGGCGCGGCTTGTCTACCCCAAGGTCGAGATGCCTGACGACTGGCAGGTGGTCGTGTTCGACAATCCCTCGCCAAATGCCTTTGCCTTGCCGGGAGGGCGCATTGGCGTGCACTCGGGGCTGTTGCAGGTCGCTCAGACGCCTGCCCAGCTGGCCGCGGTGGTCGGTCACGAGATCGCCCATGTGCTCGCCGACCACGGCAACGAGCGATTGACCCAGCAGTTGGGCATCAAGGCCGTGCTGCTGGTGGTAGGACTGATGAGCGAGGGCGACGTGGGGCAGGAACCCTTGCTCCAGGCGCTGGGCATCGGCAGCCAGCTCGGCATCGCCTTGCCGTTCAGCCGTGCCCATGAGTCCGAAGCCGACGTGATGGGGCTGGCCATCATGGCGCGCGCCGGATTCGATCCCGGCGAGAGCGTCGCCCTCTGGCGCAATATGGCATCGGTTGGCGGTGATCAACCGCCGGAGATCCTGTCCACCCATCCGGGGCATCAGTCACGTATCGAAGGGTTGCGTGCCGAGATGGTGCAGGCCAAGGAGGTTTACAGAGGCGTTTCGCCCAGCCGCTGCTAGGGCTTGTCTGAAAAGTGCCTGCGCTCGGTAATACGGCGTTAAAAATCGGATCAACATGCTCATTTACACCCCGTAAACTGCGCTTTCTCACCGATTTTTGCCTTGTCTAACCTTCGCTCGTCGACTTTTCGGACAGCGCCTAGGGCTTGTGCGAAAAGTGCCTGCGCTCGCTAATACGGCGTTAAAAATCAGATCAACAGGTGGGTCAGACGTTGGTGGGCGTTCGACCGAGCTTGTCTTCAAAGGCCAGGGCCGCGGCGGCGGCCCTGGCTTCGTCCTGTCCATCGTGGCGAGAGACCACCCGCCGTGAGGCGTTGGGAGAGGAATCCGAAAATGCCACCACCGCCCAGCGAGTGCGCTTCATCGTTCTTGTCTGATAACTCTCCACACGATAATGCTTCATGTCCATCCATCTCGGCATAGTTCACGGGTATGACCCTGATTGCCGACGTAAAGTTCGAAAGCCTCACCAATTAGAGCAGCTCGATCGTAAAGGCTTCTATCTTGCCGCCAAAGGCGAAAGGGCGTCGCTCTGCGTAGTGGCGTGAGACGGAGGAGCCCAGATCGCGGCCCACGTCGAAGGTCTCGCTGGCGCTGAAGGCCAGGGGAACCGTCGCGGGCACCTGACCTTCCGCCGCGGTTTGCCCATCCACCTCGATCGTCACCTGCGCCGCTTTCCCGGGCACCGGGATCCGGGTGGTGATGACGATGTCGTGGCTGCCCGGGGCCAGGGCGGCTGTGTGAATGCGGGTATTCTCCATCAGCAGCATATTGTACTCGTAGGTCAGCCTGCCCTGATCAAGATAGACGCTAAGCCCGCCGCCGGCACCTCCGATGGCATACAGCACGCCCTCGGCATCGCCCTGGCCGGTGTCGATACGCAGGCTGGCCCGGGTGCTCTGGCGACCAACGCCGGGGGCCGAAAATTCCGGCATGCGTTGAGTTGTTTGGGTAAAGGTCCAGTGATCGTAGCGCGTCTTGACCCGGTCCTCGGGGTGGACGCGAAGCCAGTTGCCCGCACCGGTGGGGAAGGCCTTGTTGTCCTCGGCGATATCCATGAAGCGTTGTTTCATCATGGCCAGTCGCTCAGGCTGAGCGTGGGCCAGATCTCTGGCCTGGGAAAAATCGCTTCGCAGGTCGTAGAGTTCCCACACATCTTCGGCGGAATCCCAGTCGGCGATCCGCTGTGCCGCGCTGGAGGTATCCCAGGGAACCAGCGGGCCAAAGGTACCGGCAAAGTAGCCATCCAGGTAGAGCCCTCGACTGCCGTTATTGTCGAAGAACTGGTGGTGCTTGCGTCCGGGGGCATCGGCGTCGTCGAAGGTGTAGGCCAGGCTGATACCGTCCATCGGCATCTGCGGGTAGCCGTTGACGACGTCCGGCAGCGGGATGTCCAGAATGTCGTAGAGGGTAGGGGCAATATCCACCACGTGGTGGAACTGGTGACGTACCTGCTCATCCGGTGCGATATGGCCGGGCCAGGAGATGACCATGGGGTTGCGGGTCCCGCCGAAATAGGCACCGAGCAGCTTGGTGCCCTTGAAGGGTGTGCTGCCCGCCCAGGCCCAGCCGGCGTGGTACATGTTTTCGGTCTGGGGGCTGCCGAGAACGTCGAGGCCGCCCATGCGATCCAGTACCTCCAGCTGCTGGGCGACACTGCTGCCGATATTGTTCTGGGCCAGCAGTTCGCTGATCGAGCCGTGCTGGCCTTCGGCACTGGAGCCATTGTCGCCGACGATGTAGATGACCAGGGTATTGTCTCTAAGCCCCATTTCCGCCATGCCCTCGAGCAGTCGCTCGACCTGGCTGTCGGTGTGCTCCACGAAGCCGGCGTAGATTTCCATCAGGCGAGTCTGGAAGTCGCGCTGGCTCTCGGGAATCTCGTCCCACCCTTGCAGGCTGTCGTTGCGTGGCGTGAGTGCTGTGCCCGGCGGAATGATGCCCATCTCGAGCTGTCGCTGGTGGGTGCGCACGCGGTAGGCATCCCAGCCATCGTCGAACTGGCCGTCGTAGCGATCGGCCCATTGCGGTGCAACGTGATGGGGGCCGTGGGCCCCACCCGGCGCCCAGTACATGAAAAACGGCTTGTCCGGATCGAAGGCCCGGTAGTCGGCGAGCCACGCGAGCGCCTGGTCGGTCAGGTCCTCGGTCAGGTGGTAGTCGGGATCGTCTTCGGGGGGCTCGACATGCAGGGTGTCCACGGTCAGTCGTGGCTCCCACTGAGACGTCTCGCCCCCCAGAAAGCCGTAGAAGTGCTCGAAACCATAGCCGGTGGGCCAGCGATCCTTGGGGCCGATCGCTGTCGTCTCGACCGCCGGGGTGTTGTGCCACTTGCCGAAGGCGGCGGTGTGGTAGCCGTACTGCTTGAGCACCTCGGCCATGGTGGCGGCATTCTTCGGAATCACGCCGGTATAGCCGTCGAAGGCCACCGCCCGTTCGGCAATGGTACCGGAGCCCACCCGGGTATGATTGCGACCGGTCAGCAGGGACGCCCGCGTGGGAGAACAGATGGACGTGGTATGAAAGCCGGTGTACTCGATGCCTTCATCGGCCAGGCGCGACAGCGCTGGCATCCTGATCTCGCCACCGAAGACCTCGGACACCCCGAAGCCCACATCGTCCAGCATGACGATCAGAACATTGGGGGCGTCTTCCGGCAGGTGGGACGGCTCGTCCGGCCACTGCATGGTGGCGTCCTGGAGGCGAGGTGGTACATCGCTCGGCATGGGGGCGGGGGCGAAGGGTAATAACGCTCCGTCCGTCTCGGGCCGACCGGTCTCGGGCAGGCTTGCCCCAACCGGGCCCGATACGGGAGAGAGCAGCACCAGGCCGGCGAGGACGCCGACCATGACTTGCATGGACCTTTGCATGGACCTCTGCATGACACACCTTCCTCGATAGCGGATTGCTGCGCATGGAAACGCTGGCTCGACGGGCGTGTCCCTGGCGACAATCGTTGCTGTGTTTCGGTAGCGACTCGTTCAGAAATCGTTGAGCGCCTATCACAGCAGGCCGAGCTATCGGCTGCGATAACACTGAGGGGAGATGACGCGACGTTATCTGGGGTGACTGACCCCTGTCAGGATTGCCGCATGGTCCTGGCAGGGGCATGACTCATGCCTGGCATAGCGTATGTTGCCGCTGTGCGTCTTGGGTCAGCCCCGCTCTTCTTTATGACTGTGTCCAAGACCAGCGGTCGGCTCATCTCGTGGGTCTTCTCCAGCCAAGTATTCAGGGTCCTCCAGTGGCTCGCCCGCTTTGTTCTGCAGCTGCAGATCGTAGGCGGACTGGAGGCCCGGTGGATCTTCCACCTCTTCATCGCCCACCTGATGAATATGGCCTGGGTACAAGGGCGACAGCAGGGCAACAAGAATGCCGATTGACGCGAAAATGGCGAACCCCTCGGCATAGCTGAAGACATTGAGCAGAGCGCCGATGACAGGCGAGCCGGTGGCCTGGCCAAGCGACACGGCCATGAAAGGCAGCACCGGCCCCATCGCCAGGCGTCCGGGCAGCAGGCGAATGCCGGTCATCAGGTAAAGACCCGTCAAGCTCATGTAGGCGAGGCCAAAGACCAGAGCGGAGAATGCCGCCAGCACGGGTTGGGCGGGGCTGGCGGCAAGCAATGCCAGGCTTGCCGCCAGCATGGTCAGCATCAAGGCCTGGGTGATGGGCGGATTGTTGCGGTCGGCCAGATCCGCCACCACCGCACCGCCGAGACCGGCGATGCCGACGGCGAGCCACAGCCACCCCGTGGCGCTTGGCGACAGACCGCCAAGCGTCACCACCAGGTCCGGAGCAAAGATCCAGTAGGCGGCCGAGATGAAGCCCATCGCGTAGGAAAACAGGGTGAGCCTCACGAGCCGTGACCACGGCAGTTCACGCAATGCAGGTGGGTCGGCGGCGTTGGAAGGCGTGATGCGCGACACCGAGGGTAGGTACAGCCAGGTAGCGCACACGCCGATGACCGTCAGCAGGGCGAAGGACAGATAGGCCAGTCGCCAGGCGTCGGCCATGAACAGTACCGTTGGTACGGCGACGATCACGCCGATACTGGTTCCCGCATTCATGACCGAACTGACACGAGCATGCAGTGAGCGTCTCACCAGCGCCTGCATCCCGGCGGTGAGTGCGGGCATCATCAGGCCGGTACAGATGCCGCAGGCGAACACCCCGATGCTGAGCATGGTCGCATCGGCCGCTCGGCTGATCAGTGCCAGGCCGACGATACCGAAAAGCCCGGACAGTACCGCTGCGTAGCGGGCGCCAAGACGATCGGTGGCGTAAGGCGCCACCGCCGTGGACAGCAGGAAGCTGATGAGGGGAAGGGCGCCGATGATGCCGATGGCATCAGGCGTCAGCGACAGCTCATCGCGAATCTGGGGGACAAACAGGCCGAAGGCAAAACGGGCGAGTCCGTAGCTGATGGCGACCAGGGCCGCGCCGAAAATCGCAAAACCGGTGCTGGAAAGAGACCTCATGCTAGCTCCTCCGACATGCACGTTGCGCCACCTGAAGTGCTCTGGCGCCTTGATGCATCGTGTCTGGTTCGTCCCTGTCGTGCTGCCTGGAGCAACAGATGCAAGCAGGGTGCACGATTTGCGGCGTTGTCGCCAATCCATCAACGACAATCGGTGACCTTTTCACGACAACCGGTGAACAGACCTTGCTGCTGGGGCTGGTGTGCAGAACCAGATGTGCAGTCACTGGTGTGAAGAACCATGGCGGGGCAGCGCCTCGAGACCGTCGAAGGATTGGCGTGCCGAAAGGCAGGGAGCTGTTGAAGGAAGAGGGAAGAGGGAAAAAACGAAGAAGGGGATCAGTCTGTCGACTGATCCCCTTCTGGATTCGAGGTGGCGGAGGGACAGGGATTCGAACCCTGGAAGGGCGTTAACCCTTGCCGGTTTTCAAGACCTACCCGAGCTACTGACACACCACACAACCTATTGACGCAGAAGGGAAATCACGCCGAGCGCACTGTGACCAACCCCCTGCCCAATTGACAGAATTACCCCTCTGGTCACACTGATTGCCCCCTCTCGCACACAATCCGGTCACACCGGATATCTCTCCTTGAGGCACTCGCAGATCCCTCCCGCCTCGACTACTATCCCCGCATGAGCATGCCAATGGGCGAAGATGGAGCCTTTGAGACCGGATGATAACCAAGAACGACGTTATTGCGGTTCTATTCGTAAGCACAACTCTATCTTTAGGGCTGTATCTGAGCGCAAGAAGCGACATCCAAGATCTTGAGCAAGCGGGGCAGCGAATGTTCCAGCTGCTGTCCGAAGATCAGAAAAAAGAGCTACTTGATCAGTGGGAGACCCGTCAGTCCTTATTCGGCAACTACTGATGTCAAAGCAACATGGGGATCAGAAACTCAGTACCTGGGTGCTAATTTCCGAGTATTTTTATCTATAGGTCCTGTATTTTTCCAATGTCATGCGCATATATTATTTACATAAATAATGCTTTGTTCTATTACTGATTATAAAAGATCTTGAGGAGTGATTATGAAAAGATTGCAAGTGTTTTTTCTGGCTCTCACTTTTTTGTCTGAGGCTGCAAGCGCGGGGGATGTTGATGACTACAATCAATGTCTACTTGAAAACATACCTGAAATCCGGACGGCCGATGCTATTGATTTAATACTTGATGTCTGCGCTGTTAAAGAAGGCGTGAGTTATTATGAATGGGGGCGTGTTGTCCGGCGCATTAATGATAATTCATCAGAAGACTCCTCTGATCTTCCCTAGATAAGCTGAGTGCCTTCTGGTTCTTTTGTTTTGCAGGACTATACGGTACTCACCATAGAGGACAGGGAGACGCGGCGTTAATTGCCGAGCCTAGGCCATCCCCGCGATAGATTTTGATATTCCCAAAGAGGTTTTGTGTGAGTGGAGCGCCATCCGTGGCGCCTCCCCGGCCAGCGCTACATGGCTTCCTTCGCCAATCGATACTCCAGGTTGAAGTAGTCAACCTCCGCGTCCATCACTTCTTCCAACTCCTTCAGCTTCTCCTGGCGCTCTACCGCAGTCAGCGACTTGTCGTCTTCGATGATATCGCGAACTTCTCGCAGGGCGCTCAGGTTCTCATCGACGTCCTTGGCCAGATCGAACAACTCGATCATCGGCCCATACTCGACGTAAAAGTCTTCGACCTCGTCCAGAGGAAGATTATCGAACTCTTTGGCGTACTGGCCGACCTCATCGCGGCGTTCGTAGAAGCTCTGGATGTCGCCATACTCGCTGACGTTGCTGGCAAAGCGGCCGGCGAACGGTACGCGGTAACGCTCGACGTCCTCGCCAGTGGTCAGACGATGAACGAAGTCGCCGGTCTTCTCGGCGAAGCCCCAGGCGCCGCCACCATAGAAGTTGACTATGTGCTGCAGCACTTCGGGGCTGATGTCTACAGCACCGCTGCGATATTCACTCCCATTAGATGCTTCATTCAAGAATTTAGTAATGCTTTGATAGACTTCAGGATTTGACCGAAAAGCGAGGGCGCTATCCGGCTTCGGCGTGCCGAACGGCAGATTATCCTTGTAGACCGGGCGGCCGGCGAAGTCCTCGTTTACCCCAATTTGCACGAGTGATCTGAACAAGGTCGGCGTGACGTTCTTGAGCGTGGCGTTGGTAGCCTCCTCGGAGCCCTCAAGCCCAATTGGTGAGAAGCTGCCAAGGATGGCTAGGACGGTATCTAATCCAGATTGAATAGCCGGCTTGTCGCCTCGAAGAGTCGCCTCTGCCTGGGTGCCCAGCACCGAGAAGACGTTGTAGCCGTAGGGCAGCGGGATCTTCACGTAGTCCTTGTCGCCAGTCATGAAGATCAGGTTCCGTTCCTTCTCGTAAGCCGGGATCTTGTCCCAGAACAGTTCACCGTCGTCGTCCTCCTCAGAGAGCGAGCGGTTGACCATCGCCAGCAAGAACGAGCCGGCCGCCATCGCCAGGGCGGTGCGTTGCGCCGTATTCATTCGGGCCCAGACGTTGGAGCGGCTGGTGTCCTCATCCACTTCGCGCAGACCGCCCATGGTCCGAGCGAAGTTTCGGCTACCCTGGACGCTGGCATTGAAGAACATGTAGAAGGCGTTGAACATTGAGCCGAGCTCGCCCCGGCGGTTGAAGTTTACTGTCATGTTCTTCGCCAGGCTGGCCGCCTTCTTGCGGCTGACACCGGCGCGTCGGGCATTGACGTATGCCGACAGGCGTGACGCGTTCTCCACTGCGCCGTTGATATTTTCGACGAAGTCGGCGGTCTTCTTCCGGAACACTAGCGCCGAGCCAATGGTGCCGCCGCGCGCACGACGCATCATGGAGGCGATCTCCTTGGCCTGACCCTGGATGTCCTTCATGTCGAAGTACCCGGTCTTGGCGCCGTCCTCCATGAACTCCTGGAAGTACCGGTCCCACTGGCGAGACTTCGGGGTCTTGCCCTGGCGGCTGGAGAGGCCACGGTAAGCCGCTGCCATGGCAGGGCGCAGATCGCGCATGGTCTGACGGACAATGCGCTTGCCACGGATCTTGCCGTCTGCCTTGCTCTGCTCGGCCTGGAGATTGAGCAGGGCGGTCTGCACGTCACGAGCGAAGTTCGTCAGCATGAATTCAGGGTTGTAGCTGGTGACCAGGCTGGCCATCAGTCGAGTCACGGCGCCCATGGCGTTCACGATCATCCCGTTCTTCTCCGGGCCGACGTTGCGCATGGCGTTCATCAGGCGCTCGTCCTTGATCTTGATGTAGAACGTGCGGCCCGCCTTCTTGGTCTTGAAGTAGCGCTCGTCACCCTCCATAGCGATCGGACGCTCTCGCGCCTCGACTTTGTCACGACCAGTGGCAGGATCTGTCACGGTGACGCGGACGCGCTGGGTGTCGGGGTTGTCGTTGGTATACACCTGCCACAGGTCGGGATTCGGATTGTCGGTCACCAGCGAGAGGAGGGCGTTGCCAACCTCATTCTTGCGCCGACGGATGATTGCCTGGGTGGTATCGACGATCGCCTGAGTGGACGGTGAGTCAGCGCGTGACAGGCGACCCAGGGCGGTCTTGGACTCCTTGCCCTTGATCTCGAATCCGCGGCCAGTGCGCGGTCGACCAGGGTCAGCCTTGTCATCTTCAGCGAAGCCCTTCAGCGGCACGTAGTAGCGATAGCTTGCCTCCCAAGCGTCGAGGGTTTCATCCGTCTCCAGGCCACCCTCTCGGATCGCCTCGCGCTGCGTGCGGAGCATGTCGTCGACGATGCCTGCCAGGCGCTCGAACTCGTCGCGCTTGGGCCCACTGTTGATACGATCTAGGATATCCAGGGCATCTTGCGTCTTCATGCCTGAGCCGCCGTCAGAGTAGCGAGGATCACCAGGGTTGCGCTCAGCGATGCGAGCATTGCGCTCCGGCGCGTGGCGGGCATAGAGGTACTCGTCAAGCGCCTCCTGGCTGATTCCGGACTGCGCCATCCCTTCCGCCAGGCGCTCAACATACCGCTCTCGGATCTGGCGAAGGTCGTGTTCGGCCTTGCCGTGGAAGAGCTCTTCAGCCAGGTAGACGTCGTTGTCTTGGGTGACACGACCGCCATGCTTGGTGATCGCCTCCTGGAGCTTGTTCAGCGGGCGCATCTTGTCGGTCAGGACACGAAGCGCTTTACCCACCAGGGCTTCGTCGGGCAGCGAGAAGTTGGTGCTATCGTTGTCGCTGTAGGCGCCAACAGGACTGGGCGACGGCGCCATGGCGTAGCGCTGGGCCTGATTGACAATGTCATCTGGCGTGAGTACGCTTTTGTCAAAGCCTCGAGATGGAGCTCCCTCACCTGGCAATTGGAGCCGGGAGGACTGGAGCCACTCGGGGCTTTTCCTTGTATTGACGTACCGCACCCGTCCTTCCTCGATACCCCTCTCCACGAATCGTTGCGCACCGTCCTTGCCATAGACACTGGCGACTCGGTTGACGTGAATGTATTGCTGACGTTTGCTGAGGTGGATCGGCACCAGTACCGCCTTGCCTTTTGCGTCAACGGCATTAACCAGCACCACCAGAGCATCCTGACTTGTTCGAGAGTCGAGGATCGCCACCGGATCATGAAGCAGCTCTGGCAATCGCTGAATCGTCTCCATCGAGACATGATGCTTGGCGCTGGTGGCCTTGTTCACAACGTCACGAGTGATCGATATGGGCAGGTCAGGCGCCCCGAGGCTCGCCAGTACCGGCGGCGTGCGCCCCATCCGAATCGGAGACACCTTAGAATGCTTGCTGCTCATCGCCTTGTTCAGGTCACGGCGATAGGTTTCAGCCTCATGTCGGATGGGAGTGAGAAGCGGGTTTTCTGTTTTCCGCTTGCTGTAGCGCGTGATCGTGCGCTTAGCCTGCGCAAAATTACGTTCGGCCTGTTGGCGGCGAAGATGGTCTCGCGATTTTTCGCCCAGCGCCAACACGTCACCATAGGTCCAGGCGATGCTGGGGAATAGACGGCGCAGTAGCTCGCGGAGCTTAGCAACCGCACGTTGCCACGCTTTGGGGCGGTATCCTTTCTCCAGTAGATGGGCCACCATCTCTTCGCCGATGGTGATGCGGTCCTCACGCTTCGCCGGATCGAGAAAAGGATAGTCACGACTCACTTCTTCCAGAGCCTCGCGTCCACGCCTACTCTTTGGCAGGGAGTGGTAGAGCGAGAGCATAGAGGGTGCGAGCTCTTCTCCGAGTACAGCGCGGATTCCCTTGTGACCGACTGCCTCGTGCACGGCGGTTTGCACGCCTTCCTTTATGCTTCCGACGTTGTCAGCGATGACGTATAAATCACCACCAATGTACATACCGCGAACATCAGCTGGGTCGATGCCACGTAGCGCCATACCGACCAAGGCTGACGGCGGCAGTTCTTGCGTCGCCTGGATCACTCGGGTGTCAGACAGTTCTTTGACGCCTTCAAGCGCTGCAGCGATGTCTTTGGCTTGAGTGATGGCGGGCCCATTAGTGGCGGCCGTGGCGCGCGCATTGGCGGGCCCCGGGGCGCCAGCCATTTCCAAACCGTTGTAGACCACCACAACTTCGCTGTCTGGCACGTCTTGGGTCTCGGCAGGAGAAGTGTCTCTGCGCTCGATCTCCGACATACCCTGACGAGCCTGCACGTTTCGCGCCTCAGTCTCGCCGTAGAGGCGTTGGTAATAGCGATAGGCGCCGCGCTCATTGCCTTCGCTGAGCTTCTTGCGGAGCTCGTTGAGCCCAATCTCATCAGCGCGCTGCTGAATGCGTTGCTGAACCTGATCTGAAGTGAGTTCCCCGGCCTTGTATTGTTCCAACACCTCTCGAGCAAAGTCACCAGATTCGTGGGTCAGCTCTTGAATCTTGTTGCGAAGCCACTGTTCCCGGCGGGGTGGTAGTCGATAGCTCTCCGGACTGCCACCGGATGCAAAGCCCTCGAGATGTTGGATGCCGTGCTGGACCTCGTGGAGTAGCGTGCTGAATTGCTCCATCGGATCAAGTTCAGCATTCAGCGTGATCTCTCGGCGCTTCGGTGCGTAGCGACCACGCTTACGCCCCATGCCTATGACCGACACTACGGTTACATCTCGCAGCGTGGGATAGGCGGCAAACAGCCGAGGGTGATCGACCACCTCTTCCAGTGACTTAGTCCACTGGGTTCCTGCTGACTTATCTACGAAGGGCAGGAAGCGTGCATCACTGTCGTCGATTTCAAAGCGCCACTTGCCGTCTACGCCCTCAAACCATCCGGTCTCCTGGCGTATGGCCTCAGAGTCTTGGCCGTTCTCAAGCATGCGCTGTGCGCGCTCGAGAGTATGAAGATCAGCATTACTGGCGCGCGAACCAGCAAAGGAAAACAGAGGATTCTGGCCCCGGGATACAGCCTGATCGGCGGGAAGATCGCTGCCGGACAGGATGAAATCGTCAACGTCGCGGTCGGCCTGGGCACGCTCCTGCTCCTGGCGGCGAGCATCGGTATCGGCTTGCTCTGCCTGTTGCTGAGCCTGCTCGCGGTCGGCTAGATCTTGCTCGTCGTAGGTGGTGAGCAGGGGAGAACCATCTACTTCGGATTCTTGCTGGTCTGTTTCAGACCCTGCGGCAGCTTCAGCTTGTCTCCCTCCGGCAACGCCTCGTTGGCGTCGTTTAGCGCCTGACGGAACATCCCCTTGAGGTGATCGTTTTTCGGGGCGCGCAACTGAATCTTCGTTCTGGAAGGCGGCATTGAAGACGTCCTCGTTGGTAGTGGTGTCCTCGAATAGGGCGACGTTGCGCTCATTCTCGGCACGGGAACGGACTGCGTGTCCAGTATGACGCATCGCTTCGGACAGTGCTCGGCGACTGCGCAGATTGGCCTGTATGGCAGATGCCAGAAACGCTGTTGTCTCTGGCACCGGATCACTGAATGCGTCCCCCTGACGTGTCAGCTCGATGACACTAACACCATCGTGACGAGCCTGGCGGACAATGCGAACTGCGTCGACAATGGTGCTGATGGCATCTTCGGCCTCCTTGCTGCCAGTCTCTCTAGCGATAGCCAGGTCAGGAGCTGCAGTCTGAAGCGCTGCAGCCAGGTTGCGCATTTGGTCGCTCTGCTCCGTGACCATTTCCACCATATCGGCGTCATTGAAAGCCTTGGCGAAGACGGCACGCTGCATTCGGCTTCCCAGCTCCGGACTGGCCTGGCCACTTCGTGTCGTGTAACGCGCAGCTTCGTTATTGCCCATCCTCTGCACGAACACGCGCTGAAAGTCGCGGTTGCTAGCCGCAAGCGGATCGCCTGATTGATCCGGTGCCCACGTCTGTAAGTCTCCGTTGTTGAGACTGTCAGCGTCGGCCAGTGCTTGCTCGTAAGCTGTCATTCCTGCCACTTGGCTTTCGTTGGCACGGCGCGCGAAATCGGCCCGGTCAACATCGCTGACACGCTCGCGCACCAATACCGGCTGGGCCATCTTGTCTACGGCTGTTGGGTCGATGCCATACTCCGGCGCACCGAAGCGAATGAAGTCGCGGTAGGCATCGGCTCGTTCGCTGCCCTGCTGATACGCGTAGGAAATCGCCATGACGCGACCATTGCCCGACTCTACAACACCGTCAGGGCCAATAATTGGCGCACCCGTACTGGCGTCTCGACTACTGCTTAGCCGCTCAGGATTGAGGCGAGCGGCGATGTTGCGCACCTGGACTTGGCTGTTGGCATTGGTTCGGTCTCGGGGCTGCAGTTCAGCGGGATAGTTGGGGTTTACACGACCATCAGGCGAGTTGGACGGTTGCAACTCAGCGGCATCTATAACGCGAAAGCGGGTGTTCACCGGGGTGTTGTCCGGCAGGTACACGGTTTCGCTTCGCCCTCGCGTCCTCTCCGACTCCGCAGCGCCTGCCTCTCCATTTTGATCGAGCGCGCCTTCGGTGTCGCCAGCGCGGTCTGAACCCGTGTTCGCCTGAGTGCCCATGCCGGCGCTGTCGCGATTAACCACCTCGCCGACTGGCAGGGTGGTGTCGGCGTCGCGGATCCACTCCTTGAACTGCTGCGGCGTGAGCTCAGTGACGGCGCCAATGCCGTTCCAGTCCTTGGGGTAGTTGCCCTGGTAGCCTCGACGGGCCTCGGCTTCGTCGCGGAAGCCCATCATCACTTTGTGCTCGTCGAAGTTGCCGTCTCGGTCGACCTGGTCGACGACGTAGACCTTCGGACTGTCCAGGTTCTCGCCGATGAAGACATCGATGTTGTCACCATCAGCGCCCTTGGTGCCCTTGATGTCGCCATAGTGGTGCGCCAGGGTAGATTCCCAGGCTGTGCCGTCCGCGTCTTTGCCGCGCCGAGTGGAACCACGCGGGTTCTCGATGGCAATGTCGACGCCGTTGAAGTTCACGCGACCCTTGCGGTAGTTGCCAGCCTCGGCCTGCGCCGGCGTCGGATTGACGTCGGTCTCCTGAGCGGCACGGTCGAGCTGATCCTGGACGTAGCGAGGATCGCTGGAGGACGGCATGTCCAGGCCAGTGTTGGCGTTGCCGCGACGCTGGGTGGGGCCTTCGCCGTAAACGATGCCGGCGTCACCCAGCAGGGGCTGATCGGATTGCGCCCGAGCCTGGAGATCCTGGTCAGCCTGGCGCCGCGCCGCTGCCTGGCGCTGGAGCTCTTCGTCGCGGCGAACCTTCCTGGCGGGAGCCTCGTATTCGGTGCGGTCGACGGCCGGCCCTTCGGCGTAGATGACATCCTCGGGGGCGTTTAGGCGACGCCCGTCCATACCAAGGAGCCCGACAGGGCGGTCGGTTTCATACTCGCCAGTGGCGCGGGCAGGGCTCTCGGTGGTGCCAGAGCGACCCATGTCGCGACGCAGATTGCTTGTCTGGCGATCAGCCTGGCCAAGCAGGCGCTCTGCTTCGTCCGTGCGCCCAGCCTCGAATGCCTGGCGCGCGCGGCGCAGCAGCTGGTCAGCAGCGCGGGTGCGAGTCTCTGCCTGGTAGCCAGAGCGTCGAGCGGCACGACCCAGGTCGGCCAGCCCGTCCTGGGCGATCTGGAGCCGGTTGCCGATATCGGACTGGGCGCGATTGACGGTCGGCTTAACCTCCGGGGCTTCGGCCTGGGAGGCCTCCGGCTCTGCCTGTGGGTCTGCTTGGGTTTCCGCCTGAGCCTCGGTCTGGGCCTGGGGTCCGCCACGCATCATGTCCAGCGCAGACTGCAGGCGATCTGCCGCCTGGCTGGACAGGGACCGGGCTGCCTCCATCGATTCTTGGCTGCCGGACTGAGCGGCCAGCGTCTCCTGCTCGAAGGCCTCGCCAGCAACACGGCGGGCCTGCTCGAGCTCAATCACCGCTTCGTCCATGCCGAGCTCTTCAGCGCGCGTGCGGAGCTCCTTGTATGCGTCGCCATCGATCAGGCTGTCCCGCCGCTCGCGGCCGTCGTCGTCCAGGTCGCGACGGTTCGACCGCAGAAGATCCAGGTCGCTGGTGACACGATCGACGACGTCGGCATCAGCGACGTCGGGCGCGGATTCTGGCGCGGCCTCAGCTTGAGGGGTAGCCCCAGGCGCCTCGTCTTGAGGCAGGGCTGGGCGACCACCCCCTGCGAGACCAAGCCCGCCACCCATGACGCCACCGATCGCGGCGCCGCCTGCCATGGCATTGGGCACGTCGTCGAAGGTGCCGACTGAGTCATCCACAACGCCGAGCGCGCGGTTCTTGGCGATCTGCTGTCCACCTTCCTGCGGAGCCTCTTCAAGCAAACCCTCGGCGACCCCACCTCGAAGCATGGCGGCAACCCTGCCGGAGCCGCCCTCAGTGAGCAGCTTGGCCAGAAACCGGTCGCCAGCGCCACCAAAGGCGCCGGTGATCGCGCCGGCCACCATGAAGGTCTGGCTCTGGAGATCCTCAGTGATCGTCTTTTTCGCTTCGTCGAAGGTCTTGCCCTCGAGCATCAGCATCTGAATGGCATCGGATTCGCGAAGCATCTCGTCCGGCATCGACTCGATGGCTTCCTGCACATCACGCGACGCAGCAGCACCGCCCAGGGCGCCCTCCGATAGCGCGCCGGCAGCGGTGGCCGTCCTTGCCGCAGAGGCCGCCGCCTGGGCACGGGTAGCCCCTCGGGCGAGACGGTAGCCATAGGCAGCCTTGGCCAGCAGGGTGGACGGCGCCATGGTCGCCGCCATCTCAGGCAGGGATTCGGTGATGCCCGCGAAGTAGGTGCGCGGATCCTTCCAGGCCGGGCCGAGCTGGTAGTTGCCGTCCTCGTCCTCGGTGATGAACTCCTTCTGCTGGGCAGCCCGGGTGGCATCGGTGATCTGGCTCTCGTTGTCCTCAATGCGGTCGGAGAGAAGATCCTCGCTCGGCTTACCGTTTAAGAACTCGTCAACGCGGTCTAGTGCATTGACCACGTTCTCGCCAAGCACCTGGCGCGTTGCCTCTCGGAAGTTGAGCGCCATCTTGTCTGCGCCAATCGCCAGAAGGTTCCCGGCGTCGGTAAGCAGGTTGCTGTCAGCGTTCGCCTTGGATACATCGATGTTGACGCCGGTGTCCTGCTGCGGGTTCTGCACCCCCTCAGCCTTCCAGGCAGCCTCCCAGGCAGCGTTTCTCTCCTCCTCTGAGGCGTTGGGCATAGCGAGGCCGGACGGCCGCTGCTGGCCGCCCTGTGGCCGCTGCGGCTGACCCTGATGTTGGGGCTCGGCAGGGCGTTGCTCCTCGGGCATGGCGAGCCCACCTTGGCCGCCGATATCGCCAGCGGTCTGGGAATAGAACTTCTCGCGGACCTCGCCGCGTAGCGCCTCAGGCGTCGCCGGCTCGACCACCTTCGAGAAGAACTGATCTCTTACCTGCTGGCGAACCTCGGGGGTTGCCTGCTGGAAGGATTCGTCTGCGGCGATATCAGACCATTTGGGGGAGGCGTTTTGGCTAGCGGCGTTCACACGCGGCTCCTTTTTGATCAGAGGAACTTGCTAAGGATATCGTCTGCCGTGGCTGGCGATTCCTCGCTGGCGGCCTGTGGGCTTTCCTGGCCGGGCCCGGTGGGCTGGGGTGATCCCTGTTGCGCTGAACTGGATGAGCTGCCAAGCAGTGTAGAGGCGACATTATCCCGCCGCGCGCGCAGCTGTTTCCGCTCCGCCTCAAGTGCCTGGCGATCTTCGTCGGACATCTGCGAGAGCGCCACACGATCCCCAAGGGTGTCGCTTATCTCTTCAAGGCGCCCCTCGATGTACTGGATCTCGTCCTGGCCGCGCTCATAGCCATCGCCGCTGCGATTCTTGAGCATCTCCCAGGCAGTCGCCTTGTCAGGGGCGATGCCATTGGCAACCAGGTAGTCGATGTCTTTCTGGGTGGCAGTGGGGCGGCTGTAGTAGGACGAGCCGCTACTGCGAGGGCGGCGGCCCAACAGGCTGCGCATCTCGCCGGTCCTGGTGTTGCGCTGGAAGACGGATCCGTCCGGCCCTTCGACCTGCTCCCAGGATTCGCTCGGTTCGCCGCGCAGCACCTGTAGAAGCCTGCTCGCTTGCTCCTGGGCTTGGGGCGTGGAGAAGGCCTTGCGCAGAGCGCCAATCCCCTGGGTGGCCTCAATCAGCCGGCCGACTGGCACGTTCATGACGATGTCGTCATCGCCACCAGGCTCGCGACCCTGGGTCATCGGCGCCCGGTAGGCCTGGCCATCCTCGCCCACCACCTCGAGCTCGAAGTTCAGGCTCTCACCATCAGGACCAGGGATAGCGGCCACGATGCGCTTCCGACCGCCACCACCCTTATTGATGTCGGCAGCGAAAAGCTGGTTGAGCGCCTCGATGCTTTCGGGCTGGCTCAGGCTCGCCGGGTTGCTCGGATCCATCACCGCCTGCGCCTGGGCCAGTGCCGCGTCGCTTGCGGGGTCAAAGGCTGCATGAAACCTCGGGTATTTTTGCAGGACGGCTAGCTCGTCCTCAGACACGTCCATGCCCTGGGCGATCTTGCCCAGCGTGAACTGGATGGTCTGCAGATCCTTGGCCTCTTCGCGCTCTTTGCCGGCTGCCTCAGCCTGATCCTTCTGCCACTGGAATCGCTCTTCGGCACGACGGTCCTGCTGGTCCGCGCGCTGCTGCTGGTCCTTGCGAGCCTGGTGGCGGTCCATCACTTCGAAGCCGCGAAGGAAGCCGTCACTGAAGCCGCGTGTATCAAGTCCTGCCATGACAGCCTCCTTACATCAGTTCGCCGGAGAGGTAGCCGACGCCGGCACCGATCAGCGCGCCCCAGGGGCCGCCATAGGTTGCGCCTACGGCAGCGCCGGTGGCGGTAGCGCTCATCGTCTGCGTCTTCTTGGCTTGCTCTTGCTGATCCTCGAGGGCAGCAGCCTGGCGCTGCTGATTGGAGATGTCTTGAAGGCCTTGCATGGCCTCGCCCTCAAGCTGGCCTCGAAGGCCGAGTAGTCCGTATGACATGGTGAGTCACCTCCCGGTGAGTCGTTATCGGGGATCAGTTGTTCAGCACCTGATCGGGTACGTTGGACAGGCCCAGGCCGCCGGCCAGGATGGCGCTCTGGCGATCCTGCGCGGAGATGCGGGCCTGGTTGCCGGCGGTGACGGTATCCGCCACGCGCGCCAGATTCGACATGCGATCGTTGGCGGCCTTCTGCGCGGCCGTCTGATCGACGCCATACGCCTGGCGGCGCTGTTCTTCGGACTGCTCGGCCACGTCGTAGGCGAGGCCCATGGCGTTCTGTGCGTTCTCGGCGGCCTGGCCAGCGGCCTGAGGGTCGTCGGCGATGTCCGCCAGCGCGGAGATGTAGGGAGCGAAGCGGTTGCGCCAGTCGTCCCACTGGGCGCGGTTGATCTGGCCCAGTAGTTCGGACGCACCCTGGTCGCCTCGGAAGGCCTGGGTAGGGCTGACGGTGATCTGCGAGGTTTCACTGTCCGGCACAGACACCGACGCCAGTCTGGTCGTGAAGTCGACAGCCATTGGCTAGCTCCTGGTTATCCGTAGAGATCGAGGCCCACGCCAGGCTCGTAGCCGGGCGTTGCTGTGCCGCCGGTGGGGGCGCTGTTGGCGTTCATGCCGTAGGAGGTCGCAGCCCCCGCCGCCTGGCCGAGAAGTTGCAGGTTGGCACTTCGGCGGTTGAACTCGTTCACCGACTCGTTGCGCGCGTCAGCGGCCGCCTGATCGGCAAGGCCTGCCAGGCCGTTCTGCGCCTGAGTGGCTTCGCCCTGACCCATGGCGATGATGTTCTGGTAGCCCTTGATCTGCTCGCTCTCCTGGGAGAACTGAGCGCGACCCAGGGTCTCTCCGCCGGTGCTGGCAGAATCGAGCGCCAGGCCGTGCGCCTCGGCCTGGAAGCGGCCACTGCTCGGGTCGATGCCGGCGCGTGTCAGAGTGTCCGTCGCCTGCTGATTGAGCCCGCTCTCCGCCTGCTGCTGACCCTGCATGGCGCGGCCAGCAATGTAGCTCATCGAGCCAGGGCTGGTGAGCTCGCCCACGCTTTCCATGTAGGCGTCCTCGAGCGGCGCCAGTTCTTGCTGCGCGAAATTCCACTTCTCGGCAGCCACCGCCGCCAGCTGCCGCTGCTCGGGGGTATCTTCAATGTCATTGCCGCCATCGGCACCAGTGCTCATGCGCGGTCTCCATTCAATGCGTAGGAAGAGTCAAGATCCGTGATGTACTCGGACAGGGTGTCCTCGTGGACATGGCGGCGGATCTCGACCGCCACCTGGTTCATCCATTGCTCTCCGCCCACGAGATAGGCCATCTGGCACAGCACGCCGGCAAGCTGGTCGCGCAGGACGAATGCGAGGTGGCGGCCGTGAGCATCGCCATCACGCTCCAGGGCGACACTGACGCGCCAGTCAGACAGCGCGCTGGCCAGAAGCGGGCGCAGGTATATCTCGTTGGCACGATAAAAGGGGTTGGCGGGGAGCTCGACAATGATCATCCAGAACGCCGAGATCACGTCGCCATCGGACACCGGGCGATCCTTGTCGATCAGATCGTCCAGTGTCTGGGATACCCGGGATATGGTCTTGAAGGCAGCAATAGCCGCCGTGTCCTCGCGGAGGACATAGCGCAGGAACTGATGTTCGTCGGGGCGTGGCATGGCGCACCTCACGGTGGGCGAATTGCCGACCATTGTAGCAGATGGCTACTTCAGCCCTGACAGGGCCCGCTGCATCTCGCGCACAGTGCCCGCCTTGCGTATTTCCGACTTCGCCGCGATTCGGGCGGCCTCAGCCTGAGCCTCCGCCTGATCTGCTTCTCGACGGGCATCCAGGACAGCGTCGATGACCTGCTGCAGCGGCACCCCGAGAGCCTCCGCCTCGGCGTGAAGGAAGGGGCCGCCTCCGGCCAGAGCCTCCTGGTACTTCTGTTCTCGCCTGGCGCGCACAGTAGGCTCGACACCTCCCTGGGCGGCGACACGATCCACCTCCGCCAGGTAGTGCTCTCGCGCGCGCTCAATGTCGGGGAACTTGCGGATGGTGGCCCTATTCATCGATCGCGACCTCCTCGATCCAGGTCTGATATTCGGCGCCGGCATCGATGATGACGAAGCCATAGCTGGGCAGCTCGGTGTCGAACACCACGCCATCATCGTCTGCGACCAGTTCTGTGCCGTGGGCATTGACCACCGATCCCGCCGGGATGTTGGTGATGGTCATCTCCATGTTGGCCACCTGGACATTCGGCTCCAGTGCCCGGCGGGGGAGGATCTGCGCGCTCTCGACATCAACGTAGTGGGTGTCGTCAGCCACCACGCCGACCTCAAAGCACAAGACGGCTGCCTCGCCGTCGCCAACCTGAAGGCCTACCTGATCGGTAGGGCAGTTGATAACTCGATCAATCCGACCGGTGACCTCGTCGTAGACCGCATAGTCGTAAGTGTCGTGGCTCATCTCAATGTACCCATCATGGTCAGGCTGCGGTTGCGGTGTCCGATCTGGGATCGGGGCGTGCCGAAGCCATCCTCTGCCGGGTTATTGGCTCGGATCTGCACCGAGATGGACCGGGATCCGCTTGCCCCGCCCAGCTTGAACGTGGTCGAAAAGGGCGTCCTGGCGTTGGCCTCTGCCGCCTCGGGGTAATAGAGATATTGAGAGCCGCCGACCAGCACGCGGATGTCCACCGAAGAGGGGTGATCCATGTAAGCGCCGATCACCAGGCCAGCCGAGAACGTCACGATGACCGGCTGCCCCTCGGAGTTGATACTGCCGCTGATCATGGTGTACCAGCGCTTGTCCGGGATGCTGCTGTGGACGGTCAGGCCGGTGCTGACCACCGACACCGGAATGATGACGGCATTGCCCTTGATCTGCAGCGTATCGACGTAGGCGTCTGCCGTGGATATCTGGTTGCCCCAGATCAGCGTCGAGCCCGGCCGGGTCCACTGGTTTACGCGAGTGTTCGCCGCGTTGCCGTTGTTTGCACGGTCGCGAACTGTTGATGCCGTTGTTCCTGCCACCCTTGCAGTGTCGTAGGCAGTGTTTGAGGAGGTCTTGTCAGCGTCAGAGGGCGGCTTTGACCCACCGATAACGCTGTAGTCGATGTCGACTCCGCCTCCGAACTCCGCGTAACCGTTCGGATGCAGAATCCACCCTGACTGCCCTGGCACGTAGTTGTTCGACTGCGCGATGCCGTAGAACGTCGCCGCCTCGGCCACGCTCAGGTTATCGGCGTCGATCGCGTCGGCGCGAATCAGGCCGGAGACGGCGGTGATCGGCGTGCCGTCGTTCTTATCGATCTTTCCGATCGTGATCTGGCCCAGCTGCCCCTCCTGGATCGAGCCATCGCGGATGATGGCGGTATCCAGCACCACGGTCGGCTCGCCGTTGACGGTGGCCACCACCAGCGGGTAGACCCACTCCTCCTCGTTGGCACCGAAGCGAACCGCGAACCGGTTGGCGTGGAGGATCAGCGTCTCGTCAGGGCTGCCGATGTCAGACGGCTCATCGGCCAGGTTCTCCGCCAGGGTCTCCAGCAGCACCTGGACATCGATCAACGGCGCTGCATAGGTGCCGCCGCCATCGTTGGGCGGGCCCTCGACGCCAGCGGTGGAGGTGAAGGTGATCCAGTAGTAGTAACCAACCGGCATGCCTACCAGCACGTCGTTGCGGACGATGTCGCTGTAGAGCATGCCCGAGTCACGGCCGACCAGCTCAGCGTTGGCGAAATTATCGTCGACGCTCCGGTAGATATTCGTATAGGCGTGGTTGCCGTAGGCGTCTCCGGGATTGTCCCAGGTCAGCGTCACCATGCCGTAGAAGCCACCCACCGCGTGGAAGCCGGTAGGCGCCGGCGGCACGGCCATGTCCGGCACCGGGATGTTGTCGCCGGGGATCAGGCTGCCAGGCTGCCCCGGGCGAGCACCGTTGCGCAGCGCGGCCAGGCCACTGTCGATCAGGTCGCGATAGGTGAGCTTCTGGTCAAGGGGGTTGCCGCGCACCCCCTCGCCAGTCTCGATGATCTCTGTCATGGCCGAGATCAGGGGCCTGAGCTCGCTCGGCACCTTGGGGGATACCGGCGGCAACGTCTTGCGACGATTGGTGGTCATGGGCACCTCACGGTGAGCCGGTCTAAACGATCTCTGACGGGGTGGTGGCCACCTGGACGGAAGCAACGTCGACGCTGCCCTCGAGCTCCACCTCCCAGTCGCGGGAGAGAGTATACCCAGGGGGAAGGCGGAAGAGGCCCGCGTCATCCACCTGGATGTCAGCGGCAAGCTCGCCGTCAGCGTAGAGGCGCAGGGTTACCGGGTAGTCATAGGCGATCACCTTGGCGCAGGAAAACGACCCGGCGCCAGGCGGCACCTCGTGGATCCTCGAGCGCCAGGTGTAGGTCATCGGGGATCCCTGGCCCCAAGCTTTCACGTCGTTGCCTTGGGTGACGTAGAGCGTGTCGCCAGCGATGTCGTAGTAGCCGGCATCGGCCTCGATGTCGAAGAACTCGAATCCCTGGCCAGGCGTGAACACGAAGCAGCCGCCATCGTAGAAGGCGACATAGCGCTCCTCGTAGCGGTAGGCGTGGATGGTTTCCGGGCCCAGGGCACGCCACTGGTCGCGTGTCATCGAGTCCAGAGTGATCACCCGGGCGTCAGAGCCACCCACCGCCACCAGGCCGTCGTTGCCGGCATAGATGGCATAGTCGCCCATGTCGACCATCGATCGCTTGGAGAGGCAGGGCTGATCGACGTCGAGCTCCATCGGCGCCATGGCGGCAGGGGAGGAGCCCGTCACCAGGATCGGTTTTCCGTTGGTCCCCACGACCAGGCCGGCGGCAGTACTGGAGAGCGCCACGATGTCGCTGCTGAGGCCGAGCTGGTAGCCCACCGGCCAGGCGTGCGGCAGGTAGGCCTCGGAGAAGCACAGCGTGTTCTCGAAGAAGCCGGCGAAGATGCCGCCAGGGAGCGCCGTCAGCCCACGCATGCGGTCGTCAGGACGGTCCCACTCGACAGACGGGATCACCAGGCCGAGCTGGTCGCTGGCGATGGTGTCGGTGTAGGTGCTGGTCGAGGCGGAGACGTCGTCCACGAACTGGAACGAGCCGCCGGACTCGATCCGATAGATCCGCTTGGTGACGATGTTCTGTGCTCCGCTGGGAAGCCCCGGCAGCGCGAGCACGATGCCGCCGCCAGCAGGCGCTCCGTCCACCTGGTCCCAGCGCAGCTCGGTGTTGCTCGCAGGACTGGGCGCGCTCTCCTCGCCGTAGTTCGTGATCAGGGTCACCACGTAGGCGGTCTCGAGCGCGGTGGCCGGGTAGTCGCCAACAGAAGGGCGGCCAGACTGCGGCGTGGCGATAGGCGTGCCGGTAGGCGCCGGGACGCCCATGCGATAGCTGGTGCTGGGGTAGGGCTCCTGCCCGCTGGTCACCAGATCGATGCCACCCATCTTGGGGGCGCCGTCACCGGTCCAGTAGACCCGGTTCCAGCTGTCGTCTGCCAGCGGCGATCGCTCGATGTCGACGTCCTTGCCATTCCCCCACACGAACCAGAAGCCGTCGCCACCGTTGCCGTTCGGGTATCGGTAGAGCGTCGAGGGCTGCGACACCGGAGGAAGGCCAGAGACTTGCCCAAGCCCTTTCTCTGCGCTGAGACGGCCGCGCCGGAGGAAGGTGTTGCGGGAGACCTGGCCGTTGTTCTCCGGGAGGAGCCGGCCGTCCAGGAGCGGCACTTCGCCGCGAAACGCAGAGTGAGTGAGCTTCACAGCTGACTCCTTGAGGTAGGGTTATTCCCAGGTGATGGCGTCGAGCTCTTCCTGGCTGGCGGCATTCCTGGCCTGCTCTTTCAGCGCCCAAGAGATCGGGTACTGATCGGCCTTGTGCTTGAAGGCAGCCCGAGCCACCGCCACCATCTCTGTCGGCGTGAGCAGGTACTCGTTGTTGGACTGTACCCGGAACGTCATCACCGGATCCGTCACGCCCGCCTCAATCAGATGGTTCGCCTCGCTTTCGAGGCCCATCAGGTTCTCGCGGTCCTCGGCACGGGTCTGCACCACTTCCTGCACACCTTCGAGCTCGTAGGGCATACCGGCATCCACTGCCTCAATACGCCACTGTTCGATCTCGGCAATCTTGCGCTGCTTGGCTTCCTCAAGAAGTTCTTCGGCAGTCGGTGCCGGCACCCAGTTCACTGCACCCATTAGATGGTCACCTCGCGTTCAGTCTTGGCCAGTTCGTATTCTGCCAGGCGTTCCAAGAACGCCTCGTCAGTTTCGTCCTCGCCCTGCACTGGGGCATTGCCATACCAGCCCAACAGCGTGACGGTCAGTTCACCGTCAGCCTTGACGGCCTTGATCAACGGGTTCGGCTCCAAGACGGTCTCGAAGTCGCTGGCAGACCCATCAGGCATGCCGGTGAAGTCAAAGGAGTCCTCGACTCCGTTAACGGTAGCGTGTAGGACATCACCCTCAGCCCAGTAGCTGTAGGCGGTGCCTGTGCTGTTCTGTGGTGTAAGAACGGCTTTCATAACTTCCCCTTATTTCCATCGGCCAATGGCAAACGCCCGGAAGAATCCCCCCGAGAAGCTGCCGCTGTGTGGGCTCATCGCATACATACTCATCTTAACCTTAGATCCAGTGTCATCGGACACAAACCATGTCATGGAGCCCGTCTTTCGGAATTCAAAACTTGCATAGGGGACGGTGTGAAAAGCTGAGGGGAACGTCCAGTCAATGCTGAACTGGGATCTAAATAAGCTGCCCAAATCTAAGTCTGTGGTTATATCTCTAGATCCTGTAAATACACAGATCAGCGTGCCGTCAGCGAGTTTCAAAAAACTGCCGTTAGTGTTGTACCCAACCTCGAATATCCCACCACCCGGGATACCTCCAGTGTCGTAAACGCTAGAAACAATGGAGTTTGACGTGTAAATCAATCTCCATTCGTCCCAGCTAAACGATACCCCGTTTCCTGTCCTTACCGCCATCTTCCCTGAGCCAGCGGCAGTGGCCACCTGGGTAACGTACGTCCCGCCGTGACGGGATACGACAACGGTCCCCCCCTCCCCCGCAAACCAAGGGGGTGGGGTTCCTTCGCTACCCGAGAAACTGAAAATACCTGCGGTTTTCAGTCCGTCGATGTTGAGAGAGTCTACTGTCCACCCTTCAGCAATCCCTAGACCAAAGGCTCCAACCTCCATGAGGTTGTTGGAAGTTGTGCCTACGTCCCGACTCGCCGCAGTACCCGCATCCGAGATAGTGCTCAGCGGCTGGGTGCCGGTATGGTTCGAGCGCTGTACAGCGTGTGCCTGAGCCTCGCTGGCCTTGGTGTCGGCATGGCTCTTGGCTGCCGACTCAGCACTGGCTGCTGAACCAGCAGGATCTGCACCTACCTGTGCCGGCGTGTGGGCCCCGCTCTTTGCCTCGTGGGCGGAGACTTCACTACTGGCCGTACCGGCTGGGTCAGCCCCTGCCTGGCCTGGCGTGACGTTGTGGGGGTCGTCTGTGCGATCCCCGTGCTCTGCGAGCTGTCTGCTTGAAGACATGGGTTACTCCTGCGTCTCGATCTTGCGAACCGTCCAGCCGGTGTTACCGGAGACGTCTACGCCCTGCACGATCTCGTAGTCGTTTACGCCTGCCATGCCTGTAGGGATGACGTAGCAGATGCTGGGGTCATAGTCAGCGGCGTCGATGATGGGCGACTCTCGCCAGTGGGCTTTGCGGCCTGGGTATTGCCCGGCTATTACCGCTTGGGTGAGGGTCACGTAAAGCTCTCCATCGACCCGCTCAACCCCTCGAATAACCGAGACCCCTGACGGAAGACCTTCTGATCCTTCGAAAACCCCGCCAGTAGGGAACCCAGCTAGGTCGTACTCCTCTCGATGATCGCCTTCATATGCAACAACCTTGTTCTCGGAGAAGGCGTATTGATCAGCGCTTTGAGTAGTTGCCAAAAACTTGATCTTCATCTTCGCTTATCCTTGGTTACTTCCAACGCCCATGTCCCGAAAAGAAAAGACGGCCATCGATAGCAAATTCTGTCAATGCCGACCCTGTTCCGTCGAATAGGTAGAAGTGATGGCTCTGTCCGTCCACTCCATATTCAGTAGGTTGATAATTTCTTACCTGGGTGTTAGCAGTAGTCTCAGACTCAGCGGCCACTAAAGCACGTGAAACAAGACTAATGGGGTAGGTCCAAATCACCGACCCGGAGGCAGACGTTACTCTTCCCTCTGGCTCCATGCCTCGAATTAAGGCCGTCCCGTCAGAAAACTTTGCCCACTCGCCATCGCTATTGCTATCCGACTCGACAATGGAAGCTCCATTGACCGTGGGCATTGTGTCAAAATTATTAGCCCCCGATAGCCGCGCATACCGTGCATCAGCCTGAGAGGTCTTGGGAACGTCATCCGCACCTGTACCCACATTGGCTGCCGCCGCCGTCCCGGCATCCGAGATAGTGCTCAGCGGCTGGGTGCCGGTGTGCGTACTACGATCCCTAAGATCGGCTGCGTGGGCTCCGTCTACGAGATCGGCGTTCAGGCCGGTACCTGCCCCATCTACTGTCAGCAGCTTCGCCAGCACATCCGCTGCGTTGTAAGTTGAGGCATCCAGCTTCTGGCCCAGGGCGTTGGTCATGGTGGTGGCGAAGTTGGGGTCATCGCCCAAGGCCTGAGCCAACTCGTTCAAGGTGTCCAGAGCGCCAGGAGCTGCCGCCACCAGAGACGCAATCTCCATGTCGGTGTAGGACTTGGCATTGGCTTCTGCCTGGGCAGCAGCACCGGCAGGATCGAAGTCCTCGACGTCCTTCTGGGCCGCCGTGCCAATGAAGGTGGCCTGGGTCACCGCACCCCAACGAATCAGGGTGATCACGTCTGTGGCTTTGGTCACTGGCTGAGCCAGGGTGACACTGGTGCCGTTGTCGGCAGTGAAGTCATCACTGGCGAGCTGCACACCGTTGTACAGCACCTGGAGCAGGCCTACGTCGTAGTCCAGGGTGAAGCTGTCATTACCTGCCTGGTTCCGATACTCGTGCACATCGTAGACGCCCTCGACCACCGTGGTGGCATTCCGCCAACCCGCTGAGGTCCAGATTTTCAAGGCACCTTCGGTGGTGTCGAAATACAGGTCACCCACCTCCGGCGCATTGCCGGTAGGGCTTACTGCCGGCGGAGTGGCATAGTCGCCGTAGTAACGATCCAAGAAGGCATTCAGGTGCTCCTGGGCGCTGTTCTCGGACTGGGCAGCGTTGGTCTCGGACGCGGCAGCATCGGAGGCTGAGTTGGCGGCATCGTCGGCTCGGCCATCCGTAAAAGCGGCCTGGCTGTTGACGTGAGCCACCTGGCTGTCGATGTAGTCGACCCGGCCGTCAACGTGATCGACCTGGCCGTCGATATAGGTGCGATCGGCGGCTGTCGCCTGGGCGTCCTCGGCAGCCGAGACCTCACTCGCCTTGGCCTCCGCCGCGCTGGCCCTTGCCTCTTCCGCGTAAATCGGTGAATTGATATCGACCGACGTCTCGATGATCGTGACCTCTTCGGTCACTTCGATGATGGCCTGACCTTCAACTTTACTGCTCACCGGGTAACCTCCTGACTTAGCTTCATCCGGCCCTCAACGAGCCGGAAAATCTCTCCCGAGGACACCGTCACCTCGATGTCGTAGACCCCGGTGAGGAAGTCGTACTCGGCGGTTGTTTCGCCGGGGATGTCGATGGCGAATGCGCCGTTCTCGGCGTCCTCAATGACGATCAGCCCGTTGTCGGTCGAGGCCTCCATCAGCACCTGATCGTCAGGCTTGGCGTAACGGATCTGCATCCGAATCTCTGCACCGGCTAGGTTGACGGGCTCCTGGAGCGGGCCGGTCTTCCACACAAAGCTCCTGCGGTAGGTCGCCCCCTGCAGGATGACGATGTCCAGCTCTCCTGGATAAACCATGGCGACCTCAGATAAATCGGCGGGCCTTCACCCGGGCGGTGCCTCGGGCGTGGCCGTGGTTGACGTATTGGCGGGCAGAGAACACGCCTGACATGAAGCGCTGGTCGTGGTGGGCCGCCAGGTTCGGGTTGGCCCAGGCCTGCGGCATCATCAGCAGCCGATAGCGCGCGCCGTGCTCGATGACCTCGCCCCAGCGGTCGACGACGTCGTCCGGGGGCATCTTGTCGTGCTCAGGGCGGCAGGCGAGCTCACCGAAGATCAGGCTCTGCTTGGGCTTCTGCTGGAACACGATCAGCGCCGCCTCAGGCTGCTCCCAGCCTTCGCCTGCGAGCGTCTTCCGGCCATCGATGGTCAGGTATCGGATCCGCAAGGGCTCGCCGTCAGCAGCGGCGATCTGCGGGTAGTCGGTATTGGCAGCCACCACCACCGGCTCTCGCCTCTGCACCCAGACGTCTGCCTCAGTGCACAGGCGCCTGGCAGCCCGTGAGATGGCCTCTCGGATCGTTGCCCGGGGAGCCGGGATATCCATCAGGATCTCGTCGATCAGGTCATCCGTTCGCATTCTGCTCGCTCTCCGGTGTGACCAGGACATCGCCACGGCCCTTGCCCTGGACGGCGTTCATGAAGGCCTGGTAGTGGCTGCCGCTGCGCGCCGAGTTGGCCTGGCCTTCCGCGTCCTTGGCGAAGGCGCGGTAGAGCACGTAGTCGACCAGCGCGGTGGCATAGCGCTCGCTGACCAGCAGGGGGTCTGTACTGATCGCCGACAGGTCGTCGGTGGTGTGAGCGCCAGGGGACTGAACCACCAGCATGTCGATCTCGACGCCGCCCTCAGCAGGCGGGTACACCCAGAACACATCGGGCTTGCGCACGTCCTCCATGAACAGCTCGATGTCCTCGGTAGGGCGCTCGCTGCGCCAGGTGGGCCGCAGACGGTCCAGGCCGTCCCGATCGATGTTGCGGACAGCTCGACCCCTGGGGTTGCTGATCACGTCCATCAGGCGCAGGGCGGAGGCGGGCAGCTGCTGCCGCGCCCCCTCCACGAGCTCGTGCGTCACGATCTCGGAGTGAGCGTCGGGCCGTTCCACCGCGATGGCGGTATAGGCCTCGTTCAGCCAGTCGATCAGCTCGCTATCCGTCCAGCGGATACCGGTGCCGCGCTCCTGGAGAATGGCCTTGGCCCGAGCGATGACGGTGCCGACACTCGAGGCCATGGGTTAGACCTCTTTCATGTGTTTGACTTTCGCCAGAGCGGCTGTGTAGGCGACCACTCGGCCGTTCTTGGTGTTCTTGAGCAGGCGGGTCTCACCCTTGCCCTTGGGCTTGGCCGGGGATGGCTCAGGCTTGGCTTCAGCGGCTGGCTCGGCAGCTTGCGGCTCTTCGTCCGCGCCCTCGGTAGCCAGCTCCTCGAGCGCAGCACGGATGGTCTCGATGCCCTTGCGCTTATCGACGTCGGTGCCCAGGTGCTCTTTACCGATGGCTTCAAGCTCGTCCTTGGTCTCGGCGTCTTCGATCATCTTCAGCAGATCCATGAGGATCCTCCTTCGGTGTCAGGGGGATGGAAAAGCGCCGCCCCCTCGGAGGAAGGGGCGGCGTCGGCCTTACGCCTTCTCGGCGTAGAGGTGGCCGAAGGCGTCCGGGTCGATGACATCGAAGCCGAACACGTTCAGACCACGGACCAGTTCACCGAAGTCGCTGGGGTTGGCCAGGTTCTCCATCTTGGTCATCTGGGAGGCGAAGGTCAGAGCCTTCTTGTGACCGAAGATGATGTTGGTGGCCTGGCGACCGGTGGTGCCATCAACGACCTTGGAGGCGTTGTTGCTGACGTAGACCATGAAGCGGTCCAGCATGCCCACCTTGCCATTGCGGTAGACCGAGGTGTCGTCACCCATGGCGCTAGCGTCACGGAGATCGGACTTCTTCAGCATGCCGTTGGCCCAGGCCGGCAGGACGATGTAGCGGTTCTCGTCCGGCACGTTCTGCTCGTCGAGCACAGAGCCGCAATCCACGATCACGTCGAGGATGTTGGTTTTGTCGACGGCCACCGGCGCACCGGCCTCGCCCATGTTGTAGCCACCGGACTCGGCGCCGGCAGTGGCACCAGCGTTCTCGGCAGCGGCATCAGCATAGGACTCACCGAGGATCACCTTATCGATGGCGATCTTCATCTGCTGGCCGGCATCGTCGGACCAGTTGTCCATCAGCTGGATGTCAGCCTGGTACGCGTCCACGTCGTTCACCTCGAAGGCGAAGTATTTGGCGCGATCGATCTGCAGTTCGACCTTGTCGCTGGTCGGCTTCTCATAGTTGAGGCCGCCACCGATCTCGTAGTCGTTGATGGTGATGGACGGAGTGGTGCGGATCTGCACCGTGTCGCCCTGGTTCTTGATCTCTCCCTCGTAGTCAGTGTTGGAGATTTCAGCGAACACAGTGCGCTGGTACAGCTTTTCGATCATCTTTCCAGACCAGACCTCCGGGATAAAACCGGAGGAGGAAGAGCTGGAGTAGTCAGGGTGCTGAGCACCACGAGTCGGACCTGCCATGGTGAATTACCTCTTTTGTCGCCTCACGGCGAGGAATCGGAAACCGCCAGGGGTCAGCCGGTAACCCGGCCTTCCGCCTGTGCGGCGAAAATGTCGGCTTCGAGCTCCTCGGCCTTCTTGCCTTTCACGCGACCGGACGTCTTGTCACGGTAGAACTGCCGGATCTCTGCCCGCGTCCACTGCTTCTGCCCACTTCCCTGCGGTGCATCGCTGGTACGGGTGGAGTGAGGGGTCACCTCGTCATCCGGGATCTCGCGCTGCTTGGTCTTGCCGGATCGCTCTTTGTAGAGCTTGAAGACCTCCGCCACCCCATAGGCGTCATTGCGCTTTTGCGCAGACGACAGGCTCTGCTGGTACTGCTCGCCGGTCTGGGGATCGAAGCCCGCCAGGAAGCTGAGGAAGCCGGGATCCTGGTTCACCTGCTTGAAGTCGGGCACCAGCCGCTCCAGGTCGACCCAGAAGCGGGCCTGAGCATCCACCTGGCGGTCTTCCTCGATGGAGGAGAGACGCTGGTTGAGCTGCTCGAGCTCTTCGGGAGTCTTCGCTGTAGTGCTGCCTGCCTGGCTCTGGATGAGGGCCACCAGGTCATCGACCATCTCGTCACCGTAGGTCTCGCGCATGCGATTCAGGTCCAGGTTGCCGTTACCATCGGTAGGCTCTGGTCCCGCCTGTTTCGCTTTGGCGAGCTCGGTGTCCTTGTCGGAGAGCTGTTTCTCCAGCGCGCGCACCTTCTGATGCAGCTCCGGCACCTCGCGGTTGTACTTGCCCTGAATGACGTCATGCCGGTGCTTCCAGTACGCAGCGTCCTGGTCGCGGGGCGTCTCGTCCTTCGGGGGTTCTTCCTGCTTGGTGGGGGAGGGTTGCTTCTCGGCGGCTGCCTGTTGCTCAGCGTCAGGCTTACCGGATTGCTCCTTGGCCTCTACGTCCTCGCGGGAGTCGTCCTCAGGACGGTCTTCCTGCTTCGGCTTGTAGTGGTCAGCAGCAGCGGCGGCTTGGCGTTGAACACTCTTGGGTAGGGACATCTTCTGCTCCTGTGGCGCCTCACGGCGCGACGTGTGAGCCGGACTATCGCCGGGGTTCACGATCTGGGTTGCGGGTTCTCCCTCTGCCTGCAGTGCAGCGGAGAGCGCTTCCCACGACAAAGGTCACTGGGTGAGTCAGAGACCTTTGCGGTGGGGCCGGGTCACCCCCGGCCACGCGTCAATTGTATCGAGTCCTGATCACCTCGGAGGACCGGTCGAGCCTCTCGATCAGGTGCCGGAGCTCTTTGGCCCGGCCCTGGGCCTTAGATATTTCCGAGCCCTCGGGTATCTGCTCCAGGGAATCGCGGCACTCCGCCAGGCGCTCCTCCAGGTATGCGCGCAGCACCTTGCCCTCCGGGGAGGCTGCCAGGCGCGCCATGGCCTTCCAGCTGCGCTCGTCCATTGCCATCGGTTGCTCCTTGTGCTTGGTTCAGCAGGGACATGATCTCCATCAGCAGCTTCTGCGCCTCGAGGGGCGCCATCGCCTGACTGATCTGGGTGTCCGACTGGGTCTGCGCGGTCTCCGCCTGGGTGTGCTGGGCGTCGGCCTGGGTCTTGGCCACGTCGGCCCCGTACTTCTGGGCCTTGCCCTGGCGCTCTGCGATCTCCGCCTGGAGCTTGGCCATGGACAGCTGCTGCTGCACCTTGGCCTGCTCGGCCTGCTGGGCGGCCTGGCGCTCCATCTCTTCCTTGGTGGGAACGATGCCCGGCATGTCCAGGCGCTCGGCGATGGTGTCCAGCAGCCGGCGGCGAGCCTCCCGGCCGAGAATGCTCATGTCGAGCTCGTTGCCGGTGAGCTGCAGGAACTGGCTGCGCAGCTGGTTGGTCTGCTCGCGCATCAGCATGGCGCTGGATCCGCGCGCGACCACAGCGACGTCGCCCTTGATCGAGTTGTCGCTGCTGTACTGCATGTTGTGCAGCCAGAGCGCCTCGATGGCCATACGGATCACGCCACGGTCGATGTGGCGAATGGCGTCCTTGATGCCCTTGTTTGCCGACTCCATCAGCATGGACAGGCCGCTGGCGGTCTCGCCGGCACCGCCCACACCCTCGTTCCCGTATATGTAGCGGGGGATGTTGGTGGCGTCGTCGGCCTTGCGCTCGAAAGTGTCGTAGACCGTCAGCAGCTCGCCGGCGTTCGAGTTCGGCTGGAAGAAGCGGATGGCGGGGTTGTTGCTCGCCAGGGCGCCTTCCTTGGTGCGCCAGACCTTCCACGGGTAGATGTCGCTCGGATCTTCGGTCGCCTCCAGGCGGTCCTCGTAGACCTCGACCTGGGGCCCGGAGGAGATCGCAAGGTTGTTTACCAGGCCTCGCGCGGTCGCGTTGCAGACGTCTTGCACGTCGGCCATGAGCTCGGGGATGGCGGTGCCCCAGAACGAGCCAGGGACGCCCTGGAACGAGGCCCCGTTGATCGGGCGGCGCTCCAGAGGGTCGCGGTTGATCTTGGCCCGAATCACGTAGTTGCCGATCAGGATCGCCTCGACCTCGTACTCGGCCAGCGGGTCGGGGACGTCGTCAGGGTTGACGCCCCACTGCAGCAGGGTGGTGCCCTGGGCGCCGCCGTAGTAGATCAAGCCGTCGATCGTGCCGCCGGGGTTACTCCACTGGTGCTCTTTGCCCTCGAGCTCCTCGCGCTCGCCGTCGTTCCAGATCCAGTCGCGCAGACCGCCCTGGCCATACTCGCGGAGCACGGTGCGGATGCTGTCGTCACTGTAGCCGGCCACTCCCAGCATCTCGTTGAGCTGGCCCCGGGTGAACCTGGCGCGCTCGATCAGGTAAGCGCCGTCCTGAGTGGTGGTCGAGTCCGGTGACGGGTAGATGTCGAACGGGGAGACCCGGACGAACTGGGGCTGGATCTCGCTCACCTTGATGGGCTGCCAGCCTTCACGCCATGCGAGTGTCGGCTTGCGGACCAGCACCGGGCCCCGGACGAACGCGGAGGGGAAGGTGACGAAGTCATCGATGAAGGCCTCCAGGGCCTCGTCCCAGCCGCCCTCGGCGAGCTGGTCGTCGATCACCACCTCGTGGCGCTCTGCCGCCTTCTCGGCCGCCTCCTGGGCGGCCTGGCGGATCTGTTCCTTGGCCTGCTCCATGAGCTGCGCCATGTCCACCTGCTGGCCCTGCTGCTGGAGCTCGAGGGCCTGCTGGCGGATCTGGCCGATCATCGGCTTGAGGTAGGCGTCAGGCACCTCGGCCACCGGTGTCGGCGAGAGGCCCCAAGGCTTCTCGTTCACCGGCATCAGGATGTCGCGGATCCAGGCAGCGGCTGCGCGGCACTTGGTGGCCGTCAGCATCATGTAAATCTCGGAGCCGCCTTCCTTGCGGATGTTGGCCAACTTGCTCGGGTCGTAGACCCCTTTGCGACGGCGGAGGCAGTCCAGGAGGCGGTAGTCGATGTCGCGCCTGGCGGCCTTGGCGTCCTCCCAGGAACGGCGGATATGCGAGGCCAGGGAGCTCTCGACGAGCATGCGTCGACGCTCCTCCTGCTCCTGCATCTCGGCCTCGATCTCCTGCTGCCGCAGGTCAGAGGCTGACTGGTAGTGAAGAAGGCCTAGACCTGCCATCAGTTAGCCCCCTGCGTCAGCGCCTTGTAGATGGCCGCATCCACTGCCTTACGGTCGCGACGGCGACGCATCATGTTGCGACGCATCGGCCCAAGCTGGTTGAAGAGGTTGCGCAGATATTCCGCTGGATCTTCAAGGAGTTCGAGTAGTTTTACAGTGAAGGTGACGCCGAGATCGCCCTCCACGTCGAAGGCGATGCGGATGCCAGGCTCGGGGTGGGAAACCTTCTCCTGGATCACGATGGTGTCGATCTGGACATGGCCGACATCTGGACGGTGGCGCTTCGACGGCACCGGGATGCCATGGCGGGTGAGCTCCTCGGCAATCTGCCGACCGTAGTCGCGCATCGTCGCCACCACCTGATCGTGGCTCATGCCTGTCAGGCGATAGGCGGTGCGCCCTGCTCGGGCGACATCTCGCTGGGTGTGCTGCTGTGGTTGCATGGTGCCTCCCGGCAGGATGTTATGTGTGGGCGCCCCAGCCACCGCGCTCTCGGCGGGCAGGGCGGCTGGCCGGCAATTGCGTGAGCTTGAACAGCGGGGCGCGTGCCAGCGTCTCGAAGGCCTTGGCGCCGTGAGAGGCCCAGTCGTGCCGAGGCCTGTCCTTGTAGACGCCGCGCTTCTCGTCCCATTCCTTGCGGTAATTATCCAGGCATTTGACCCCTTGCTCGCACGCCTCCTCGTCGAACCAACACATCGGCAGGAAGTTGCGCACGGCCTGGATGCCCTCGGCCTGGTTGGAGATCCTGCTCACGATCTCGAAGCGGATGCCGAACTCCTTGGCCTTGTCGGCGCGGCTCATGCCGGTGCCGAGCTCTCGGACTGCCAGGTCGTGGGGGCCGAAGTGCCCGCCATACCGGTAGCCTTTCTTGTTCAGGATGTCGGCGTAGTACTCGATGCCTTCCCCCTCGCCCTCGAGGTAGTCCACCAGGTGGACCTCCCGGCCGACGACCTGGGCAAACCAGATGCACATCGTGTCGTTCATGCCCAGATCCCAGGCGGTATAGACCGGCAGGCTCGGGTTGACGTGGACCTGGCTGGTGATGCGCTTGTCCTTGCGGGCGTCGCGCATCTGGGTGGCGTAGTAGGCGCCCTCGATCGACTGGGCGAATGCCTCGTCCGGGGTGGACGGGTACTCCCGCTGCATGTCGTCTTGGAGCTTCTCCGCCTTCTTGGCGTACCAGGCCTGCTGGCCGGGGGTGGTCGGGATCCCATGCTTGTGCTCGAGATCCTCGAAGTACTCGCGCAGCCGCTGGGGGATCGGCACCCCCTCCGGGTCCATGGTGTAGCTGGGCTCGCCCCACCAGGGGAAGAAGTGGAACTGGAAATCGAGCTCGGTCAGTGGGCGACCTTCGTCCTGCAGGTTGCGCGCGGACTGGCAGTAGTCGAAGAAGTAGCCCTCGCGGCCCTCGGCGGTCGACTCCAGGGTGATGACGTTGCCAATGCCCACCGCCTCGAAGGCGCCGGTGACGATCTCCTGAGCCTTGTGCGGGAACTGTTTGCAGATTTTCCCGAACTCGGAGACGTGCAAGCGCTGCAGGGTGCCGCCACGGTAGGAGGTCGAGACCTTGATGCTCGAGCCGTTGGTGAACGTGTAGCTGCCTGATCCACCCTTGTCGCTCTTGGCCCTGGGGATCGCGAAGCCGAGCGCCGTCTTGCAGATCCGGCGCCATGACGGGTCGATGTTCTCGAAGGCGAAAACGATCTTGTTCTGGAAGATGTCCTGGGCGTCTTCCAGCTTGTGGCAGATACAGCCAGCGCTGAAGTTGTCCCGGAACAGGCAGTCGTCCAGGGCGTCGATCATCTCGAACGTCGTGAAGCCGAGCTGGCGGGCTTTCAGGATGATGTTGAGGACGTGGTCATTGATGTACCGCTCACGCTGGGCGTGGTTCGGGCGGAATCGGACCTTGCGGCCCTTCTTGTCCTTGATGTGGTACAGCGACGCTAGGCGGAACCATTTCAGTGACATGGCCTCGCGTAGATCCGCAGGATCGGTCAGCCGTCCTTTGGCGTGCGCCCGGAGATAGGCCTCGGCGCGCTTGACCTCTTTCTCGCGATCAGTCCTGGTCATCGTCCGCAGGCGCCACGCTCCGCATCATCTGCTCGAACGTCTGCTCTTCGTCGTCATCGTCGTCGTCGAGACCGTAGGCCAAGCGCTCATGTTTCAGCAGGCGATCCAGGGCCTGGGTGCCGTGGCCCATAGCCTTGCCGAAGTACTCCAGGGGCTGGTCGATCTCCACCAGGTTGCCGTTGCGGTCGAGGGTGGTGACCTTGTCGGCCGCCATCTGGTTGCCCAGCAGGGTGGCGTAGCGCTCCTCGAGCTCACGCCAGCGCTGCAGGCGGACGCGGTGACCGTGGACGACACCGGCATTCTCCTGGGCGGCCAGTTCGACAATGGCCTCGTCGCTGGAGGGATCCAGGCCATCCAGGTGGGCATCGTCCATGCGGCGGGAGATTTTCTCCCGGGTGCGCTGGCGGACCTTCTCGGTCAGATCCTGGGCCCAGTTGCGCTTCTTGGCGCGGGTACTGATGGTCGAGGGGTGAGGCCCGTACCGGCGGGAAAGTTCCTGGAGGGACAAGCGACCGGTGCGATATTCGCGCTCGATCGCCTCCCAGTCATAGCGTTGTCTTGGCATATGCGTCGCGGTGCCCTCACGGGCAGCGCCTCCATAAAAAGATGCCCGGGCGTCTCTCGACGTGCCGGGCGGGGGTCGGGCGGCGTCTCTCGACGTGGCCCTACCGCGTACCGTTGCGCGGTGCGGAGATGACGATCACCCCCTTATGCCTCACGGCTGCGGAATCGTTGCTGCTTTGCAGTTGCGACACTCGGATTATACCGCCGGTGCCACAGTGTCGACGGGCGGGCAGGCTGTTTTAGGCCGAAGATGGTGGCCCAGGACCTTCTCTGATTTTGAGGAACAACCAGCCGCCAGAAATGTCTCAATGGACTGGTCTCGGTAGTCACGGATGTTGGTGCTGAAGCATTTTGGGGTCAGGCCTCCTCCCCAAGAAATCTGTGCGCGGCCCGCTCCACTCGCGTAGGTCAATCAGGAATCGTTGATAGATCGCTAATTGGGCTGTTGCCACCAACTCCTCCTGAGAATATCCTGCGGCCGCTTTAGTCAACCATCAGGAGTAGCAGAGGTGAACAAGTATGTGGTCGAGAGCTACCTGACCCCCAAGCGTCGTCAGTTGAGATGGGCAGTGGTCAGGCTTACTCGGCATTTCAGCGAAGAAAGCAGGGAAGTAGTGTCGCGTCATGCGCGTGAGGCAGATGCTCGCGCCGAAGCGGCCGCTTTATCGTTCAATCCACGTCCTGCCACCTAAGCTATCCTAAGAGTTACTCTTTCGGTTGCTATGAGGTTCCCAAATGCCCGCCAGATTTCAGGTTCGCTCAGTGCTTACCGACCCGGACAGCGCAAAGGTCGACTATTGGCAGGTGGTAGACACACACCTGAACGACGACGTAATTGCCTCCTATCACGATTGTGAGGCTGCTGAACGAGAAGCTGATAAGCGCAACCGCGATAGCGAGTCTGACTGAGCGCTACAATTGCTCACCTCGTTTTAATCTCGTCCATGAACGAGCGGGGTGCCTGGGTTTGCTGGCGTTGCCTGCTACCGAGGAAGAACCCCATCACGCTGCTGACCAGGCCTGCGGCAATACCCGTCACCGCGATGTCGGCATACCGCTCGCCGGTGGGCGTCAGCTCAATGAACGTCACCGCGCCGATGTAGCCGAACACTGCAACGATCACCAGGGTGCCGAGCAGGTACACGAAATTCTTGGCCAGCCAGCCGGCGTTGTCGGCCTGGAGCGTGGCGACCTGCATCGCCCGGGCGTCCTGGCGGTCGTTCAGGTAGAGGCGAGTCAGTTCGATGTCGAGCTCGCGGAGCCTGGTCTTGGCCGCCTCGGGGTCAGCCTGCACCTGGTCCACTACCGCCTGCGGCGCAGCCTCAGTACCCAGTGCGTCAGCGACGCGCTTACCCAGAGCACTACCGACCAGAGCACCAGCGCCAGGTACAACGGCATTGCCAGCCGCTGCGCCTGCAACCTGAGCCATGCCCGGGGCTGCCTCCTTGAGCGCCTGGCCCACGCTCGGGGCGATCTCCGAGAGGAATCCACCTACATCACTCCAGTTCATTCGCTGTTCTCCAGGATGATGGCGGCGCTGCCGGTCCAGTCCGGGCTGGCGACCATCTCCTGGGTCGCCCGGCACTGCTGCAGCTCCTGCTCCAGCTGAGTCACCCGGCGGCGAAGATTCCAGGCATGGCCCTTTTCGTCGTCGAGCGCCTCGCTCTTGTCGATGGCCTCTGCCTCGAAGCCGCCAGCCTTGGCCTGCTCCTCGGAGAGTGAGTAGGTCAGCCCATACACGGCTGCCCGATAGGCGGCCACCGTGTCGACGTACTCCTCGCGGATCGCTGCCTTGTCGAACGTCTGCGCGACACCGAAGGCGGCGGCCAGGCAGAACGACCACAAGAATCCACGGTAAAGGCGCCTGTATCGCCTGACCTGGGCGTTGATCGCCTTGTACTCGTTCTGAGTCATTTCTTGTCACCCTTGACGCCCAGCAGGCGGTCGATTCGTGTCTCCAGTTTCACCATGCCGACGTAGCCAATGCCGGCACCAATGCCGGCGGCCCAGGACGGGTCGGCACCAAGGGTGATTGAGATCGGCACCATGCCGTAGCTGGCAAGTCCCACCATCGGAACCTCCAACCACTTGCGCGGCGGACGGGGCGGCAGGGAGCCGAGGATCTTCAGTCCCGCCATGGTCATTGCGGCAATCGCGGCGCTTACGGGGGGCTCAGCAGTGAACTCCCGGAAGGACAGCCAGGCCGTCAGAAGCAGGTCTGGCATGGCGCACCTCTCAGCTCGCAGATCGCCGATCTGACCTCGCCAGAGCGTTGATGAGGGGGAGGAACGAGAGCATGGTCAGCGAGACCAGGGCCCGCCACACGGCGAACCTCGTATCGCCCTCGAGGGGCATGGTGTAGTCGGTCAGTCGCAGCGCGATCAGCGCAGCGCAGATACCCAGCACCAATTCGACAGCGAACCTGGCGCTGGCGTCCTTCATTGATCGCAGCGCCGTGACGCACCGATAGACGATGTAGGCCCCCAGCGGGATGTGCGCACCACCGAGAACCTCTGCCAGAACCTCGCTCATACAGCCGACTCCTTGACCACGCGGTCGTACCAGGTGGCGTCGTCGTGGGCGAAGGTGCCGCCGACCTCGACGTAGGCCCGGGCCAGCTTCTCCATCGAGTTCTCGTGCTGGCCATAGCCGGCACCAGGGAGAGACGCCCAGATATTGCGGCAGCGGTCTACCGCCTGGGTGAACTCACCAGCCTGGACGAGCGGCAGGGCGCGCTGCTCTTTGATCTGCTGGATGGCATAGCGGTCCTGGCTCTCGGGCCCGAAGTCGGGCAGGCCGAGCTGGTCGCGGTAGTGGGGCCAGTAACGGGAGAGGATCTGGTAGCGACCGGCTGCGGTCGACCAGAGGCCTGGGCGGTACTCCACGGCGTGACCACGCGGCAGCGGGTGCGTGCTGTAGTCATCGAACAGGGACATCCGGCTTGGCAGGGATCCGACCAGGACGTCATAGCCGTCGTCAGACATGGCGAGCATGGAATCGCCTATCTCGGACACGGCCAGCATATCTAGGAAGGCGCAGACGTTTAGTCCGCCCGCCTGGTCGGGGGAAATGCGGGGCATGGTAACCTCCAGCGCCATCACGGCGTGAGAGAAGAGGAACGCCGGGTGTCCCGGTCAAGGTAAAGCTCCGGCGGTTTTATCCGGCAGGGCCTTGGAAAGATAGCTTCATCAGGTCACGACTCATGACGCCGGGAAAGCGACACGATGAAATCGTACTCAGCAATATAGGGTGTGTTTATTACCTCTCTGATGATCATTGGCTCACCAAAAAAGGACATCTTGTCGCAAACTTTGGGATCATCCTCGACGTAGGCAGAGCGTGGGAATTGGCCATCGACCTTGCTTGCCAGAGCAATAACCTTTTTCACCATGTCTCCATCAGATCATTAACTGTTGGAATGGATGCGCCGGCACGCCATTCAAGATAATCGTTACCTGGTAGCACGGCCTTACGAAGACGCCCCGGCTCATGAGCCGGGGCGCAGTTCTCGATGCTGAATATAGCCTAGGGGAAACTGATGCAGATGGCAAGAGCGTTAACGCCTCTTTCTGCTATACGCCTTATATGATTCCGTCTCCCCATCTATAAATTCAACATTGTAGATTCTCCTATCCAACATTTCTAAAAAGTCAACTTCAAACCCTTCCTTAGGTCTGATGACTTCATCGTCGTCAACTTCTATTTCAATGTTAGAACTGCCTGCATAGTATATGATTTTAGACTTCTCGATATCGTGTATATCCTCACGTTGAGAAACAGCGAAAACCAGCCTTGCTGCTCTCTTGTACTTTGTCACGACATCGTAAATAGTGTCGAAGTTTACGAATGCTAGCGAATCGCTTAAACTTGAAATTTTCTCAAGTGCTTTTCTGGTAACTTCTTCATCAGGCAGAACCATCGACTCAAATACACGAGGGCGTAGGATGTAGGCAACACCATTAATGCAAATAAAATCGAAGTCGTTGTCTAGTTTGAAAAATTCATCATTGACAACCTCAATCGAATCATCAATAAATCTTACGATTCTGTTTTTGTTTTTCAGTAGAGACTTGAAGTAGGAGGCTCTTCTAATACAGGACGCTTGGTTTCCGTGTGTGTCTGTAAAATCAACCCTGTAATACTGTATTTTTTCCTTGGGTATGTCTGCTAGAAAGATGTTGTCTTTTGGGGTTTCATCAAATATTGCTCCGACGAGAGGGTACTCGGAAACGTTGACTTTGAACCTGTCTTTTTCTCCGTATTTTTCTGAAATCTCGAACTCTAATGTTGAGTCGATAGGGTCTGGGAACTCGGTTAGCGTCGCCTGAAGGCATTCTCTTAAAAGCCTTTTTACGTCCTTGTCAGTAGATACCTTGTATAACTCTTCTACTTTTTTTCCATCAGTGTCATAATCTTCTGTTTTGATGGAAAACGTGATGTTTCTCATGCTGTTAAGGTCTAGGTTCATTTTTACCCCGCGTCTAAGAAGAAAAAATTGCTTACTCTTATTGGATATGTTGTACCACTATTCAAAGTTTCTTTTCTGCTTAATAGTGCGACCCTTTCTCCCTCCTTTGTCGTTACCGTATAAACTTTGTATCCAGCCATTGCAAAAAATATGTTGGCGTAATACAGCCTTAGATGTATGAATAAAAATATCACTAGCATGAAAACTAAAGAAAAGAGCAAAACGCTACGCGGCGAGTCCAGATCTGATTGAAAAAGAGGAACCAAGACTGCGAATAGGTATACAAGCAAATGATCCCTGCTATCCTCAATTTTGCATATATTTAGAGGTGAAGAGTCTTGGTTTCTCTTAGCCACCTCCATTCTACGAAAAACAAGTGATGTTGAAATGGCTATGACTAGTAAGCATGAAGTTATCAGCCATAAATCGGAGATTAGCTCTGACCCTTTGGCCATTATTAATATAAATAGCGGCGACAAACTGCTAACTGCCATCGAAAATCGAAGAAAAAGAAAAGGCTCTCTTGGCTTTCTAACCATTGGTCAGTCCTCTTTCACTACGCAGCTTTTAGCGCCAGCCTGCTTATCGGGAAAAGCGCGTGAGACTCCCATTGATCAAGTTCAAAGAGTGCCACAACCCATACCGCTCTCCAAGTAACCCTATCATCTCTAGTCCAAAATCTCACATCGAGGCTTTCCCCTTTCTCTTCTTTCAGCCAAGCCCGTATCGATCGCGGCGTTGGCAGGCCGGCGCGGCGGTATGGCCAGGTTGTCTCACTGTGGTGGTAGAGGGCCGCCGCGCAGAGATGCCGAAGCGTCTCAAGATGCTTTGCGGTAGGCCTACCCTTGCCTTGACCAGGAAATCGAACGCCATCGGACATGAGCTTCCGGTACAGGGCTAACTCAACCGTCTCACGGTCTCCATTCAGCTCTTGACGCGTAAACGGGCCAAAGCAATATCGGGCAAGGGCCGCCAGATGCGGCGGCAGTGATTCAACCGCACTGATCACCGCTCCAGCTTCCAGGCCATGGACAATCCGCCAGCTCTGATCTCGGGCAGTCTCCTGAATCTCCGCTCCCATCCTGGCACGCTCAATGGCTGCGGACATAATTGAGTCACGGCTCGTGCGGTATGCGTCAAACACCATCTGCCTGGCGGTGGCGTATCTCATGTGGCGCTCCGAAAGTGTTGCAATTTGTCTCGTTTTTTGATCGTCAGACGATGCCAATGACTTCCCTTGCCTCGACGATGGTCAGGCTGCCGGTGGCATATGCTCCGGTATCGATGTAGATGACGTTCCCGAGCATGGCAGGCAGGTCCACGGGCGTATGGCCAACGACGACGTAGTCGATACCGCCGACCTTCTGATCCGACATCTCGGTCACCCTGGTGCGGGACCACACCGCCTTGTCGATGTCCTCGTCGCTCCAGTGATCCCCAGGCTCGGCATGCACCAGGCCGATCGTCTTGCCGTAGAGGGTCTCGATGGTGCGCTTGACGGGCAGATGCTCGAGGGCGGACTCCATCAGCAGGCGGAGCTCGAAGGCGTTGTGGTCGTACATCCAGTTCCCGCCGTTCGCGAACCAGAGATCCTGGCCTCGCCCCTCGATCAGCGCAGACGCCGCCATCATCTCGTGGTTGCCCAGCACCGCGTGGAACCAGGGCTCGAACACCAGGCTGAGGCAGTTCTTTGACTCAGAGCCCCGGTCGATCAGATCCCCCACTGAGAACAGGCGATCGATGTTCTTGTCGAAGGCCACCTGGTCGAGCTGGTCCTGCAGGAGCTCCCACTGGCCATGGATGTCGCCAACGAAGAAGTCGCGGCCGCTGGTGTTCGCTTTGTGGGTCACGTTGTACTGGGGCGTCATCACTGCTTCCTCGGCTTGTTCACGTACCGGGAGTCCCGGGGCTTGTCGTTGTGCTTGTCACTCATGCCGGCACGATCTCCACCGTGACGCCATTGGGGCCGCCTGGCTGGTGGATGGCTGGCTTGATGCAGAAGTCCGCGACGAATTTCGGCTTGTCGTCCTCCAGGACGCCGGCACACACCAGGCCGTCTTCGATCAACTTGGCGGTGTAGGAATAGTTCCCGGTGTCACGGATCGAGGAGAGCTTGTCGTGCTGAGGGCGGAAGATCAGGCTCACCCGCTCTTGGAGGACGCCCAGGCCGGCGTGCTGGACAGCATTGGCAACGTAGAGCCTGGCCGAGTCTTTGTCGGCCTTGCGGTGGCGCCAGTGCTTGCCGGCGTAGATGTCGTTGGTGCTGGGCCCCATGAAGGGGATGAACAGGGTCAACACTGGGCGACCTCCTCAAACTCGCCGTGAGCCTTGTATCTCGTTGCAAGTCATAGCGCTCGGATCCTCCCGTTGATGGCGAGCTCTTCGATGGTGGCCAGGATGGCCGTGTCCATCTCTTCGCGACGTTCGGCGAGCGTCATGTGCTTACCGTTGTCGATGGCGTGGTGGCAGGCCGGGCAGAGCGCGGCAACGAGGCAGTCGCTGGCCTTCATGCTGGTGCCCTTGCCCTGATTGCGGTGGGCGGCCTGGATACCGTGTGCGCCGCAGCGCACACAGTTATCGATGGTGTGGACGGCTGCCAGCCAGTCCGCAGAGCGAAAGGGCTGCAGGCGAGGGCGGAGCATCATGCGGTCTCCTCCTGGGGCATCAGGTCCACCATCCGCTCGACCTGCTCCGGCGTGCATTGCGGCCAGTAGGTCTCGGCGATGTACCGGCAGAGGTTGCGGGCGAGCTGATAGAACTCGGCCTGATCCATGCAGTCGTAAGCGATCGACTTCGGCTGGCGGCTCACGAGCTCTCCCATGCCAGGCACCGGGGTGCGCGTCTCGTCGCAGCCGTGGCCGCTGTTCATCTGGAGCTGCTTGATCGCCTCGTGGGCGGTGCAGTCGCGGTAGCCGTCGATGTTCTCGCGCACCAGCGTGCCCAGGGCATGCACCAGACGGTGGAATCCGTCATTCCTGGGCTTGGTAAGATCGCTACGCAGCTGCTGGCCTACGCGGATCTTGCGCTCTCGGAGGATCGACCTGTCGGCGGCGGACGCCGGCACCATGGCGGCAACGGTCTCGCCGGTGGCGGGGTCGATCAGTTTCTTGACGGTCAGGTAGACCGGCTGTCGCTTTGCCTTGGCTGCCATCAGGCTTTGCCCTCCATCAGGTCGACCATGTCCGGGGCGCCCTCGACGATGCCGCGACTACGCCCCTTGCCCAGGAGTTCACGCCCCACCAGGCGTAGCTGGCCGACGCGGGACAGCTCCCAGCACCGGCAGTACACGCTGGCGAGTTTGATGCCGGTGATCTCGCTGATCCGGTGCCGAGTCATCGGGCCGAACCAGCGCAGGGCGGCCAGGATTTTGCTCTCGTGGTCACGAAGACCGGCCTTGGCGGCCATGGCCTGGTAGGCCTCACGCACACTGCTCACGGGCAACCCTCCTCAAGATGTCCTGGATCTGGCGACTGGTGCGCGGCACCTTGCCAATCTGGCACCCACGGCACACTTTCAGGCGCACCGTGTGACCACCCTCGTATGCCGTCATCTGGCTCTCGGCCACCCAGTGGGTTCCCTGGGCGCAGTAGGCAATGCCGTACCCTCTGCGCAGACTCATGCGTCACCTCCCTCGGCTAGGGCGGCCACGATCTCGAGGTAGTCGTCGGCGATGACATGCTCGGTGGACAGCCACCGGTCGATGGTGCTCTTGGAAACTTTCAGGATGTCAGCCATGCCATGGCGGGTGCCGGCCTTGCTGTAGGCCTTGCGAGCCAGGCGGCGACGAGTCTCGATCTCGCCCTCGGGACACTTCTCGATGGGCAGCGTCGACCGCAGGCGGTGCTCGTTGGCACGGCTCGGCTTTCGCTTGACGGGAGTCTTTTTCGCGCGAGTCAGACCAGGGAAGAACTCCACGGGTGAGCGGTCCCCACGCTCGAAGTCGGTGATTTTCATTGGGCAACCTTTTTGAGAAACAGCGTGCGCTTCATGCATCGTGAGTTGCGATCCATCTGGCGCTGACGCCAGGCGAAGTACGACGACGGGTTGATCTCCTTGCGCATGACTCTTGAAACCCAGTCCGGATGGACCCTGGTCTCGTACTGCCTGGAGAGCTCTTCGGCGATCTCACGCTGCGTGCTGTCCAGCAGCATCATGTCGATGATGTCGTCGATCATGTGCTGGCGGTGGGCCTGGCGGCCCGCCTTTCGGCCCTTGGTGATGCCCAGGTAAGCGGCTTTCGAACGGATGGCACGGTCTGTCTTGGGCGGCCCCGGCAGCTCCTTGCGGATCCGGGAGACCGGCCATCCCTCCTTGCCGTAGCGCTTGGCGAGGAAGTCGAGCGCCTCGCGAGACCAGAACGATTCTCGATGGCCCGCGCCTGGCAACTGCCGTCCCACTGAAGTTCCCATGCCTATGCCGCCCCCTGGTCTTTGCTCTTCATGTGCTCGATGACGCCAGCCAGGCTGTCGGTGGTAATCCTCTGTACCGCCGTACCGTTAGCCACTCCCTGGCGGCCGCCCTCCATGACTCGCAAGGCACGCTGCTGGTCACCGATGACGGCGATGTCTTTCCCTGGCAGGCTGCCCCGAGTGTGCTGGCCGATCAGTGTGTTCTGCTGGGTAGCAGCGCCGGCCAGGAACGCGGGCCAGGAGTCTGGGCGGTGCACGGCATAGGCACGGTACTGCGCCTCAAAGCGCTGTCGGAGCCACACCATGTCCTTCTCGCTTTCGATCATGGCCACCTTGGTCCAGCCTCCTATGCGCTCGATGGCGGCATGGATCAGCGGATCGTCGAAGCACACATCGCGGTAGTGGCCAACGCTCCGAATAGCTCGCTCGACTTTGGCCCAGGCCTGCAAGGTTCGGCTCTGGCTATCACCCCGAGCGAACTTGATCACATCGCCAGGCTTCGGCGGGAATTGGCCAGTGTCCGGGCTCTGGATGTGCAGTGTCAGGGCCCGCCGGATCTCACTCAGATCGAGTTGCTCGAGGGCGCGGAACACCAGTTCGATGGTTCCCGGTGTGACGCTGCGGTTGTAGATCTCCTGCGCCTGGCTCCACACCTCGGCGAAGGCCTCAAAGTCGTGTTCAGTCATCACCAATACCCTCCCTCGGCGTCGAGCAGGTCGCCCACGTCTCCGGGACTGGCCTGTCGGCGTGCTACGGCTTCACGGATGGCCTGCTGGTTGGCGGCGTGAAGCCGCTCGGCTTGATTCATCTCGCTCCCAGGGCGTTGCTGGGTGCTGAGCCGGCGAGCCAGCCAGTCAGCCTTGACGCCCTGCCAGCCAGCGAGCACAGCCTCGTCCAGCGCTTGATCAGCCGTCAGCCCGGGGATGTTTTCGGCGGCGCGGATGGCTTCGTCGACGTTCAGGTTCAGTGCGCGCTGGGTCAGCGGTTTCTTGAGCGCCTTGCGGTGCTCGATGAACCCCTGGACTGCCTCGACAGATACCTCGGCGGGCAGATTGCTCAGGTCGAGCCTGCTCGGCTGAGTTTTTGGCTTCTGGTGAGTCGTCTCCGGCTGCGGTCCGACCGGATCGGAATTCAGGTTGGTTTCGTCCGACGTTCCTTCCCCCTCGACCGAAGGGAGAGGGGGTATGTCTTTACTGTCTTTATATGTCGGGCGGTTATCACCCGACTGAGTGGGGCGGTTATCACCCGACTGGGGCGTTTCTTCCTCGGATTCCCGAGTAGGGCGGTTCTCACCCGACTCGATATCCTTCCTCTTGACTCGACGCTGCGCCCCCCGGGGCTTCTCCCACTGGCTGTAGTCTTTGTTCAGGCTGATCGGAGAGCGACTGCCGGCCCTAACCAAGATGTGTCGACGAACGAGCTCGGCAACGATAGACCCGCAGTCACTGCTGTCCAGGCCTGTCCATTTGGCAAACGTTTTCCCAGTGATCCGAGCTTCTTTCTTCTGATACCCGTAGGTCAGGCGAATGACGGCATCAACGACGGCACGCTCATTTCCCGTCATTCTCGACCGGGCAAGCGCCTGATGCAGCTCGTTGGCGATGCGAACAAACCCATCCTCCACTTGCGGACTCCTGCCAGCCCTATCAGGGCCTGGCGATTGGCCGTCATCACGACGGTCGGGGAACTGGATAATCTCTGCTGTATCGGTCATAATGCACCTTGCCTTGTTGGAAAAGCCCGGGATTGGTTTGGTCGCCTTCCGGGCTTTTTTGCGTCTGGTCTTAGGCCTACTGGGGCCTCGTAAATCGATGGCCGGATTTACGCGCGGCCACCCTCCATCACCATGAGCTCAGGCACCCGACGCCGAAGGGCGTACAGCTGCCCTTGAACGTCGTTTAAGCAAGCCTCAAGCACTACATCCTCTACGCTCATGCGCCGGGCAGCTGCTTCAGCCTGGGCGGCCTCCTGAGACTCGGGCGACATGCGTGCAAACACCCGCGTCAGTGAATCGCGACTGATCATCGCGGACTCCTTGGCCCTATCAGGCCGACTGAGATTGATTAATACTGTTGGAAGAGAGCTGACGTTCGGCCATCTCGGCCAGGAGGCATTCGAGCTCCTGCAGTTCTTCCGGCGGGGGTGCCTCTCCGTTGGCCAGCCTGGCGAGGAGGGCTTCGCGACGCTGACGCATAACGTCGAGCCCGAGCATCGTTGCCTCATGCACCAGCGGGGCTAGCCGGCCCCCGTGGCGCATAGCGGCCTCTGCCTGGATTAGCTCAAACTCGTCATCGGTGAAGCGAGGCTTGACGAGATGCTGAAGATGTTCGCCTTCGGGCTTACAGCGACGATCACTGAGGTGTGAAAGCATGGATACAGTTCCTTCTTCTGAACCAGAGATGTCGCGGCCTTCGCAGGCAGGCGGATGGGATTGGTTAGGCGACGCACCGGCTCCGCTGTCCGATCAGCCGCTTTTCGAAGGCGGAGACGACAGAGCCATCCTTGGCAACCACGACATACACGTCAGAACTAGAGCGGATCATTTGAGAAATACGGCTCTGGGTGACGCCGATCTGACGAGCCGCTTGCTCTTGGGTGCGGTCGTTCAGGAACTCAGCCAGCGGGATCTCATTCATGTTGGCTACCTGCCTAAAAAGCTATGCCATGAATAGTAGCAGCGCTCATTTTTATGAGCAACAAAAAATAAGCTCAGGTGTTTGCGAATCCATTAGCGCTACTTCTAAATACGCAGGTATGAACTCATCAAATCGTTCCCCACTGACCCCTGAGCAGCTTGATGAAGCCAAGCGTCTGAAGGAGGTCTATAACCAGCGGAAGGCTGAAGCGAAGGCGCGAGGTGACAAGCTGACTCAGGACGAGGTAGCCGCTCGCTGTAACTGGGGCGGGCAGAGCGCAGTAAGCCAGTACCTGAACGGCAAGATCGCTCTCAACCTTGACGCTCTGCTGAAGCTGTCGCGCGCACTCGATTTTGAGCCGTCTGCTGTGAGCCCTCGTCTGGGCAAATTCATGCCGTCGCCGAGTCAGCAAAACGTCGAAGAGGTGCAGGCCCCGCCCCAAATCTACCGGTACCCTGTGGTTAGCTGGGTAGTAGCTGGGAGCTGGGCTGAGGCAGTCGAGCCGTTTGAACCGGGATGCGCGGAAGAGTACATGGAGACGACCTACCACGCGCCGGACGGCGGGGCCTTCTGGCTTAAAGTTCGAGGCGATTCAATGACAGCAGCTGTCGGCACTAGCGTCCCAGAAGGGTCGTGGATATTGGTGGACACCTCTTTAGATGCTCGCCCTGGCGATCTGGTTGTGGCCAAGCTGACAGATAGCCAAGAGGCAACATTCAAGCGCCTGGTAGAAGATGGCGGGCGCCGCTACCTCAAGCCTTTGAATCCGGCCTACCCAATTATCGAGATCAACGGCAACTGCACCCTGGTTGGCGTTGTGAAAAAGGCCATGCAAGACCTCTAGCGCGAATTCATCCAGTTCAACCCGCCCAAGTGGCGGGTTTTTTATTGCCTAAACATCAGCAGGTTGGCACAAAATGAGCAGTCCTTGCGCAAAAACATTAGCAGGACTGTTGACCATAAAAATGAGTGCTGCTAATTTTAAAGCATGGACAGGGCAGCAGCCCACCACAGGCCACCTGGCCACGCTCTTTAACAATACAGCCCCGAGGAACGCCGTAGCGGTGATGAGCCGCGACAGCCGGACACGGGTATCCAATGCAGGCCCAGTGGAGAGATAACGCCTGCCGCGAGAAATCGCTTTCGAATAACGCCGGCCCACCAGGGCGTCATCTGGTGGGCATCGAAGATGGCTCTATGGGCCAACGGTAGGCCGCCTGCTTTGGGCAGGAGCCAGGCAAGGCACCAGGGTAGCTCCTTTGGTGCATCCTGGGGCGAGTGCACGCGTTGTCCTGGTTCAAGTCCAGGTAGAGCCATCTTCGATGCGGTGCAAGCGCCGACTAGCTAAGTCGGAAGTGCTGGTGACACCACGGGATAGGCCAAAAGTCCCCGTGCCGCTGGAGGCATCCGGCCATCGCATCAATGAATAACCAGGGGAGGGGATTGAGATGGGCATGACCATGACCGACCCGGTGGCCGACCTCGACGACGACCCCAGGGTTGTCGAAATGGCCAGGCTGATTGCTACCGGAGACATCGACCGGAATACGGATGCCAGCCATGTCTGGGATTTGTGCGGTGAGAAGGTGGGCGACGAGGATCTTGTCTGCCGGATCTGCGCCGCGTATCACAACGGCCGGCATGACGAGGCTGCTGGTCTCGGTGCTCGAATTGCCGAGCTGGTCTTCGAGTCGGCCGCCGAGCTGATTGAAGACAAGACATAAGGCCTGCCGCCTGGGCCTCAACAGGCGGCATCGGAAAGGGCTCAGCAAGAAGCTGCAGAGCACTTCCCGATGCGTCCTGCATCGTTCCCTGCAATTCCCTGCGTATTCGCCCGGCCCCCCCTGCCGGGCTCTTTTTTTGGGAGATCGCATGGCTACTCGATACATCATCCGCGAGACGCCTGAAGGGCGGCCCGTGGTTCCCCGAGTTGATCTCGGACTTCACACCAGTAGGAGGGCCGCCAAGGCAGCTGCCGCGCGGCTCTCCACCCCAACAGACATCTACCCCGTGAGGAGGTCTCATGCACCGCGCAAGCAAGCTGGTACAGGCTGAGCTGCGGGCCCAGAACAGGGCTCGCGGAAAAATCATTTCATCCCCGGCCAGGCCGGTCATTGGATGCCGAGCGGCAGAGCCGAAGGATCCGGTCAACCAGGCTAGGTGTGCCGAATTCCACGCCCGGTGGAACAACCAGAAGGAGCCCCTCCTGCAAATCTGGAGGGCCCGGTGAATCTGTTCTTTCTCGTCGACTGGCTGCCGGTCGACCACACCCAGCGCGAAGCGGCCATGGTGGTCTGCTTCACCTTCCTGATCCTGTCCGTCCTCATCCTAGCGCTAGCCATGATCGTTGTTCGAGAGTTCATCGATATCTCCGACGAGCTGAACGAACTGGAGGAAGAGCAGGGCGACAAGAGGAACGACCCATGAATCTCGACAACCTAAACGATCTTGCTGAACGCATCAGCAATGAGCTCGACCTTTACACCTCGGTTTGCGTCATCCGCCACCGGCGATTCGAGGGGCGCCCAGGAACGATCAATGTCGAGCTCTCCGTGATGGATCATCGCAATGACAACAAGGTTCGCTGGTTCCAGAAGCCGGCCGCTGAGATAGAGCTGCTTGAACAGGAGGTTCGGAAGTGGCTGGCCGAGCGCGTCGGGGTGGCAGCGTGAACGCCCCGGTCAAATGGCCCAGCACCAAGGGCCCCGCAGAGCCGATAGACCACCTGATGGCTGACGACGAGGGAGCTGCCAGGGAGTTCGTTGACTGGCTCATCAAGCACAAGAGCGACGAGCTCGCCTACACCATCATCGATTGCTTGAGGCACCCGCTGATCAGCGCCGCCGCCAAGCAATGGAACGAGGAGACGAAGCAATGCGACACCTGATCATCATCCTGGCGACGGCCGCCGTTCTCGCTGGCTGCAGCGCCAAGGGCATCGACACCGAATATAGCCACCAGCACGGCTATGACGCGATGCGCAGCATGATCCACAGCTCCAGCTCCGCGCGCAACGGCATCGACTAGGAGGTCGGCATGGGCGACATGGGAGAGTACTTCCGCGACCACCGGGAACACCACCGGATTCGACGGGAGAGGAACCTGGAGAACGCCGACCCTTCCGGGTGGACGCAGCACACCGAGTACCACTGGTCTCGAGAACTCAATGGAAGCCGGCTCGATTACTGGCCGAGCAGGAGGCGCTTTCGCTACCAGGGAAGGACGCACACCGGAGACGTCGAGGGGTTCATCAGGAATCGCGAGCAGAAATGAAAAGACCCCAGGCGACGGGCATCGATCTGGGGCCGAGGACAGAAGCACCACACAACTATCCACGCATGGAGAGTACACCATGTCAGAGCAGACTGAAAATCAGCAAAGCGCACACCTGGCGCTCTGGGAGAGGGTCAAGACGACACCTCCCTCCGCCACCAAAAACGCCAACATCAATGGCCAGAAGATCACCTCGATCGACACCATGCACCTCATCCACCTGGCGACCGCTCAGTTCGGCCCCATGGGGATTGGCTGGGGCTACGAGATCGAGGACGAGCGCATCGACGAGGGCGCCCCGATCTTCAGCCCCAAGGGCGAGTCCATCATCGGCCACGAGCTGACACACACCATCAAGCTGTCCCTTTGGTACAAGTGGGGCGGCGAGAAGGGCCAGGTCTCGCAGTTTGGCCACACTCGGTACGTCTACAAGACCTCCAAGGGAACCTTCATGACCGATAACGAGGCCCCGAAGAAGAGCCTCTCCGACGCCATGAAGAAATGCCTGTCCCTACTGGGCTTCGCCGCTGACGTCTTCACCGGCCTGTTTGACGACAACACATACGTCCAGGCGCGCCGCACCGAGGAGAGCATCAGCAGGGCGGATGACGCCGAGGCCGAGATCCAGAAGTACCGCGATGAGTTTACGGACTGGGTCAACCGCCACCGCGAGATGCTCCGCAACAAGATCCCCTACAAGCGCAGCATCAAGCTTGCACTGGATCAGGCACTGGCGCGGCTTCCAGACAAGGCGTCGCTGGCCAGGGTGGAACACGGCAGGGCTGCCCAGCAGCTGAGAGATGCCGCCCAGGAAGGGTTCGATCGACTCGATCGCCAGCGCCAGGAAGCCCAGCAGGACCAACATTCCGAACAAGTAGAGGAGCAGGAAAATGTCTGAACTCAAAGCCATCTCTGTCCCCCAGGCGGGGGACATCACCAAGCTCTCCGATATCGACGCCAAGCTGGCGGAGCTGCGCGAGACCTACGCCGTCGTGCCCGACTTCGACACCAAGGAGGGATACGAGGAGGGCAAGAAAGCGATCGGCGAACTGACCTCCCTGCGCACCGGCACTGACAAGGCGCGCCTGGCTATCACCAAACCTCACCGAGACTTCGTCAAACAGGTGAACGACTTTTCAAGCTCCCTGGTAAAGGAAGTCGAGACCATCGAGAAGCCTTTCCGTGATGCCAAGAAAGAGGTCGACGAGCGCAAGGAGCGCGAGAAGGAAGAGCGCATCGCCAAGCTGCGCGACCGCCTGAACAAGGAGGTCACCGCGCTGCTGGACACCGCCGAGGGTCTGGATTCTGACGGCATCGCCGGCCTGGTCGGCATGGCCGAGGAGATCGACATCTCGAACTACTTCGATATCACGAAGGAAGCCGAGGACGAGAAAGCCCGCGTCATCCACCGGCTGCGCGAGATGCACAGCACAGTGCTGAAGGACGAGATGCTGTCCGCAGAGCGCGAGGAGCTGCGCCGCGAGCGTGAGGAGCTCGAGAGGCTGCGCGCCCAGGTTGCGGCTCAGCCTGAGCCAGCAGCAGCGCCTAAGCCTGTCGCTGAGCCGACCCTCGAGCCGGCGCCTGCCGAGCAGATCGAAGCAATGCCGTATGACGAGGCCCTCGAGGATCTCGCGGCCGCCGGCCTGGGGTACACCGAGGCGGTCGCCGTTCTTGACGCCATCACCAGCGGCAAGGTCCGCCACATCAAAGCCTGGCTCAACTAAGGGAGGCGAGAAACGCCATGAGCAAACTGATAGAGCAAGACCTCCACCGCGTTATGCTTCGCCTTCCGAAGGACGTGATCGAACTGATGAAGCGGCACGGCCTGATGCTGGGCGGCGGATTCATCCGGGAGATCGTGGCTGGCCTTCCGCCGAACGATATCGACCTTCTCGGCCCTACCGTGGATCGGCTCAAGCTGGCGGCAACCGAGCTGTACCACAGCCGCAACAAGCAGGCCCGGGTGCTGGAGACGAAAAACGCCATTACCCACGTCGCCCCGCCTCGGACCACCGTCCAGTTCATCACACGGTGGAACTTTGACGACCCGGCGATGCTCATGAAGTCCTTCGACTTCACGGTCTGCCAGGCCGTCGTCTACTGGGTTCCCTGCGAGGGTTCGGATGCCGGTGGCTATTGGGATTCGCTGGTGTCCGACCGGTTCTATGCGGACCTGGCGTCACGCCGCCTGACTTACACCTCGCCGAATCGTCACGAAGATGCCGGGGGCTCGATGCTGAGGATGCGCAAGTTCCTGGGACGGGGGTATCACATCGATGCGGACAGCCTGGCAGGGATCATGGCGCGCATGACAGTGAAGATGACCGACCACAGCAACTTCGACTCGATCAGGAATGACGAGGAGGGGCAGGCGCAAGTGCTTCGCGGCCTGCTTCGGGAGGTCGACCCCCTGCTTGTTATCGACGGCATAGAGCCAGTCGACGTTGAGCATGAAGGACTGCCGTCGTAGCCGGCAGAAAGAAAACGAGAGAAGGAGAGTGCAATGGCACGCGGCGTCAACAAGGTAATCCTTATCGGCAACCTCGGGCAGGATCCCGAGGTTCGGTACACCCAGAGCGGCTCGCCTGTGGCCAATCTGAGCGTGGCCACCAGCGAGGTCTGGAAGGACAGGCAATCCGGCCAGAAGCAAGAGAAGACCGAATGGCATCGAGTGATCCTGTTCAATCAGCCGGCTGAGATCGTCCAGCAGTACGCCCGCAAGGGCTCGAAAATCTACATCGAGGGACGACTGCAGACGCGCAAGTGGCAGGATCAGAACGGCCAGGACCGCTACGTCACTGAGGTCATCGGTCGCGACATCCAGCTGCTTGACGGACCTCCGGGGCAGCAAGGCGGCGGATACCCTCAGCAGGGTGGCCAGCAGCGTCAGCAGGGCGCATATCAGCAGCAAGGCGGGCAGCAGCAGGGCCGCCCGATGACAGGCCCTGATGGCCGACCGGACACGGCGCAGCGCAACGAGGCACCGGCCAACCGGGCGGGTCAGTTTGGTGCGCCGGATCCAGGGAGCTTTGACGACTTCGACGACGAGATCCCCTTCTAGCCAGACGACAGCAGCACGACAGCGCGCCCAATTCGGGCGCGTTTTTGTTTGAGGACATGACCATGGCAGACGCCAACGATCGCGATGCGTTCCACGAGCAACTGATCGAACGCATTGAGCAGCTCGAGGAAGAAAAGCAGGCGCTGCTCGACCAGCTCGAAACCTACCAACAGAAGGAAGCCGAAGATGCTGTTTAAGTCCCTGTGCCTATACAAAGCCCACTGCGAGCCGCCGGCCGACACGGAAGCCCTGGAAGAGGCCGTCTCCTCCCAAGTCATTCGTCCCCTGGGCGGATCCGAGGCCCGCCGCATTGGATGGACGCCGCCGGCTGGACGCGGCACCAGCCTATTCTGTGTCCGACCTCCTGGCCACATCATCCTGTCAGCCCTGCGCCAGGAGCGGATCCTGCCGGCCTCCGTCGTGCGAGAAGAGGTCGAGAGCCGGGTCGAGGAGCTCGAGAGCAGCGAGGCACGCAAGCTTCGTCGCCAGGAACGCATCGCCATCAAGGAGCAGGTCTACGAGGAGCTGCTACCGAGGGCCTTCATCAAGACCGCGCGCATCGACCTCTGGTGGGACATCCAGCGAGGCGTGGTCGGCATCAATGCCACGAGCCGGTCCTCTGCCGAGCAGGTGCTGGACCTGCTGCGCGAGACCCTGGGCAGCCTGAAGGTCACGCCGCTTGCCACGCAGACCCTTCCGATGCGGGCTATGACGACCTGGCTCAGCGATCCCGGAAGTCGGGCGGAAGACATGGTGATCGGCGACCAGGTCGAGCTCAAGGCCAAGGGCGACGACGGCGTCATCCGCTGCCGCTACCTGGACCTGGACACCGACGAGATCCAGCAGCACCTGGATGCCGGCCGGCAAGTGAGTCGCCTGGCAGTAGCCATCGACGGCCAGGTGTCGTTCGTGATCGAGTCCGACCTCCATCTGAAGTCCATCCGGTTCGACGACCAGTTGATCGAGGATGATCGCCAGGAACTGGAAGACGACTCCGAGGCGGCGCGCTTTGAAGCCGACGCCATCCTGATGACCCAGACGCTGCAGCACGCTGTCGATCGCCTGGTGGACTGGATGGGCGGGACGACCAGTCCTGACAAGGCATCGTGATGCGAATGATCTACCTCTTCTGCGGCTTCCTCCTGGGAGCCGTCACCGTCTCTGCGGCCAAGAGCCTGGCCGTAGTGGTCCCCGCCATCATCGGCCTCGCCGTTGTCGCCGGGTACATCCTCCGCAAGCGAAAAAGGAACGCATAACCGTGACAAAGCACCACATGATCATCGCCATCTCCGCCGCCCTGTCCTCTGTGCCGGCGCTGGCCGACGACATCACCATCACCACCGGGTATGTCGGCGGCAGCTACCACAACGTGCTGGGCAACAACCTGGGGCAGATCCTGGGCGAGCGCGGCCATGACGTCACCCTGCAGGAGTCGGCCGGCAGTATCGAGAACATCGAGCGCGTTGCCTCCGGCGATGCCCAGCTCGGCTTCGCCCAGGCCGACGCGGTGGCTTTCTGGTCTGATCGCAACGCCGGCGCCAACGTGCAGATCATCGGAAGCCTTGGAAGCGAATGCGTCTATATCGCCGCTGGCGAGCACTCCGGCATCGACGATGAGGATGACCTGGAGGAAGGCGTGAAGATCGCCGTGGGCGACCAGGGCAGCGGATCGGCGGTGTCCTGGCAGTACCTGCAGCAGCTGGAAGACGACTACCAGGAGACCTCGACCTATTTCCGGGGCGGCGTCCTGGCGATGTCTCAGGTAAAAGGCGGACAGTTGGATGCGTTTCTCTGGGTAACCAGCCCGGAGAACCTCGATCACAAGTACCTGCGCGCGGCACTGGCTGATGGATCAGGCATGAAGCTGATCGATGTCGATGACTACTCGCTCAACGAGGAGCTGTCGAATGGCGAGCAGGTCTACGAGTTCCGCGACGTGGTGGTCAAAGAGGGCACCTTCAGCGACACCGAGGTCGAGGTTCCCTGCACGTCGGTTCTGGTGATCGCCCGCGAGACTGCCAGCAGCACAGTGCTGGAGGACGTGGCCACCGCAGTGATGATGAACAGCAACCGCATTCAGGGGAAGTAGCGGTGCGGATGCTGTTGTCCATCTCGAGAATGCTCTCGACCACAGCCGCCCTATGGGGCGGCTTTTCTATCCCTCGCCACCAGGCGCACCCGAAACCCAGATACGGCAGCGTGAAGCGTCACCAACGCCGCGCCATGAAGTGCGCTGCTCGTCGTCGCGCGAAGCGCCTGGGGCACCACTAGACATCAAGGAGACGGTATGGCCGACACGCTAACCCATAACGACACGCGAGGCGCTAAGCGCCTGGCCTCACTCTGCCACATCCAATCGCTTCGCGCTGGTTGGTGGCACAACCCCGAGACCCTCGAGCCTCTGGATCTCACGCCTGAGCGTTTTGCCCAGAAGCTGTGCCTGATTCACTCCGAGATCAGCGAGGCAATGGAAGGTCATCGCAAGGGCCTGGCGGACGACAAGCTGCCTCACCGTGAAATGGTCGAAGTCGAGCTGGCAGATGCAGTGATACGCATCTTCGATCTCGCCGGCCGCGCCGGGATGGACGTCGTCGAGGCCATGGTCGAGAAGCTGGAGTACAACGCCCAGCGAGAGGATCACAAGCTTGCCAATCGCGTAGCCGAGGGCGGCAAGAAGTACTGAGGACGATGCCATAAGCAGGGCCCTGGTGAAGGTGGCGCGTTGCAAGGTGATGGCCCAAGACATCTCGTGATGGCATTTGGCGACGTGACGGCGCTGAATCATAGCTGAGCAGAGGCAAGGGCACTGTCCCTCATTCCATTCTCGCGGTAGAATCCACGCCAAATTATGGAGTACCTATGGCAAATTCGTTCGTTACACCTTTGCGCTATCCTGGTGGCAAAGGCCGGCTCGGCGCATGGCTATCCGAAATAATTCATAGTAACGGTTTAAGTGCCGGCACCTACGCTGAGCCCTATGCGGGAGGCGCTGGCGCTGCAATGTATTTGTTAATACATGGGCACATAGATAAAGTAGAGATAAATGACGTTGATCCTGTGATCTATGCTTTTTGGTGGTCTGTGATTAATGATACAGAAAGATTTGTAGATTTGATTCTACGAACACCTGTCACTATCGACGAGTGGAAAAAACAGAAAAAAATACTACTGCGAGAAGATATAGAAGATAAAACGTCGCTAGGTTTCGCTGCATTTTTTCTTAACAGGACTAATCGTTCTGGAATTATCAGAGGTGGCGTGATCGGGGGGCAGAATCAAGCTGGAAACTATAAATTAGATGCACGTTACAACCCTGAGGGTTTGGTGACGAGAGTAATGAATATTGCAGAAAGAAAGCAGTCTATAAAAATTAGCAACCTTGATGCATTAGACTTTGTTGAACGGCTGGCAACAAGAAATGATGTGCTTATATATCTAGACCCACCATATTACAAAAAAGGAGGGCAGCTATATAGGAACTCCTACACGCATTCAGATCATGTAAAGGTGGCGGATGTTGTCAAGAACATAAGATCACCTTGGATTGTAACCTATGACAATTGCTGTGAAATCACGAGCATATACGACTGGGCTAATTCTTTTGAATTCTCTCTGTATTATTCAACCCATATTAAAAGACCCGTAGGGAAAGAGGTCTGCTTTTATGACAACATAAGGATAGAAAAAGATTTGTATTTGAAGCGCTAGCCTCGTAACTTTTATTACGAGGCCGGCTTTGAAAATTATGTTAGAGATTATTTAGGTCAGTAGTTAATCTCTTGTGGACATCTAAGTAAACTTTCTTAAGAGTCTTAGTGAGCTCTTCATTAAACATACTTACGTCAGCAGGGTTTCTGGATATCCAAAGACAAAACGGGTTAGTGCTCTGTTTTTTTAACAGAGCTTGAATAGTATCAGTTTTATACAGTTCTTTGAAATCTTCCCTAATCGGCCTCCCTGTTTTGCATGACTCTATCTTGCTGGCTAAATCTATCTCATTGTTGTCTTCGTCAAAAGCTATATTCAATCTTCGGATGAGCTTTCTTGCAATCTGTGTAAAAGCATCTTTAGTGAACAATAGTTCATTCTTCCAATAGTCATCATCTTTAGGCAGCTCCATTAGTACTTTGAATACGAGCTGGTCGGGAGGGTAGCCACCAGGCAGTGACAAGCAGTTTTTATATTTCGCGACATTGGGGACATCGCCGTCAAAAACAACGATACTGTTTTTCGAAAATTCCTCGACCTTTTCCTTTATAAAAGCTCGATAGGCTTCGCTGCTAAGCTTTACGGTTTTTTTCAACGACAAATGTGATCTCACATCTCGCTTTCTTACGAGTTTGTCAAAAAAATCTGATGCTTCACGATCTTCGAAATAGACATTTATTTTTTTCCTTGACTTACTATTATGTGAAGAAAGCGCTCTGCTTTCCATGTCAGCAAGAATAAAATCCCATCCCCAGTTTGGCTTAGCAGCTACTTTTCCATACGCATTTGTTAGGTAAATTGTTTTGAAATTTTTTTGATCTCTATCTGAATAATATTTTACTGCATCTATCATGGTTGGCGAGTGCGACGTCATTACCACCTGAAGTGAAAGTGTTTTAGAGAACTCAGATAAGATTCTAATCAAATTCTTCTGTGCTGCTGGAAATAATCCAGCATCTGCCTCATCGATTAGTAGCAGCCCACCATGGTAGTTGGGATAATTCTCGCTGAGCTGTTTGAATGACAGCAACGCTAATACTAGTTGCCCAACGTTATCTTCTCCTACTGATACTGAGTCCTGGTCGTAGTCGTTTCCGTGGGCTACCGCTGATCTTAAGTCACCGTCGGTTGCTGTGGCTTTAACAATATCGCCTTTATTCAAGATGTCGCTGCAAAGCTCCTTAAACAAGCCATCGTTTGAGTTTAGGTAGTCGATATTTCGCTTTGAATATTCGACTCTTTGGCTAATCGGTATAAGTCTTGAAAGGCTAAGATAAATAACCGGATGAGTAACGTTTCTACTTGTATTGCCTGAGCCATGCGCAGCCGGAATATTCTTTCTTAAAACAGGCCGAGCTTTGCTTCTGTCGCTGGAGTCAGTAAGGCCAAGCTTAAGTCCATTTATCTCTCTTCTAAACGCCCCATCATGAACTGTGATGTCGATATCCATATTACCTGGTTTATCGTACTCACTAGAAAATCTGAAATGTTCTTTGAAAGCAGACTTGAAAGCTCTGTCGTTTAAGTTCTTATAATCTAGAACCTCGACAGGCGACTTAGAGTAATCCTTAGAAAAACTAAAAATCTGGGCTGCTATTCCCAGAATTGTCGATTTTGACGTTCCGTTCTTCCCGCATATCAGTGTAATGCGATCAGCAAAATCAATATCGATGTCGCTTAACCCCCGAAATATATTTATGTGGAAGCTTTTTAATCGGGTGACATTTTCTTTCTTTAGTGCCATTAAACCAGTTCCCTTGAATTTCGATATAAGGATGTAAGCTATAAAATATTATAATTTTTTAGTTAGATCTATTTAATTTCTACCACATTATTTAATATTTTGCTTGTTGAAGAGTGGGTTTGATTATTGAGTGCTTGAGTAGGATGTTAACTATTATTTTTTCTAGATCTTGCCAATGGATGAGTTTCCTAGGTATGACGATCTGGACACACAACACCACTTTTTTGCTATGAGCGCAAGCCAAAAGGGCGCCGCAGTGTGAACGAACATTGGCAAACGAGTGAGAGGAGAGGAGAGCGATAGAGGATGAGTGTGCACACAACTGTATGTGATCGAGAGCATATGAGGCAGGCAAAGACAGGAAAGCAACCATAGGAAGACATATGGATACAATCTTGGTAAGCGCCAAGAAGGCTGCGCAGCTGCTGGGTGTCAGTCTTCGCACTGTTTACCGGATGCTCGACGACCACGAACTGACCCCGGTCCCCGTCCGGGGGAGGAAGATGGTTCGAATGCGCGAGATCCGGGAGAAATTTGACGTAAAGGCCGAGCCTGCCGATGATCAAGAGGCGCTCGGCGTGAGCTCCGGCAGGAGGAACTCATGCCTCACAAAAGGAAGGGGTCACCGTACTGGTGGGTCCATCTCAGACCGCCGGGAGGCGGTCAGCCAGTTAGAAGGTCTACTGGCACGGCGGACCTGAAGGAAGCCAAGGCACTCGAGGGGAAGTGGAAGGCGGAGATGTTTCGCCAGGACGCCTGGGGCGAGGCCCCGGAGCGAACCTTCGCCCAGGTGGCCGTCGAGTATCTGACGGCCAACCAGGACGCCAGAAGCTTCGGCGACATGCAGCGGCGTGTCGCCAAGCTCTATGACTTCTTCGGTGCCGAGAGGTCGATGGATAACCTGTCGGGGCAGGATGTCCGAGACTTCATCAGCTGGCGGCGGCAGCCGGATCCCAAGACAGGGAAGACTGTGGCACCGGCAACGATCAATCGAGAGCTCGATGTTCTGAGCGCGATGATCAACCACGCTGTCGTCCAGCTCGAGTGGCAACTACCCAACCCTGTGAAGGGTCGATCCCTGAAAGAACCGAAGGGCGTGGTGCGTTGGATCACAAAGGCCGAGGCGGCCAGGCTGATCGAGTGCGCCGAAACCCTGAAGGATGGCGAGCGGGTGGCCAGTTTCATCACCTTGGCGCTGCATACCGGGTGCCGGATGAATGAACTGCTCAAACTGACCTGGCGCCGCGTCGACTGGCAGGGGCGGATGATTCGCCTGGAGCCGGAAGACAACAAGACTGCCGCGAGGCGGACTGTTCCCTTGAACGATGTCGCGATACAGGCGCTCCGGCGCCGAGCCGAGTCGGTGGCGACCTACTGTCCCGACAGCCCCTGGGTATTCGCGAAGCGCAATGGGGAGCGCTGGACTGCGCCGTGGGGCGGATTCCGATCGGCCTGCAACAAGGCTGGCATCGAGAACTTCAGGATCCACGACATGCGCCACACTTGCGCGAGCTGGATGGTATCCGAAGGGGTGCCGCTGGCAGACGTCAAGGAGGTGCTCGGGCATTCCACCGTCGTGATGACGGAGAAGTACGCCCACCTTGCTCCGCATAGGGCGAGGAGCGCGGTCACCACCCTGTCGGGTGAAGGCTGGTCACAATCTGGTCACAACGACAGACCGATGAATAATATCGAGTCGATGATCGGGAGAAGGAGAAGAGCGTAAGCTCTTGAATAGAAAGGTAAAGTGGCGGAGGGACAGGGATTCGAACCCTGGAAGGGCGTTAACCCTTGCCGGTTTTCAAGACCGGTGCATTCAACCGCTCTGCCATCCCTCCGGCTCACGGCGGTGTACTTTACCAGCTTTTCTCCCCACGTCAACACTTGTGTGCGATCAATGTCTTACGCGATAGAGCGACACCCCTCCCTGATGCCTTCAAGGGAGCTGTTGCAATAGGGTGACTGCGCAAAAATTGTGCAGCTAAGCAATTTTTTGTCGCCGATAGGAAACAGTGTTCGCGCCGCCCATGGCGGGCCCATGGGCCAGTCTGATCGCTTGAATGGCGTTGAAACCCCGTCGCCAGGCGGCTTGCGTCGGGAACTTGCTGGGGGCATGCTGTGTCGAATGCATGTCAACCAACAGGGAGCTCTGGATACATGGCTTATCAAGAGTCACAGGTGAATCGTCAGACCCAGACGCAGGTCGCTGCGACGAACAAGGTTCTGCGCAACACCTACGGCTTGCTGGCGATGACACTACTGTTCTCTGCCATCACCGCAGGGGCCGCCGTGGCCCTCGGTGTACAGCAGATGAACATTCTGGTGTTCTTCATCGGCGCCTACGGCCTGATGTTCCTGGTCCACAAGACCGCCAACTCGGCCCTCGGCCTGCTGGCGACCTTTGCCTTCACTGGCTTCATGGGCTTCACCCTCGGCCCGATCCTGAGCGCCTATCTGACGCTGTCCAACGGTCCCGAGCTGATCATGACCGCACTGGGCATGACCGGCCTGACCTTCTTTGGTCTGTCAGCGGTGGCGTTGATCACTCGCAAGGACTTCAGCTTCCTGGCGAACTTCATGATGGCTGGCGCCATCGTGCTGATCCTGGCCATGGTGGCGGCGTTGATCTTCAACATTCCGTCGCTGTCGCTGATGGTATCGGCTGGCTTCGTGCTGTTCTCCTCCGCGGCGATCCTGTACCAGACCAGCGAGATCGTGCACCGTGCCGGCGAGACCAACTACATCCTCGCCACCATCACTCTCTATGTGTCGATCTACAACCTGTTCATCAGCCTGCTGTCGCTGCTGGGCGTGGTAAGCCAGGACTGATCGTCGCAAGACGTTCTGGCACAACTGTCGTACACTGTCGGCCCCGCCTTGGCGGGGCCGACGTGTTTTTGATGACCCGCTTTGTTCAACTCCCGACGTTGGCGGGAGCCAAGGGAATACCATGCGTTATGCCATCCTGCTGCTGGGTGCCCCCTACAGCCATCAGGCCGCACACAGCGCGCTGCGCTTCGCCCGTGCGGTGATCGCCCGCGGTCACCACCTGGAGGCCGTCTTCTTCTATCGCGATGGCGTTCACAACGCCGCGCGCCTGGCATCGCCGCCCCAGGACGAGCCTCATCTGGTCGACGGCTGGACCACGCTGAACCAGGAGCATGGCGTGCGTCTCGAGGTGTGCATCGCCGCCGCACTGCGCCGAGGCATCGTCGACGCCGACGAGGCGGCCAGGCACGGCAAGCAAGGCCACAGCGTCCAGGCGCCGTTCGAGCTGACCGGCCTCGGCCAGCTGGTGGACCTGGGCCTCGAGTGTGACAGGCTGGTAACCTTTGGTGCCTGAACAACACCGAGCTGCTGCCGACTGCCGCCAGGCAATGGGTCCCGAGCAGGGCAACGCTGAACCGAGAAGAGTGAAAGGTCGATGATTGAGGAACCCAACGACGATTCGGGGGATCTGCTGGTGATTCTTCGTCATGGCCCCCATGGCACCAGCTACCTGAAAGAAGGTCTCGACACGGCGCTGGTGGCCGCCGCCTTCGGACGCCGGGTATCCCTGTTGTTCCTGGCCAGTGGCGTGGCGGCACTGGTGCCGGGGCAGGGCGCCGGCCCGCTGGGGCAGAAGGGCACCCAGCCGACGCTGGCCATGCTCGAGATGTACGACATCGACCGGCTGTTCGTGGATGGGGCAGGACTTGCCGAGTTGGGCGTGGCGCCCGAGACGCTGACGCCGGATGCCATTGTCATCGAGGGTGACGCCATTGCCGCCCTGATGGCGGAGCACGCATTGGTGCTGACCTTCTGAATCGGCGTCACAGACGACTCCAGACCGCGTCTCTGTCGGGGCTCGCTCCCGCCAGGTTTTACCCATCGACGTCAGCCACTGGACTCACCCACGACCACTACCAGGAATCGGGATGATACTGCACACCCTCAATCGTTCACCGCTGGAGTCGACGGTCTATCGGCAGGCGCTACGGGCGTTGGCAGAAGACGACAAGCTGTTATTGATCGAAGACGCCGTGCTTGGCGCTCTGCCGGCCCAGCAGGCGCTGTGGTCGTCTCTGCCCGGTCGTCTACTGGCGCTGGCCGAAGATCTCGAGGCGCGCGGCTTGAGCGAACACTGTGCCACCGGCATCGAAGTCGTCGACGTGGACGGTTTTGTCAGGCTCACCGAAGAGGCCGATAAAGTGGTCAGCTGGTACTGAGGTAACACGATGGCAAGCACTGAAACTGCACGAACCCTGGAACTCGGCCAGGCCTCCGTCCCCCTGGACCCGGAAGGCTATCTGATCAATCTCGATGACTGGAGTCCCGCCGTCGCCGAGGCGCTGGCGGCGGAAGAGGGCATCACCCTCGGCGACGAACACTGGCAGGTGATCGACGTCCTGCGAGACTTCTATGCGCGCTTCGAGCAGGCTCCGGCCATGCGCCCGCTGGTCAAGGCGGTGGGCCAGGCGCTGGGCAAGGACAAGGGGAGCTCGCTGTACCTGATGAAGCTGTTCCCCGGCAGCCCCCCCAAGCTGGGCGCCCGTTTGGCGGGCCTGCCCAAACCAACCAACTGCCTGTAGACGTGCGGCGTTGAACTTTCTCGCCCACGCCTGGCTCGCCCGTGCCGGTGACGACGACTTTCTGCTCGGCAACCTGATCGCCGACGGCGTCAAGGGGCGCGATCTCGGCCAGTGGCCCGAAGGCGTCGCAGCAGGCATACAGCATCACCGGCGGGTGGACGCCTTCGTCGATCGTCATCCCTCGGTACTTGCCGCTCGACGTCGGGCACCTGCGGCGAGTCGTCGTGTGGCCGGTATTGCCCTGGATCTGATGTGGGACCACTTTCTCGCTCGGGATCTGGCTACCAGCGACCCACACGAGCGCGAGGTCGTGATCGAGCGATGCTATCGACTGTTCGAGTACCACGGCGCACCGCAGCGGCTGGCCACCATGGTGCCGGTACTGGTGCGTGAGGACTGGCTGCGTCGCTACGCCAGCCTCGCCTTCACCTGCCGTGCCATCGCCGGCATTGGCTCACGCCTGTCCGGGCCCAACCGACTGGCCGAACTGGTGCCGCATCTGCGCGATGACTATCGTCAACTGGACGACGACTTCGCGACCCTGTGGCGCGATACCCGCGCGGAACTCGAGACCTCGGGTTCCTAGGGCTCTAACCTTCGCTCGTCGACTTTTCGGACCGCGCCTAGCGACTACCGCGCTGCTTCAGCGGACCGCTACCAGGTCCGCAGCCACAGGCATTCCACCTTGTCGCCCGGCGCTATCTCGCAATGGGGCGGGATCACCGCCAGGGCGTCGGCATCAATGCAGGATGACAGTACCCCGGAATTCTGGTCGGAAAACGCCAGGGCGCTGACGCCCTGTGGGCCGAAGGCGAGGCGCACCCGCATGTAGTGCTGGCGCGGACCGGTGGAGGTGGCAAAGTCGCTGCGGGCCCATAGCCGCGGTAGCTCCGCCATGGATTCACAGCCCTGCAGGGCACCCAGCAGCGGGCGCAAGAATAGCCAGGCACCGACATAGCTGGACACCGGATTGCCGGGCAAGCCGACAAACCGCACCGGCGTGCCGCCAGGTCCTTCCATCTGACCCAGGGCCAGCGGCTTGCCGGGACGAATGGCCAGGCGCCACAGGTTCAGCGTGCCCAGTGTCTCCAGCGCCGCCTTGACGTGATCTTCCTCACCGACGCTGACGCCGCCGGTGGAGACCACCAGGTCCGCTACCTCGGCGGCCTCCTTCAGACAGGCGCGGGTACCCTCCGGGCTATCCGGTACGCTGCGCGTGAGCACTATTTCGGCGCCGAAGCGCTCCAGCAGGCTCTTGAGCATGGGGCGGTTGGAGTTGTAGATCTGGCCAGCTGCCAGGGGCTTGCCCGGATCGATGATCTCGTCGCCGGTGGACAGCAAGGCCACCCTGGGTCGGCGGTGGACGTCCACTTCGACGATACCCTGGCCTGCCAGGTGGCCAAGTGCGGCGGCGTCGAGCCGAGTGCCGGCGTCCAGCAGCGGGGCGCCTGCGCGTACGTCGCGGCCCCGCCGGCGCACGTTGTCGCCCGCCGGGATGTCGGCGGGAATGACGGCCTCATCACCCTCGCGCTGGACCTTCTCCTGCATCACCACACAGTCGGCGCCTTCGGGCAGCTGGCCACCGGTAAAGATGCGGGCACAGCGGCCGCGCTCCAGTCGCTCGCCCGGGGCCCCGGCGGCCACTCGCAGGGCCACCGGCAGGCGTTGTCCGGCGTCTTCATGGTGCAGGGCGTAACCGTCCATGGCGCTATTGTCGAACGGCGGTACATCCAGGGCCGCCACGACCGGGGCTGCCAGCACACGGCCTTCGGCCTGTTCGCAGGGCTGGCGCTCCACCGGCAGCGGCGCGACGCCATCGAGCAGGGTGGCCAGGGCGTCCTCCATGGGCGCCAGTGACGCTGCGTGGCTAGACGTCATGCTGCCCCCGCTCCGGTATCACCAGATTGGCGAAGTTGCAGGGCCGGTGACGGCTGTCGAGCTGCTCGGCAAGGATGCCGTCCCAGGCGGTGCGGCAAGCGCCGGTGGAGCCCGGCAGGCAGAACACCACGGTGTGATTGGCCATGCCTCCCAGGCAGCGGCTTTGCACGGTGGAGCTGCCGATTTCCTGATAGGACAGCTGGCGGAACAGCTCGCCGAAGCCCTCGATGCGCTTGTCGAGCAGGGCCGATACCGCCTCCGGGGTGGAATCCCGTCCGGTGAAGCCGGTACCGCCGGTGGTCAGGATCACCTGCACTTCGGGGTCGGCGATCCAGCCTGACACCACCGCACGGATACGATAGATGTCATCGATCACGATCTGCTTGTCGGCGAGCTGGTGGCCGGCGGCCTCGAGCCGCTGCACCAGCGCCTGACCGCTGCGATCGGTGTCTTCGGTGCGGGTGTCGGAGACGGTCAGTACCGCCACCTTCAACCCGATCATGGTGTCCTGACTCACTGGCGTCACTCCTTGTCACCGGTACGCTGCTGCTTGGCCTGCTGGCGAGCCTCGAAGGCCGCCATCTGTTCGGGGGTGGCCTTGGCCTGATACCTGTCCTTCCATTCGCTGTAGGGCATGCCGTAGACGTGTTCACGGGCGCTTTCGTAGTCGAGCGTCTCACCGCGCTCTTCGGCGGCGGCGACCAGCCACTTGGACAGGCAGTTGCGGCAGAAGTCCGCCAGAATCATCAAATCGATGTTCTGCACATCCTTGTTGTCGTCAAGGTGGCGAAGCAGGCGGCGGAAGGCGGCCGCCTCGAGTTCGGTGCGAGTGGCCTCATCGAGGTGCTGCATGGGGGACTCCAGTAACAGAAAACGATCAGTCGGGCGACTGTCCCACGATGGTAACGCAAGACCGTCACAAGAACAGCGGCAAAAGAATGCCGCCCCGAGTGAGCCCGGGGCGGCGAGAGGGATAGCGGTCACCGTGGGTGGGGCTGCGCTCAGGAGGGGCTGGGTGATTCCGGTTTGGTATCGTCGGTGGCCTCCACGTCAGCCGGCGCCTCGGCCTGATCCTTGACCTCTTCGTACCACAGGTTGTGGTGCTGCTTGGCCCAGCTTTCGTCGACGTAGCCGGTGGTCATGCCCTCGAGCGCACCCTCGGTCCCCAGGGTGCCGATATAGATGTGACCGAAGGAGACGGCGGTAAGCGCGAGGGCACCCACCGCATGGATGATGTTGGCCCACTGCATGGTGTCCCGGCTCTGGTCGAAGTTCGGGAAATCCAGTACCAGGCCACTGACGAAGACAACCATGCCGGCCGTGGCCAACAGCCAGAACCAGGCCTTCTCGCCTCCGTTGGCAAAGCCGGCGTCTGGATGCTTGTCGCCGACCATGCCGCCGCCTTGCTTGAACCACTCGATATCGTGGGCCTTGATCCAGTTGTGCTTGAGAAAGCGCAACAGCACGAAGATCAGCAGCAGACCGAAGAACGGACCGATGTAGTTGTGCAGGAACTTTGTGCCGCTGATCATCGCAGCCCAGAAGGCGTCGCCAAACACTGGCTTGAACACGAACTTGCCGTAGAGAATGTTGAGGCCCGTCAGCGCCAGGATGATGAACAGCGTCGCCAGGGTCCAGTGCAGCGCCCGGCTGAGTACCGACCAGCGCAACAGCTTACGCCCGGTGCGTGGCTCCTCGAGGCGGCTGCGACCGACGATCAGATAGAAGATGGTGATCATCACCAGCATGCCGCCCACGGCGATCAGCCCGAAGGGCGAGACCCACTTGTTGCGCCATTGGCGCCAGCTCTCGCCGCTCTGGTTGATCAGGCTGTAGGTCGAATCGTGGCGGGTATCGATAAAGGACTCGCCATCCTTCACCTGGCGCCAGGTATCGGCGTCGGCGCTGGGTACGGCGGTGGCGATCTCGGCATTGGGGTCGGCACCCATGGCGGGAGCGGCGCAGGCCAGCAACAACAGCAGCAGTGCTGGCAGCACCAGCCCCAGGGCTCCACCCGGTCGAGGCAAGGCATCACGAAGGTTCATGGGGCCTCCTCACTGGTTACGTGTGGCGTCGTAGGCCATGGCGTCGATCGCCGAGGGCGAGCCATTGCCGATATCCGACCAGGCGCCATCCTTGTGACCACGGCGCACCACCCGCTCGCGGAAGATGTCGGCAACGGTCTGGGCATCGCCTGCCAGCAGCGCCTTGGTCGAGCACATTTCGGCGCACAGCGGCAGCTTGCCCTCGGCGATGCGGTTGGCGCCGTATTTCTCGTACTCTTCTTCGGGGCTGTCGGCGGGGCCGCCGGCGCAGAAGGTGCACTTGTCCATCTTGCCGCGCTCGCCGAAGGCGTCCTGCTGGGGAAACTGCGGCGCGCCGAAGGGGCAGGCGTACAGGCAGTAACCGCAGCCGATGCACAGATCCTTGTCGTGCAGCACGATGCCGTCGTCTGTCTTGTAGAAGCAGTCGGTGGGGCAGACCGCCATGCAGGGTGCGTCATCGCAGTGCATGCAGGCCACCGAGATGGACACCTCGGACGGCTCGCCGTCGTTCAGGGTGACCACCCGGCGGCGCTGGATGCCCCACTCGACCTCGTTGGCGTTCTTGCAGGCGGTGACGCAACCATTGCACTCGATGCAGCGCTCGGCGTCACACATGAATTTCATCTGGGCCATGTCGAAACTCCTGTTGGTTCGGTGACGTCGGTGTCTAGCTGGCGAGTTCGATGCGACACAGGGTGCACTTGGTTTCCTGCATCTGGGTCACCGAGTCGTAGCCGTAGGTGGTGGCGGTGTTGACCGCCTCACCGATCACGTAGGGCGTGGTGCCATCCGGATAGCGGTCGGCCAGGCTTTCGCCCTGGAACATGCCGCCGAAGTGGAAGGGCATGAACACCACTTCCCGCGCTACCCGAGGCGTCACCATGGCCTTGACCTTGATACGGCCGCCTTCGGCGCCTTCCACCCACACCATGTTGCCGTCCTTGACCCCCAGGTCGTTGGCCAGGGCAGGGTTGATCTCGACGAACATCTCCTGCTGCAGCTCGGCCAGCCATGACATGGAGCGCGTTTCCTCGCCGCCGCCTTCGTACTCGACCAGGCGGCCAGAAGTCATGATGATCGGGTACTTCTTGCTGGCATCATTCTGCTGAATGCTCTGGTACAGCGTCGGCAGGCGGTAGTGCGAGGCGACGTCATCCCAGGTGGGGTAGTCCTCGACCAGATCCCGGCGTGAGGTATAGAGCGGCTCGCGGTGCTTGGGAATCGGGTCGGGGAAGGTCCAGACGTTGCAGCGCGCCTTGGCGTTGCCGAAAGGTGAGCACTCATGGGCGATGGCAACGCGCTGGATGCCGCCGGACAGGTCGGTCTTCCAGTTCTTGCCTTCCGCCGCGGCCTTTTCTTCGTCGGTCAGTTCATCCCACCAGCCCAGGTCCTTGAGCATCTGGGCGCTGAACTCGGGGTAGCCGTCCTCGAGATCGGAACCGGCGCTGAACGAGTTGTCGGCGAGAATCGGGGTGCCTTCGTGCTCGATGCCAAAACGCGCACGGAAGGTCAGGCCGCCCTGGGATACCGGTTTGCTGGTGTCGTACAGAATGGGGGTGCCGGGGTGATTGAGCTCCGCGGTACCCCAGCAGGGCCATGGCAGGCCGTAGTAATCGCCGTCGGCCGGGCCGCCTTCGGCACGCAGATCGCGGAAGCTGAAGGTATGCCAGTTCTGCTGGTGGGTCTTGAGCCGCTCGGGGCTCTGCCCGGTGTAACCCACGGTCCACATGCCGCGGTTGAACTCCCGGGTGATGTCCTCGATCAGCGGCTCCTCGCCGTTGATCTGAATGTTCTTGAACAGCTCGTCGGCAAATCCGAGGCGCTGGCTCAGCAGGTACATGATGCTGTGGTCGGGCTTGGCCTCGAAGGCCGGCTCCACCACCCGGTCACGCCACTGCAGAGAGCGATTGGTGGCGGTGACGCTGCCGTAGGTCTCGAACTGGGTGGCCGCCGGCAGAAGATAGACGCCATCGCTGCGATCGTGCATGACCCCGGCGACGGTGGGATAGGGGTCGACGATGACCATCATCTCGAGCTTCTGCATCGCTTTCTGCATTTCGGTGCCGCGGGTCTGGGAGTTGACCGCATGGCCCCAGTAGAACATCGCCTTCAGGCTGGTGCGCTGGGAGATGTCCTGGTCTTCCTCGAGGACGCCATCGATCCAGCGCGATACCGTGATGCCGCTGGAGTGCATGGGGTAGCCGTCGGCGTACTCGGTCTGATCGAAGCGGCTCTTGAGCCATTCGTAATCGAGGTCCCAGATCTGCGCCCAGTGCTTCCAGGCGGCTTCCGACAGACCGTAATAGCCGGGTAGCGAATGCGACATCAGGCCGAGATCGGTCGCCCCCTGGACATTGTCGTGCCCCCGGAAGATGTTGGCGCCGCCGCCTGACTTGCCGATATTGCCCAGCGCCAGTTCGAGGATGCAGTAGGCCCGGGTGTTGTTGTTGCCGGTGGTGTGCTGGGTGCCGCCCATGCACCAGACGATGCAGCCGGGACGGTTTTCCGCCAGCCGCCTGGCGGTGTCGTACATGGCGGCTTCCGGCACCCCGGTGATGCGCTCCACTTCACTCGGCGGGAAGTTGGCGACCTCGTTGCGGACCTCGTCCATGGCGTAGACGCGCTGGTCGATGTACTGCTGGTCTTCCCAGCCGTTCTCGAAGATGTGCCAGAGCAGGCCCCAGATGAAGGCCACGTCGGAACCCGGCCGGATCCGCACGTAGTGGTCGGCCTTGGCCGCCGTGCGGGTGAAGCGCGGATCGACGACGATGATTTCGGCCTGGCTGCGCTCCTTGGCCAGCAGGATGTGCTGCATGGCCACCGGGTGCGCTTCGCTGGGGTTGGAGCCGATGAACATGATCGAGCGGCTGTTCTGGAGGTCGTTGAGCGAGTTGGTCATCGCTCCGTAGCCCCAGGTATTGGCGACGCCCGCCACGGTGGTGGAGTGGCAGATGCGCGCCTGGTGGTCGGTATTGTTGGTACCGGCCAGCGCCGCGAACTTGCGCATCAGGTAGGCCTGTTCGTTGCTGAACTTGGCCGAGCCGAGCCAGTAGACACTGTCCGGGCCATGCTGCTCGGTCAGTTCCAGCACCTTGGCACCGATTTCGTCGATGGCCTGGTCCCAGGACAGACGTTGCCACTCGCCCCCGACCAGCTTCATCGGGTACTTGAGGCGGCGGGTGGAGTGACCGTGCTGGCGTAGTGAAGCGCCCTTGGCGCAGTGGGCACCGCGATTGATCGGGTGATCGAAGGCCGGTTCCTGGTGAGTCCAGACCCCTTCCTGGACCTCGGCGTAGACGCCACAGCCCACCGAACAGTGGGAGCAGATGGTGCGGCGGGTTTCCACCGGAGCATCGCTGTAGGGCGTCTTCTCGACCGCCTCGGCGCGTTGCATCATCGGTGAGCCGAACAGTCCAAGACCGGCGACACCGCTGGTCGCCGCGCCACTGCGCTTGAGGAACTGGCGCCGGGAAATGCCGAGACCGGAGACCTTGGGTGTGGTGGAGGTACGTGTCAGTCGCATGGCAGGCTCTCCTTGTTGTCAGTCGCGCAGGGATGCGTAGAAGGCACGTACGTGTTCTGTCTCGCGGTAACCGGCGCTGTCATCGGGTTTCTCGGTGGCGGTCGTGGCGCTGTCATCGCGCGCCACAGCAACCGAGGCCTGGCCGACCACCACCGCGGCACCGGCGGCCACGGTGCCGCCCCCCAGGGCCTTGAGAAGACGACGGCGTTGAGTGTTGGGCGTTGTGCTCATGCTCATTCTCATTCTCCTGCTCCAAGGGCCTGGCCTCGGTCCTCGTGGACGCTGGTGCCGGGCACAGGGGTTCCAAGGGTAGTGTTGTCGATCAGGATGGCGCTCTCGCGCTGGAAAAACAGCGTCGCCAGTTCACCCAGCGCCGCATAGAAGGGGGTGTCGACCCGGGCAAGATCGTGCATGCAGCGGTTGGCCCAGGGTGCCAGGTGGCGATGGAAGAAGCTGCCGGCTCGCTGATCGTTCTGGCCGATCAGCATCGCCATGACCTCGCACATTGCCGCCAGATGATCTTCCGGCTCCGAGACGTCGGCAGAGCGCTGGATGCCCAGCGTCTTGAGATCCCGGCGCAGTGCGACCAGTGATGCTTCCATCAGGCCGCCTTCGCGGTAGTAGGAGGCGTAGGGCAGCACGTCGCCCTGGATGACCCCGATCAGATGACGAAAGTGGGCACGCTCCAGGCGTTCGACGTCGCTGTCGGCAGCAGCGGTGGCCAGCCGACTCCAGGCCTGGCTCAAACGAATGTCGTCCGGCTCTCCCTCGAGGCCGGCAAGCCACTGGCGAAGGGCTTCGCTGGGGGGCTCGCGCAGCAGTGCCGCCAGCAGGGCGTAGATGTCGGCCCTCAGATCGGCTTCTTCGGTGCGGGAGTCAGGAATGTCGTGCGTGGTCATAGCTTGAGCTGGGCCTCCGGATTGGTCGCCATCTCGTGCCATACGTCCTTGACCCGGCAGTCCTGACACATTTCCAGCCGACGTGCCTGGTCACCACTGAAGTACGCATGGTTGGCCAGTTTCTGCTGGATGGCGGCGATGGTGCGGGCGTTGGCGAAGGCGCTGCCACAGACGATGCAGTGAAAGGGTGCGTCTTCGTGGCACACTCGCCACTGGCTGCGTTCCGCGCTGGCGAGGAAGCCGGGAGACAGGCGGATGGCGGATTCTGGACAGCTCTTGCTGCACAGGCCGCACTGGACGCAGTCTGCTTCGCGAAAGTCGAGGCGCGGGGTGTCACCTCCGGCGCCGAGCGCGCCGGTCGGGCAGCTGGCAACACAGCCCATGCACAGAGTGCAGGCATCGGCATTGACCTCGATGCCCCCGAATGGGCTGCCCGGAGGCATCGGGTGCCGCTCGCCGTCCACATGGCCAGTGGTGGCCAGATGGTCCAGTACCAGGGTGAGACGCTCGCGCTTGCCGGGCGCTTCTGCGCCATCTGTTGCCCCTGTATTGCCGGTTCGCCCGCCGGCCATTTGTACCGTGGCCGACGGGGTGTCCTTGTCGCTCCCGAACGCTTGAGCCTGTTCCAGGGAGCGCAGCTGGGGCGTCAGACCCGCATGGCGAGGCAGGGCGAGCGAGCTTTCCTGCTCCTCGTCGCTGAACCACTGCAGTCGGCCGGGATCATGCCCCAGCGCCTCGAGGATCGCTCTGCCCTGGGCCAGCTGATCCTCCAGGTGAGCGACCAGCCTGTCCGGCATGTCGGAGTAGGCCTGGATGCGCACTTCGCAGGCGCCGGCGGCAATGGCCGACAGCCAATGGTCGACGCCGGCAGAACCCAGATCTTCCAGCGCCACATCGATGACGTGGCCGGCCGCGTCGGGTTGCAGGTGCTGGGCGTGATCGGCCTGAACGAAGCGCAGCACCGCCGACTGGCCGCCGGCGGCGTGGTAGTGGTCGAGCCAGGCGAGCAGGGTGTCCTGCTGACGCAGGCTATGCGGTTGGCGGAATTCGATGGCCCCGGTGGGGCAGGCGCTGGTACAGCTACCGACCCCCTGACACAGGTAGGGATCGATCTCGATGCGGGCATCGATGCGTCCGGGGACGCTCTTGATGGCGTCGGCGGGACACACTTCCAGACAGCGGGTACAGCCACCGAAGCCACGAGTGGAGTGGGCGCAGCGATCGGCGTGGACCTCGAAGTAGCGGGGCTTTTCGAATTCACCGATATAGTCGCCGAGGCCGTCGATCAGTGTCGTGCGCGCTTCACCGGCGACCGGGGCATGAAAATAGCCGGGAGGTGGCAGTTCCAGGGGCAGGCGCGGTGTCGGTGTCAGATCCAGCACCAGGTCATGGTGTTCTCGGCCCAGCAGTGCCCGGGCAAGCTCGATGGGGCCCTCATGGCCGTCGAGCCAGGCGCTGAAGTGGCCAAGGTAGCCTTCCAGGTGCAGCCGTCCGAGTTGGGAGGCGAGTAGCGGCTGGAGCTGCACATCGGCAGCCTCGGCACGCTGCAACAGAGCATCATCCGGCACATCGGTCACCACCAGCGTGATACTGGCAAGCCCTTGTTCAAGCCCTCGTGCACGCTCCAGCACTTCCAGCAGGGACGCGCTGTCGCCAATCGCCAGTAGATGGCCATGGCTTTGGTAACCCACCGTTGCTGCGACGAGATTGAGCGGCCAGGAGACGGCGCCAAGGGCTCGCTCACGGGCCTGCCGGTTGACCTCGGTGTCCACCGGCACGGTTGCGATTTTCTGGTTCATGCTGACTCACGGTCGAAAACTTTGTGTTCGTTATGATTTTTTTCTTATGTGTCATCCCCAAGTGTGAGCGCTCTACATCAAATGCGCCAACACTCCTTGGTCGAAGGCGGTAAGCACCGCTATGACGAGGTGGGACCAGGCCCCTCGGGATCTTCCTCGCTGGCAGCCAGCGCCCGGCCAGCGGCTGGCGCTGCACGGCCTGCCTTGGCGGATGCGGAGGTGTGGCTGACACCTCGTTCGCCAGCTTGTGTCATGGCCTCCGACGTTGTGGCGTTGGCTTGCGACTGTGACTGTGACGGTGATGGCGTCGTGGTGGTATCGGCGACGTCCTCGTCGCTAGCGCCGTCTCCCTGATCGCTGTGCCCTGGCGGGGTGTCTGGCAGGGCGTCTGGCGGGGTGTCTGAAAGAGCGTCTGGCGTTTCGCCCGCTGAGTCGGCGACGCTATCTTCCGCGGTCTCCTCGTCATCGACGTTATCCCACCACCGGCGCAGGCGCTGGGCGGTCTCGCTGGGCAAGGGGGTCAGCTTGGCGCGAAAGTCATCATCATAGTCATCCAGCCCGTCGCGCAGGTTGTAGCGTTCACCGCGAAACAGCTGGCGCAGGGCGCGTTTCTTGAGCGCCCGGTCCACGCCCGAGGCGAGGTATGCCCGAATATCGCTGCCGGGCGCCAGCGACTCGGGAGGCGGTAGCTCGACGTCCGCATCAGAGGTCGCGTCCGCGGGTGGTGCGCCGTCGTGCGCATCGTGCTCGGGCGCGGCAGCGGTATCGACCTCGGAGTGGCACGGTTCGGCATCGCTGCTGGCAATTGGGGCGGCGGGGGCTCGCTGCGTGTCGAGAGCACCATCACTGGCGGCGGTGGCGTCAGGGGGGGCGCCGTCAACTACCGACGGGTCCTTGAGCTTTCTGCGGGACCACTGTGACAGGCGACTCATGGGGTGTTCTCCCGGGCACGTCCGGCACCCTTGCGCTTTTTCTTGCGTCCCTCGATCGGCGCCTCGCCATGGGCCACCAGATAGGCCTCTATCCAGGCCTGGATCGCCAGTGGCATCTCTGTGGCGAGCACTCGGTGTTCTCCGTCCATCCAATTGGCCGCGACGTCCTGGCTGGCGGTGATGGCATCGATGTGGGGCTCTCCGTCGCTGTGTCCGGCGCGGATAAACAGACGTGGGGCAGCGGCCTGAAGGTTGAACCGATAAGCCGCCCGCTCGGTCAGGCTGAGCACCAGCGTCACGACGCTGGGCCCCTGATCGCCAGGCTCCAGACGCTCGACTGCCCAGCTGCGCTGGCGAAAGCCCTTGATTACCTTGTCCTGTGGCGTGATCGTCACACTGAGTGGCCGGCGATTGGCTAGCCTCGTCATGGCGTAATGTCCTTGGCAATGGCAGGATGCGGTCAGTCATGCCGTCGAACCTGATCCGTGGTTCCGACTGCTTTTATCGGCCGACTCGTGTCAGCAAGTAGTATTAGCAAAGCAGTTTCCGCATCACGCCGTCAATTCGACGTTATCCGGCCACCTCAGCGCTTATTGTCCGATGGGAAGGTCTATCGGAAAGGTTTGTAGGGAATGTTTATCGGGGATCGAGATGTCGACCATACAACGTAGTCACGCCCTGTTGCCGCCCACCATCGAGATCGACGTCGTCGATGAGTTCGGCGAGTCGCACCGTCAGGCTATCGCCGCGGAGCGCTCGCTGACGGTGTACCTCAACCGGCGGGAGATCGTCACCCTGATGTCGCTGGGAGCGGACCCGGAGGCGTTGGTGGTGGGCTATTTGCGCAATCAGGGGTTGATTACGCAGCGCGAAGACCTCGAGGCGGTGATGGTCGACTGGGAAGTCGAGGCTGCGGCGGTGGTCACTCGCCATTCGCCGGAGGATCTGGAGCAACGGCTAGGCCAGCGCACCGTTACCACCGGCTGCGGTCAGGGCACGGTATTCGGCCGCCTGCTCGATGCGGTGCCACAGACCCGGCTGTCCCAGGCCAGGGTGAGTCAGTCGGTGATCTATCGGCTGCTCGACAACCTGGGAGACTACAACGAGACCTACCGCAGCGCGGGGGCGGTCCATGGCTGTGCGTTATGTCGCCAGACCGAGGTGCTCGACTTTGTCGAAGACGTGGGCCGGCATAATGCGGTGGACACCCTGGCTGGCCGAGAGTGGCTCGACGACCTGCCGCTCGGCCAGGCGGACATCTTCTATACCACCGGACGGCTGACGTCTGAGATGGTGCTCAAGGTGGCCCAGATGGGTATCTCGGTGCTGGTGTCGCGCTCAGGCGTTACCCAGAAGGGCGTGGAGCTGGCCCGGCGCTTCGGCGTGCTGCTGATCGCTCGGGCCAAGGGGCGCAGGCTCCAGATTGTCCATGGGCGCGAGCGCTTCGACTTCGACGCACAGCCGGCCCGGCGTCCCGGAGATATCAAGCGCCGGCAGACGAAAGACTAGGTGTGATCGGAGGCTTTCCAGACGTTGTCGCTCAGGTGTTCTCGCGACGGGTACAGACCGACAGTACGGTGGCGTCCTCTTCACTCACCGAAACTAGCGCGTGTCCCATGTCGCTGTCGAAGTAGATGCTGTCGCCTGCAACCAGGCGCAGCGGCTCGTAGAATTCCGAGTACAGCAGAATCTCGCCGTCCAGCACCATCAGGAATTCCTCGCCATCATGGCGCACCCACTCGGAAAATTCCTCGAAGTGTCTGGCGCGCACGATGGTCTTGAACGGGATCATGCGCTTTTGTGCCAGCTCGCAGCTGAGCAGCTCGTGTTCGTAGGTTGGGGTAGGGTGGCGCTGGCCTTCGCCGCGGCGCGTCATGTCTCGCCTGCCCATGGTGCGGGTCTGCTGCCTGGGGGGTGACAGCAGTTGGGGCAGGTCGATGTCGAGGCCGCCGATCAGCTTCTGCACAGCGGTAAAGGTCGGCGAGATCTGATCGTTCTCGATCTTCGACAGGGTCGAGCGCGCGAGACCGGTCTTCTGGCTGACGTCCTCCAGGGTCCACTGGTTGGCCAGACGAATCTCCTTGAGCCGCTCCCCCAGACGAAGGGGTTCGACGAAGGCCTTGCGGCCGGAGGCGATCTTGAGCGCCGCCTCCTGATCGGTGTGTTGCGCCATGTCGTGTTCACAATAGGAAACCAGGTTTCCTCTAGGCTACCACAGCGTCGCCACTCCCTGCCTGTGTCTCGGCGGGCATTCGACCCGGGTTTTCTATCTGGACTATCTGCCCCGGCCTGCTATTGGAGGCCTGGCAGCCGAGTCCACCATGAGGCAGTTCGGCGCGTCGATATCTCCCGGACATGTTTCCCGGCATCGGGAAACACAGGCCGACGGAAGGGGCTGGGGCAGGGCAAAGCAAGGACAAGGGCAAGGGCAAGGGGTAAGCCAAGCCACCAGGTGGAAGGCGATTCGCCATGACGGCTCCAGTCGCCGTCGTCAGGGCTGGTAGGCCAACCCCAGCAGGGCCCGCAGATGGGCTTCCACCGAACGTCCCAGCGCCGCCAGGTCATAGCCCCCTTCCAGCACAGAGACGACGCGGCCCTCGGCATGTCGCCGGGCAATATCGAGGATACCCTGGGTGATCCAGTGGTAGTCCTCGTCGGCGAGACACAACTCTGCCATGGGGTCGTCGCGATGGGCGTCGAAGCCCGCCGAGATCAGTATCAGCTCAGGGCGGAAGTCTTCAAGAGCGGGCCACCAGTCACGCTCGATGGCCGCGCGAAAACCAGCGCTTTCGGTGCCGGCGGGCAGCGGCGTGTGGGCCACGTTGGGGTAAGGGGTATCCAGATAGCGCCAGGGGTAGAAGGGATACTGGAAGCTGGTGCAGACCATCACCTCGGGGTCATTCTTGAAGATGTCGATGGTGCCGTTGCACTGGTGGACATCGAAGTCGAGGATGGCGATGCGCCGCGCTCCGTGGACGGCGCGGGCGTGGGCCGCGCCGACGGCAACATTGTTGTAGAAGCAGAAGCCCATGGCCTCCTGGGCCTCGGCGTGGTGACCGGGAGGCCTGACCGCACAGAAGACATTGTCGGCCTGACCGCGGAACACCTGATCGACCCCCTTGACCACAGCGCCGGCGGCCAGACGTGCGGCCTGCAGGCTGTCGCTGTTCATCAGGGTATCGGCGTCGATCGAGGCGTGCCCCTCCTGGGGCGAAGCCTGCTCCAGCCGAGTGAGGTGCGCCTCGGGATGCACGCGCTGCAACTGCTCTTCAGTGGCCTCCCGAGCGTCTGCCTGCATCGCGTGTTGCAGCACGCCAGAGCGCATCAGTTGCGCCCTGATGGCATCGAGTCTCAAGGGACTCTCGGGATGATCCGGCCCCATGTCATGACGCTGGCAGTACGGGTGACTGAGAAAGGCTGTGATCATCGATATCTCCGACTGGTCTGGCGCCACCTTAGGAGTAATACGAACCCCGAGACAGTGGCAAATGGTCGAAGCGTGATGCCAAGGATGCCTTGTTCCTGGTCAAGCTAGCGCTGGACGTGGTTGTGGGGTAGCGCCACACTCCGGCACTATTTCCATAACGTTCAAGTGCGCAAGTGCGCACAATTCGCCGCCAGGGTGTCGGCTACCCGTCGCCTGAGGAGATCACCTGTGAGCACCCAGTTTCTTCGTCGCTTTTTCGATCCCGCCTCGATCGCCGTGGTGGGTGCCTCCGAGAAGCCAGAGTCCACGGGTGGGCAGGTCATTCGCAATCTGCTTGACGGCGGCTACGGCGGCAAGCTGTGGGCGGTCAACCCCAAGGGGTACGCCAGCGTCCACGGGGTCGAGTGCGTCGCTCGAACCTCTCAACTTCCCGAGGTGGTGGACCTGGCGATCCTGTGTTCGCCGGTCTCGACCCTGCCGAAACTGTTGAGCCGGCTGGGTGAACGCGGGGTGCGCGCGGCCCTGGTACTGTCCGGTGGCAGTCAGCTCGAACAGGACGAAGGCGGCAAGTCGTCGATCCGCCAGCGCATGCTCGATGCGGCCCGGTCCTCCGGCATTCGAATACTGGGGCCGGAGTGCATGGGCTTGATCGTGCCGGGACGACGGCTCAATGCGTCCTACTCCAGTCATACGGTGCCCAGGGGCAAGGTGGCGTATCTGGGGCAGTCGGGCATGCTGGCCAACGCCATGATCGACTGGGCGGCCGGGCGCGGGATCGGCTTTTCTCACCTGCTGACGCTGGGGGAAAGCGTCGATGTCATGCTTCCCGACCTGATCGACTACATCAATCAGAACTCGCCCACCCAGGCGATCCTGTTGCACCTTGAGCGAGTGCACGACGCCCAGCACTTCATGACCGCCGTGCGTGATGCGTCGCGCAATCGGCTGGTACTGGCAATCAAGAGTGGCAGGACCAGCCAAGCCGACCTCAGCGGCCTGCCACCGACACCGGGCGTCACCCACCGTGATCGGGTCTTCGATGCCGCCTTCGCGCGTGCGGGCGTGGTAAGGGTCAACGATTCTGATGAGCTGTATGACGCACTGGAGACACTGTCACGGATGCGCCCACTCAAGGGCGACCGTCTGGCGATCGTATCCAACGGGCTGGGACCGGCCATGCTGGCCATCGACAAGTTGATCAACGCCGGAGGTCGTCTGGCCGAATTCGAGGAGGCTACCCAGGCGTCGCTGCGCGAGCGAGACCTCGATATCAGCAAGCCCGGCGAAAACCCGGTGGATCTCGGGGGCTACGCCACCCCGGAACGCTTCGTCGCAGCGTTGGAGATCGTCGCCGCCGACCCCAATGTGGACGCCGTGCTGGTGGTCCATGCTCCGACACGTCTGGCGCCTTCCAAGGCGACCGCCGAGGCGCTGATCCGTGAACGCAAGCGCTTTCGGCGTAACTTGTTGACCAGCTGGATGGGCTTCGAACAGGCGATCGGCGCTCGTCACCTGTGTCACGAAGCGGGTGTACCCACCTATCTGTCGCCGGAGAAGGCGGTGAAGGCCTTCATGCACATGGTCGACTATCAGCGGGTCCAGTCGTTATTGCAGCAGACGCCCCCGAGCCTGCCGTTTTCAACCTCGGCCGAGGTGCGAGAGCGCTGCCACCGGCTGATCGACGAGGTCCTCGCCGATGGTCGCGAGAGCCTGACCCATAGCGAGACCGCCCAGGTGCTCAAGGCTTACGGCCTGCCGGTGGCGGAGAGTCGCTATCCCGACGGTGCCCAGGCCGCCGAGGAGGCCGCCCGGGAGCTGACGGGCCCCTTCGCGATCAAGATCGTGCACGACGGCAACAGTCGGCCATTTCGTTACCGGCGACATCCTCACAAGCTGTCGGCGGGGCTGGTCCAGGATCTGGCCAGACCCGGCGACGTGGCCGAGGCGGTGGATCGCCTCAGCGAGAAGGTCTCCGAGAAATTTCCCGGCTTTCGCGTGCGAGAGTTCTGCCTCCAGCCCATGCAACGCGGCAAGCATTCGATGCAGCTGTGCGCGGGCATCACCCGGGACCCGGTCTTCGGACCACTGATTCTATTCGGCATCGGCGGCTACAAGGTCAATATTCTGGCGGATCGACAGGTCTCTCTGCCGCCCTTGAACATGACGCTGGCCGCGGACATGGTGTCTCGTACCCACGCCGCGCGGCTGATTCGTGAGCACTCGAGTGATCCACAGCGCGATGAACAAAGGCTGTGCCAACTACTGGTCACCCTGTCGCAGATGGCCACCGACCTGCCTCGGCTGCGTGGTCTCGAGATCAACCCGCTGCTGCTCAATCGCGACGGCATGGTGGCGGTGGACTTCGCCATGGACCTCGGTTCTCCTGCACGCTTCGCGATCATGCCCTATCCCGAAGAACTGAGGGAGTGGGTCAAGCTCAGAAACGGCTGGGACGTCGAGTTCAGGCCCATTCGGGCTGAAGATGCCCCTCTGATTACCGACTTCCACGGGCAGTTGTCCGAGGAGAGCATCCGCTTTCGCTACTTCCACAACAAGACCGATTTAAGCCAGGGCGATCTGTCGCGCCTGGCCCATATCAACTACGACCGACAGATGGCGTTTATCGCCGAGCGCCTTTGCGAAGACGGCAGCAAGGAGATGCTGGGGGTGGTTCGGGTCTGGAACGATCCCGACAATATCCGAACCGAGTTTTCGATCATCATCCGCGATGACCTTCAGGGGCTCGGTATCGGCAGTCGTCTGATGGAAAAGATGATCCGCTACTGCAAGGGGGTCGGCACCCTGGAGATGGTCGGCAAGATCATGATCGACAACCACCCCATGCGCGCACTGATGAAGCACCTCGGGTTCCGACAAAGCTTCAACATGGAGGAGCAGGTGGTGGACGCAGTGCTGCGCCTCAACGAGCCGGGTAACGATTGGCAGCGCCACCGCCTGGAACGGCCGATGGAGTAGCAGGTCGGCGTTCGATTCCAGGACCGCCGGCCTGGCCTCCCGCCTGTGCTTGCAAGGCGGGAGCCGGTCGGATGATTCGTTCAGGGTGCCAGCCGCACCACTTCCCAGTGGCCATCGCGGCGGCCGTAGCGAACCCGGTCATGCAGGCGACTGGGCTGTCCTTGCCAGAACTCGATCATTTCGGGGACGACGCGGTAGCCGCCCCAGTGCACCGGTCGCGGGATATCCTGGCCTTCGTAGGCCTTCTCGAAGCGCCGCTGGCGCTGCTCGATCCAGTCGCGATCGGGGATGACCACGCTCTGGGTGGCGATCCAGGCCCCGAGCTGACTGCCGCGGGGACGGCTTGCAAAATACTCGTCCGACTCCTGCTCGGCGACCTGCTCGGTGCGTCCCTCGATGCGCACCTGGCGCGCCAGCTTGGGCCACCAGAAGGTCAGGGCCGCATGGGGGACGTTGGCCAGTTCGCTACCCTTGTGGCTGTGATAGTTGGTGTAGAAGACCATCCCGTTTTGATCGAACCCCTTGAGCAGCACCACCCGCGCGTGGGGCAGGCCCTGGCTGTCCACGGTCGACAGGGTCATGGCATTGGCATCCTGGGGGTCGGTATCCAGGGCTAGGGCGAACCACTCATCGAACATGGTGAAGGGATCCTTGGGTACCTGGCCTTCGTCCAGGCTGCCGCCTTCATAGTCACGTCGAATGTCCGCAATATCACGGGTCATCGGTATCTCCGGTGGAATCAGACAAAAAAAGGACGGCCACTAGGGGTACCGTCGTCCAATTGATAAATCATCGCACCTTGTGTCCGAGATGTCGCCCCGCGTCGCCGGGAACACCACCGTCATCGTCGCGAGTCATGATGAATGTCAGCTGCTACAGCTTTAGCAAGTACCGCTTTGGCAAGGCGCCACCACAGGGAGTGGCTATCTTGAGTATATCGTCACTGGCGCCAGGCGTGGTGCCTTTATCAGCGAGGGGGAGCGACCATGCCATCTGTCGAGTCAACGTCAGCCGCCGAGCACCGGCCGTCAGGGCGTAGCCGGCGTGTCTGGAGCCTGGCCATCCGGCTATTCCACTGGGGACTGGTGGCCTGCGTTGTACTCTCATTTCTGACCATGAAGGTGGAGACCGACCTGTTCGACTTTCCGCAGAACGTGCACGCCAGGGCTGGGCTGATAGCGCTTGGGCTTTTGCTGTTTCGCTGGGGGTGGGCACTGGTCGGCGATTACCACGCGCGCATCGGCTCCTGGCTGCGATCTCCCTCGGTAACGCTGTCCTATGCCAGAGACCTGATGAAGCGACGTGCCGATATCTTTGCCGGTCACAATCCGCTGGGGGGCTGGGCGGTGCTGGCGATGCTGACGAGCCTGACGATTCAGGCGCTGACGGGGCTCTTTGTCACCGATGACATCTTCTTCGAGGCGCCGCTGCATACCCTGGTGCCAGCAGCAGTCAGCGACACGGCTCTGTGGATTCATCACCTCAACGCGAATGTGCTGCTGGCGCTGATCGTGCTTCACCTGGGGGCTCTGCTAGCCCATCGCTGCCTCGGCGAGCGACTGGTAGGCGTCATGTTCAGCGGCCGAAAGACGCTGCCGCGGGGTGCGCACTGGGCCGAGACGGACACAGAGACCCACCAACAACCAGAGCAACAGTCAGATCAAGAGCTAGATCGGGCGTCAGATCAGCAGCAGGGGCGACGTGGAAGCAGCGGCAAAGGGGTAGAGCCTGGCCGCTCGGCCCTGATGGTACGAGCGGCGCTGCTGGCCCTGTTCAGTACGGGGTGTGTGATGTGGCTGTGGGGGCGCTTGTGAAGCGGCGAAGGGTCACTCGGCGCGGAAGTTGTCGTGACACCCCTTGCAGGTATTGCCGACGGTGGCTACCTGCTTGAACAGCGCATCCTGGTCACCACCATCGGCCATCTCGGCGAGTTTTGCGGTTTCCTCGATCAGGGTGTGGTAGCGCTGGTCGAAGTCTTCGTAGTCATCGGCGATGTCCGCCAGGGCATCGGTCTCGACGCCATGGTCGTCTCCCTGCAGTGAGCCCTTGACGAAACCTTCCCAGGGTAGCGGCGCCACGGCGGCGAGGCGACGCGCCTTCTCGAGAAACAGTTCGGCGTCGAAGTCGCGCTTGCCCTGGGCCATCGCGCCCAGCGGGCCGATCTGCCAGGCCATCACGCCCAGCGCGTCCTGACGGTATTCGATGGCGTCTTCGATCTCGACGCTGGCATCGGGGAGTTCCTCGGCGAGTGCACAGGCGCTGGCCAACGTTAGTCCAAGTCCGGTCACGAGGGCATGCAACGGGGTCACGGTCATTGTCCTTACTCCTTGCCTGGCGACATGGGCCGGGCGTTGTCGAGGATGGCGTCGCGAATGCAACGACATCCTCAAGATAGCAAGGAGAGCGGCTGCCGCCAGAAGGGCATGACGGTCGGCCTGAACAAGAGCTATGAATTGCCCTGGTGCTGTCGCATCTGACGAGAGCGAAAGCGTGCGTAGCCCATGCAGCCGGTAAACAGCACCAGCGCCACCAGCGCCTCTGCCACGCCACGCAGACCGAGTCCCGGCAGGGTGGCGATCATCACCCCCTGGGCGAAGTAGAGCAGACTGACGAAGGCCAGCCAGGCATGACCCCGTGGACGGCGGGTCAGGATGGATGGCAGAAACAGCACAAGAGGCAGCACAAAGGCGATCATCGGGCCGAAACGATTGCCGTCGGCTTCCACCGCGATACCGCGGTACACCATCATTGCCAGCAGCAGGCCAAAGCCGACCAGCACCAGCTGGCGCGACTGCCGGGTCAGGCGGTCAAGCCCGCGGCGCTGTTCTACCCCCTCAAGCCAGGCTCTCATGAGGCCCCCTTGCGGGCGTCAGCCAGAGCGAGCGTCAGCCGCGCCAGGCGCGCGCCCTGGGCGAAGGCCAGCTCGCGCTCGTGTTCATCCAGCGGGCGATCGCTGCGAACGCCAGCCAGGTGGCTGACGCCGTAGGGAGTACCGCCACCCTGGGTGCGGGTCAGGGCCGTCTCGCTGTAGGGCAGCCCGGCGTAGACCATGCCATGGTGGAGCAGCGGCATCAGCATCGTCACCAGCGTCGTCTCCTGGCCGCCGTGCAGGCTCGAGGTGGAGGTGAAGGCGGTGGCGGGCTTGTCGATCAGCGCTCCTGACAGCCACAGCTCGCTGGTGCCGTCGAGAAAGTGCTTGAGAGGAGCCGCCATGTTGCCGAAGCGTGTGGGGCTGCCGAGCGCCAGGCCACTGGCGTTGCGAAGATCGTCGAGGTCAGCGTAGATAGCGCCTTCGGCAGGAATTTCCGGGTCCACCGCTTCACAGGTCGGCGACACCGGAGCCACGGTACGCAGGCGAGCATCGACGCCGGCGACAGACTCGACACCGGCGGCGATGCGCTCGGCCAGCGCCCGGGTGGCGCCCTGGCGGGAGTAGTAGAGGACCAGAACGTAGGGCAGATCCGACATGCACTTTCCTTATGGCAAGAGCCTATGGGTTGACGAAAGCCCGAGGCAACGGGCGAAGAGGCTGGCTGGCCTCAACTCTCCAGCAGTGACGTGATGCCCTCGGGCGGGCGGCCGATTACCGCTCGCTCGCCGTTGTCGAGAATCGGGCGCTGGAGGATCCGAGGATGGGCCAGGATGGCAGCCACCACCTGGGATTCATCTTCACGGTCGGCCCCCAGGCTCTTCCATTCAGTCTCGTTGGTGCGCACCAGGTCACTGAGCTTGCCGTCCAGTCGGGCGATCAGGCCACGCAATTCCTCACCGTCCAGGGGATCGTCGAGGTAGCGGCGGACCTGGACCTCGGCGCCGGCCTGCTCCAGCAGGGCAAGGGCTTCGCGGGACTTCGAACAGCGAGGATTATGCAATAGCGTGAGTGCGGCCATGACAGCTCCGGTCGAGTGGGAATCGGCAGCTATTGTAGATCGCCGGCGCGACCGGCCACAACGACGCGCCGCAAAGGCAGGTCATTGCTCGAGAAGGCGATAGGCCCAGACCTCATCGCCGCGAGCGAGGGTTAGCCTGACGCGTTCGTAGCGCACGCCCAGACGCTCGTAGCGGTCCAGTTCGGCCAGGGTCTCGCTATCCACCGCCAGTAGCTGTCCGGCCACCTGGTTGTCACGATCAACCTCCAGGTCGAGCCCCTCTCGGCGATACCCCGGGAGCAGTGCGGGCGTCGACTCGAGTCTTTCTCCGGTCACCAGCCAGCGCACCCAGGGGGAGCGCAGGGTGCCGTAGACAAAGACTGGGTGGGGGCCGTCAGCGGACTGCTCCATGGCGGCCGGAGGCGTATAGCCATAGGGGCTCTGGTAGGTGTACCAGAACCAGCCGTAAAGGCCGATGATCAGTGCGCCAACAAGACAGAGCAGGCGGGCAAGCCAGAGCGTCAGGGTGTTCATGGGGGGCCAATGACAAATGAGCTGTGTGTGCCGGAAATCGAAAGGCGGCGTGTCTCGCTTGACTAGCCTCTCACCAGGCGGCCGGCTTGTCGAACCGAGGTTTCCCTCTATCGGCGGCGGTCCCGGCCTTGCTAGGATAAAGATTCCCGCCAAGACGAGGAGGTGCCCCATGAGCGAATTTCTCCGCGCCGAGTCTTTTGATGGTGCCCATGATGATGTGGACTTCAAGGCCATGATGGGGGACGTCCAACCACTGCGCCAGGCCAACAATCGCGCCGATGCCGGCCGTCGCCGAGGCGCGCCAACCGAATCACAGATGGCCAGGCGCCGTCATGCCCTGAGTGGAGACGACGGGCTTGACGGGCTCAGTGACGACTTCGTCGATCTGGTGCCTCCCTTCGATCCGCTGGAATACCGCCGTGATGGCATTCAGACCGGGGTGGTCGAGCGCCTGCGGCAGGGCGGGTATCCGGTGCAGGCCAGTCTTCACCTGCTGCGGCGCCCGTTGCATGAATGCCGGGGGAGTCTGCCCCAGTTCATCCGCGACGCCTACGCGGCCGATCTGCGCTCGGTGTTGATCGTCCATGGACGCAGCCGCGATATCGATGGCGCCGCCAATGTGCTGCGCTCCTGTCTGGCCAAGTGGCTACCCGCCCTCGACGAGGTCCAGGCGTTCGTGTCTGCTCAGGAGGCTGACGGTGGACTCGGCGCCACCTGGGTGATGCTCAGGAAGAGCGAGCGTGCCCGCGCGGCGAACCGTGAACGCCAGCAGAAGCGTCGCGGATAGACCTGGCGAAGCCTGTTGCGGCTTCCCGGCCGCTTTCCTGCATCGATCCTCTTGTTACTCCTTTCCACCCGGCGCCATCCTGCAGATGGCGCCGTATCGCTTGCGTGGCCTCGCCAAGGACGCCATCGAGACAATCGGCATCAAGTTGGAACAGTCTGCACTGGCTGCCGCGACTAGGGTTCCTATAGCGCGATAGTGGCAAGCAATGCGCTGGCAGGGTCACGGCAAGGTGGGGAGCGACTTGATGAGTCATCCACTGCCGGTGCAGTGGCCTTACGACGTCATTCAGTTGGCAGGGGGCTACATGATCATCGCGGAACTTCACGACCACTGGCAGTGGTTCAAGCATCACTCGATACCTACCTTGGGGCACCGCTACTGGCACTGCGATGAGCTGATGCCATTGCTGCGCCGGCTGGACCGGGCGAACCGGCGGATTCAGGACTTCGGCCCAGTATTCACCGATCATGACCAGCAAAAGCTGGATCGTCTGCGTGATCGGGCCATGGCACTTGTCGAGCAGGCGAGTGAAACGGCGACAAGGTGTCAGCAGCGGCTGGCGCTGGGCGACCAGGGGAGCTCTCGACCGCTTGACGAACAAGAGCGGGCCTTGCTGCTGTCTTTCTACATGCTTCACGTCATCGAGCCTCTGGAGGATGCCCGGGCCCATCTGCTCGAAGAGCTTGGCTAGTCGACCTCTGGCATCGGGGGCGGAGACGACAGACAAGGACGTTGATGTCGCCAGACATCAGAGCAGCAACTGACGCTCGCACCACTCTCGGTGCCAGTCCTGGGGGCTGGCACCGTATTGACGCTTGAAGGCACGGGTGAAGCTGGCGGCGTTCAGGTAGCCACAGTGGTACGACAGCTGATCGATGCTGGGCGGATGGCGGGTCTTGAGCCTGGCCCTTGCCTGTTCCAGCCGGGTTCGCCTGAGGGTCTCGGCCACGCTCTCTGGATGGGCCGCAAAGGCGCGGTAGAGCCCGGCACGGGAGCAGCCAAGAGCGTGAGCGATGCGAGCGACGTCCAGGCCCGGTTCACTGGCATGCAGTTCGATATAGCGGCAGGCGGCCTTCAGCAGGCTTTGGCGCTGGGTCGCCTCCCACTCGAGCGACAGCGGCCCTTTCAACTGCGCCAGCGCTACCAGGCTCATGTCGCGAGCGGTATCCAGTGCGCAGGCCAAGTCCTCGCCGGCGAGGGCCTCTTGCTCCTTGATGACGCCAAGCAGATGGGTCGTGAGCAACCGGGTCATGGCGTTGTCGGGAAGGCTGAAGGGGCTCGACTCGGCCCGCGTCAGCGCATCAGGCGCCCTGGCCTTGACCTGGGGTCGGGGAATCATCAGGTACAGCATCGAGTGCTGCATGGCGAGGCTGGACAGGGGCTGGAGGCTATCCAGCACCACCAGACCACTCTGGCTGGTGACACGATGTCGCTGGCCGTCGGCTTGCTGTAGGCGTGCATCCCCCGCGAGCGTCAGGCTGACCAGCACAAAGTCGCTATTGTCCTGGGCGAAGTGGGCGCTGGTGTCATCGTTGGTGCACCAGCCAAGGACCGTGCCCTCGGTGCTTGAAGCGTTGATCAGGTTGGCACGATAGTCGCCGGCATGGCGGCCCTGGGGAAGGTCGAGCGCTATGGAGGGATGCAGACTGCGCCAGTAGTCAAAGCGTAACTCTGGTGCAACCACCATCGTCGAGTGACGCTGAAAGGCCGCCAGGGGGGATGGCGCTTCGCTGGACATAAGGAGCCTGAACAAGGTCTGGGGTGCGTGATCATCATCTGTTGCGCGTTCGAGCAGCGGCGCTTGTTCAGCATAGATCACTACGCCAACTGGTTCGGCGGCCAGTGGCGAGCTACCTCCAATGCCTGAGAAAAAGATGAGATTGACTCGTCTCTCAGGATTATTGGCTTACATATTGTGCATGAATGGGCATGGACTGGCATGAAGCGCGGCACATCGATATCCCATCTGCTGGTGCCCCTTCCACCAGACACGACAATGCCGCGATTCCTGCTGGCGCCAGCCTGTCACCACTGGGGCGATGGCGCCGGAGATCGCGGCATTGTTGATGGTGATGCTTCCTGCTTGCCTGGCAGGAGGTCGGTCGAACCAGGCAAGCTGTCCAACCCGGATAGGGTCAGGCGACGGCGGTCTCCCGCTGGCGTTCACGCGCCTCGCGCTGACGGCGCAGGAACATCGGCTCCGGGTTGTCGACGGACACCTGGTAGTGGCGCGAGAACACCGTGAGCGAGGCCAGGGCGTCTTCCACGACCTGGTCTTCGCGCAGCGAAAAGGCGTCGAAGCCACAGCGCGCCATATAGGACAACTGGTCGATCAGCACATCGCCCACGGCACGGATCTCGCCCTTGAAACCGTGACGCTCCCTGAGTACCCGGGCCAGCGAATAGCCGCGGCCGTCGGTAAACTTGGGAAAGTCGATGGCGATCAGCGGCGCGTCTCTGAGTGCGGCGACGGTGTCCTCATCGAGCTGGGTGTCGCTGGGCAGCCAGGGCGCCAGATCGTCGCGACGCTCGGCGGCCAGCCAGACGTCCAGGCGGACGATGGTCATGGGCTTGACGGGGGTTGCACCCTCGTCATCGACGTCAGACTGGAGCACCCAGGCGTCTTCCACCAGGCGGCGTTCCTTGATCAGCGGGCGTTGCGACGTCTGCTCAGGCATAAACGTGCTCCTTGAAGGGTTTCAGACCGATGCGGCGATAGGTGTCAATAAAGGTTTCGTCGGCTTCGCGGGCGCCAACATACACCTGCAGCACCTTGTCGATGACCTCCGGCACATCTTCGCGGAAGAAGGAGGGGCCGAGGATCTTGCCCAGCGAGGATTCGTTGCCCTGACTGCCGCCGAGGGAGATCTGGTAATACTCCTCGCCTTTCTTGTCCACGCCGAGAATGCCGATGTGGCCGACGTGGTGATGACCGCAGGCGTTCATGCAGCCGGAAATGTTGAGATCCAGCGGGCCAAGGTCGTAGAGGAAGTCGAGGCTGTCGAAGCGCTCCTGGATCGCCTGGGCCACCGGAATGGACTTGGCGTTGGCCAGGGCGCAGTAGTCGCCGCCAGGGCAGCAGATAAGGTCCGCCAGGGTGCCCACGGTGGGGTTGGCCAGGCGCAGCTCCTCGAGCTTGTGCCACAGTTCCTCGATACGGTCGACGGCCACGTCGGACAGCACCAGATTCTGTTCGTGGGTCACCCGCAGCTCGCCGAAGCTGTACTCGTCGGCCAGGTCGGCGATCTGGGCCATCTGTTCGGAGGTAACGTCACCCGGTGAATGACCGCTGCGCTTGAGCGACAGGGTAACGGCCTTGTAGCCCGGTACCTTGTGGTCGGTGACGTTGTTGGTGACAAAGCGGGCGAAGGCCCGGTTGTCACGACGCAACGCCTCGAAGGCCTCGATGGCGGCGTCATCCACCTTGCGACGGGGCGGATCGACGAAGTGCGCCGCCATGTCGTCGATGGCCTGCTGATTGAGGGTCTGGGCGCCGTCCTTGAGGTGGGCCCATTCTTCCTCGACGCGCCGCCGCATCTCGTCGATGCCGAGTGCCTTGGTCAGGATCTTGATGCGCGCCTTGAACTTGTTGTCGCGGCGACCGAACTGGTTGTAGACCCGCAGCACTGCCTCGAGGTAGGTCAGCAGGTGCTGCCAGGGCAGGTCCTCGCAGATGGTCTCGCCGATCATCGGAGTACGGCCGAGACCGCCACCGACCAGCACCTTCACGCGGACGTCGCCGGCGTCGTTGCGCCACAGACGCAGACCGATGTCGTGGACCTGAATGGCGGCACGATCCTCGGCGGCGCCGGTCACGGCGATCTTGAACTTGCGCGGCAGGTAGTAGAACTCCGGGTGGAAGGTCGACCACTGACGAATCAGCTCACACCAGGGACGCGGATCCACTTCTTCATCGGCGGCGATGCCGGCGAACTGGTCGGTGGTGGTGTTGCGGATATCGTTGCCGCTGGTCTGGATCGAGTGCATCTGCACGCTGGCGAGCTGTGCCAGCATTTCGGGCACGTCCTCGAGCTTCGGCCAGTTCAACTGAAGGTTGGTACGGGTGGTGAAGTGGCCGTAGCCGCGGTCATAGCGGGCGGCCAGCTCACCGAGCTTGCGCAGCTGGTAGGAGGCCAGCATGCCATAGGGGATGGCGATGCGAAGCATGGGCGCGTAACGCTGTACGTACAGACCGTTCTGCACCCGGATCGGGAGGAATTCTTCCTCGCTGATCTTGCCTTCGAGGTAGCGACGCATCTGGTCGCGGAATTGTGCGACGCGTTCGTCGACCAGGGTCTGATCATGGTTGTCGTAGCGATACATTCAGCGCGTTCCTGCAGCCAGGGAATGACGGGACGTTGCGGGTTACTCTACCTGCACGCCATTATGCTATAAAAGAATAAATAGTCATAGTTTGTGTGCAAAAGGTAATTAAAAGGTGTTGATAGGCGTCGTGCGGGGCGCTACACCTTCAGACTCTGCCAGCGGCGGCGTTGCCAGATCACCGCAAAGCACAGCGAGTTGAGCGCGCGGTAGCCTAGCTGACACCACCAGATGCCGGCCAGGCCGAAGCCTTCATGCACGCCGAACCACCAGGCCAGCGGCAGGAAGACCAGCCACTGACCGGTCAAGGTCATTTGCATCACCGTACGGTTGGCGCCGGCGCCGAGCAATGCCTGGGTGAACACCAGGGCGGCGGCGTCGAGCACGATCATCAGCGCGGTCAGGCGCAGCGGATCGACGCCCAGGGCGATCAGTTCGGGGTCATGCAGAAACAGGCCCAGCACGGCTTCCGGCATCAATGCCATGGGCAGGGACAGGGCAGCGAGCAGCAACCAGGCCATGTGCACCACCTCCCAGCCCCAGCGGTGGGCCCTTTCCGGCGACTCGCGCCCCAGCGCCTCGCCGACCAGGCTCATCGCCGCCATGCCCAGGCCCACGCCGGGCAGAATCAGCAACAGCGATAAGTTGACCAGCACATGGCCCACCGCCACGCTGGCGGTGTCGACCTGGCCGAGGATCCAGAACAGCACGGCGTAGCCGGCGGCGAACCAGAGCTGCTGAAAGGAGTGCGGCGTGGCCAGCTTCAGGGTGGTGGCCATGGTGCTGCCGCCGAGTCGCCAAGGCGAATGACACGGCCTGTGACGAGTGCCGCGATGGCCAGGCGTATGGCTCAACCAGGCCCAGATGGCGACACCGGCAAACAGCGACAGGCTGCTGCCGAGCCCGGCACCGCTGACGCCCATGGCGGGCAGGCCCCAGTAGCCGAAGATCAGGCCGATGCTGGCCAGCAGGTTGACCAGATGCATTACCAGCATGATCCGAAGGTACAGGCCGGTCTGCTGGATGCCGTTCCAGTAGCCTCGGTAGCAGAAGATCATCGCCACCGGCAGCAGCGCGATCAGACGCCAGCGAAAGTAGTCCACCGCCATCGACGTCACCCGCGGATCGTCGTTGAGCCAGGCCATGATCGGACCGGCCTGCCACAGACACAGGGCCATCAACGGCAGGCCGATCATGACGGCCAGGGTAAGTCCCGCCGCCAGCGGCTCCCCACGTGGATCGTGGCGCAGCTCGACGCCAGGCTCGGCGGCCGCCGAGGCAACGGGCGTCTGATGGCGTTCGCCATGGCGCCGCGCCACCTGGGCCTGAACCCCCGACGACAGCCCGAACAGGCAGGCGGTGACCATGAACATGGCGTAGCCGCCGATGCCGGCGGCGGCCAGCTCGGTCTCGCCGAGCCGGCCCACCAGGGCGGCATCGACCAGGTTCATCAGGCTCTGGCTCAACATGCCGGCCATGATCGGCAGCGCCAGGCGCAGGATCAGACGCCAGCGCGTCAGGTCGGGCAGCAGGGCCTGTTGTTGCAGGGAACGCATCAGGCGTCGTAGGACAGTACCGGCGACAGCCAGCGTTCCATGACGTCCAGCTCCATGCCCTTGCGACTGGCCAGGGCCTCGACCTGATCCCGGGTGATCTTGCCGGTGGCAAAGTACTTCGACTGCGGGTGGGAGAAGTACCAGCCGGACACCGCCGCCGCCGGCCACATGGCAAAGCTCTCGGTCAGTTCGAGCCCGGTGCTGGCCTCGGCGTCGAGCATGCGGAACAGCGTCGCCTTCTCGGTGTGGTCAGGGCAGGCGGGGTAGCCAGGGGCAGGGCGGATGCCCTGGTACTTCTCGGCAATCAACGCCTCGTTGTCGAGCTGTTCCTCGGGTACGTAGGCCCAGAACTCCTTGCGCACCCGTTCATGGATCAGTTCGGCGAAGGCCTCGGCAAGGCGATCGGCCAGCGCCTGCACCATGATGGCGTTGTAGTCGTCGCCCTTGGCCTTGTAGGCCGCAGACAGCTCCTCGACGCCGTGACCGGCGGTGACCGCGAAGCCACCGATCCAGTCCGGCTTGCCGCTGTCCTTCGGGGCGATGAAGTCGGCCAGGCTGTAGCAGACTCCCTCTCGGTTCTTGGTGGTCTGCTGGCGAATATGGTGCAGACGCTCGATCACCTCGCCGCGGGTCTCGTCGGAATAGACTTCGATGACGTCGTCATCGACGCTGTTGGCGGGCCACAGGCCAATGACCCCGCGCGCCTGAATCAGGCTTTCGTCGATCAACTTGCGCAGCATCACCTGGGCCTCGTCGAACAGTTGGCGTGCGGCTTCGCCGACCACCTTGTCGTCGAGGATCTTCGGATACTTGCCGACCAGCTCCCAGCTCATGAAGAAGGGCGTCCAGTCGATACGATCGACCAGTTCGTTGAGGTCGTAGTCCTCGAACACCTTGAGACCGGTAAAGGTCGGCGCCGGCGGGGTATATCCCTGCCAGTCCAGCGCCGGCTTGCGCGCCCGGGCATCGGCGTAGGACAGGTCGGCGGCCTTGGGGCGGCGCTTGGCGTTGCGCTCGCGGACCTTGACGTACTCTTCCCGGATCTCGTTGACGTAGGCCTCTTTCAGCCCCGGTGACAGCAGCTTGCCGGCCACGCCCACGGCACGCGAGGCGTCGGTCACATAGATCACCGGCTGTTCGTACTGGGGTTCGATCTTGACCGCGGTGTGCGCCTTGGAGGTTGTGGCGCCGCCGATCAGCAGCGGCAGCTCGAAGCCCTGGCGCTGCATCTCCTTGGCCACGTGGACCATCTCGTCAAGCGAGGGGGTGATCAGTCCCGACAGGCCGATGATGTCAGCGTTCTCTTCCCGGGCGGTCTTGAGGATCTTGTCGGCGGGCACCATCACGCCGAGGTCGATCACCTCGTAGTTGTTGCACTGGAGCACCACGCCGACGATGTTCTTGCCGATGTCGTGGACGTCGCCCTTGACCGTGGCCATGACGATCTTGCCCTTGGCCTGGGTGTCTTCGCTCTTTTCCGCCTCGATGTAGGGGATCAGGTAGGCCACCGCCTGCTTCATCACCCGCGCCGACTTGACCACCTGGGGCAGGAACATCTTGCCGGCACCGAACAGGTCGCCGACCACGTTCATGCCGTCCATCAGCGGCCCCTCGATCACCTCGATGGGGCGAGTCGCGCGCTGGCGGGCCAGTTCGGTGTCATCCTCGATGTAGGCGGTGATGCCCTTGACCAGAGCATGCTCGATGCGCTTCTCGACCTCCCAGCTACGCCACTCGAGGTCCTCCTTCTTCTCACCGCCGGAGCCGTCGCCCTTGTACTTGTCGGCGATATCGAGCAGCCGCTCGGTGCTGTCATCACGGCGATTGAGCACCACATCCTCGACGGCTTCGCGCAGCTCTTCCGGCAGGTCGTCATAGACCGCCAGCTGGCCGGCGTTGACGATGCCCATGGTGAGCCCTGCGCGAATCGCGTGGTAGAGAAATACCGAGTGGATCGCCTCGCGCACCGGATTGTTGCCGCGAAACGAGAAGGACACGTTGGAAACGCCGCCCGACACCATGGCGTGCGGCAGGTGTTCGCGAATCCAGCGGGTGGCCTCGATGAAGTCCACCGCGTAGTTGTTGTGTTCGTCGATGCCGGTGGCGATGGCAAAGATGTTGGGGTCGAAGATGATGTCTTCGGCGGGGAAGCCGATATCGTCCACCAGCACCCGGTAGGCGCGCTGGCAGATTTCGGTCTTGCGCGCGAAGGTGTCCGCCTGGCCGGACTCGTCGAACGCCATCACCACCACGGCGGCGCCATGACGGCGGCATTCGGTGGCCTGGTGGCGGAAGGCCTCTTCGCCTTCCTTGAGCGAGATCGAGTTGACCACCGCCTTGCCCTGGATGCACTTGAGGCCGGCCTCGATGATCTCCCACTTGGAGGAGTCGACCATGATCGGCACCCGAGCGATGTCCGGCTCACCGGCGATCAGATTGAGAAAGCGCACCATGGCTTCCTGGGACTCGAGCATCCCCTCGTCCATGTTGATGTCGATCACCTGGGCGCCGTTCTCGACCTGCTCGAGCGCTACCTCCAAGGCGGTGGTGTAGTCCTCTTCCTTGATCAGTCGCTTGAAGCGAGCCGAGCCTGTGACGTTGGTACGCTCACCGACGTTGACGAACAGCGAATCGTGCTCGATGTTGAACGGCTCCAGGCCAGACAGACGGCAGGCTCTGCTGCGGTCCGGAATCTGGCGCGGGGGCAGGTCCTTGATCGCGCGGTGGATGGCGGCGATATGCTCGGGGGTGGAACCACAGCAGCCACCGATGATGTTGACCAGGCCACTGCGCGCGAATTCGGCGACGATCTCGGCCATCTCCTCGGGGGTCTGGTCGTACTCGCCGAACTCGTTGGGCAGGCCCGCGTTGGGGTGAGCCGAGACGAAGGTGTCGGCCTTGGTCGACAGCTCCTCGACGTAGGGGCGTAGCTCCTCTGCGCCGAGGGCACAGTTGAGGCCCACGGTCAGCGGCTGGGCGTGGCGCACCGAATTCCAGAAGGCCTCGGTGGTCTGGCCCGACAGGGTGCGCCCGGAGGCGTCGGTAATGGTGCCGGAGATCATTACCGGCAGGCGCTCGCCGGTCTCGTCGAAGATCTCTTCGAGGGCGTAGATCGCCGCCTTGGCGTTCAGGGTGTCGAAGATGGTCTCGATCATGATCAGATCGGAGCCGCCTTCGATCAGTGCCAGGGCTGCCTCGCGGTAGTTGTCACGCAGGGCATCGAAGGTCACGTTGCGCTTGGCCGGGTCATTGACGTCCGGCGACAGCGAGGCGGTACGCGAGGTCGGTCCAAGCACGCCGGCCACGTAGCGGGGCACCCCGGTCTCTTCGCCGACGTCGTCGCATACCTGGCGGGCCAGCCGAGCGGCTTCGCGATTGAGCTCCGGGACCAGCTCCTCCATGCCGTAGTCCGACTGTGACAGGCGGGTGGAGTTGAAGGTATTGGTCTCGAGGATGTCGGCACCGGCCAGCAGATAGTCGCGATGGATGCGCGCCACCAGGTCCGGGCAGGTCAGGGCCAGCAGATCGTTGTTGCCCTTGAGGTCCGACGGCCAGTCCTTGAAGCGCTCGCCGCGAAAGTCTTCCTCGCTCAAGGCCGCATTCTGCAACATCGTGCCCATGCCGCCATCCAGCATCAGAATGCGGTCTTTCAGGCTATCGATGAGGCGGGCTGTCTGAGGGGTCGGTGCTGCTACGGCCATGGGCGGGTGTGTCTCCAGCTAGACGCTTGTCAGGTCGACGAACGATAAAATTTTTATGGGCCAGCGCTTGTGTCCACGCGGCAGGACCCCCATGTGCATGCCGGAATACACGGCGATGTCTCGGGAGTCGGTCGAAGGGGCCATATGGTACCAAAGCACCGGGCCTGGCGGCAGGGGCAGTGCGCCTGCGAAGGCGGAAACCAAAATCCGAGTAAAATACTCGGGATTGAGTCTGACGCAGGTGTCGCTTACCATGGTCCTGACCAAACCCGCGGGGCCACAGCGCCCGCTGTCAGGCGGGGCGAACTAGCGAGAGACCCATGAGCGAGAATATCCAGATCACCGACAGCGCACAGGACTACCTGGCGGAGCTGCTCGAGAAGCAGAACGTCGAAGGTATCGCGGTGCGGATCTTCATCACCCAGCCGGGCACGCCCTACGCCGAGACCTGCCTGGCGTACTGCCGGCCGGGCGAGGAAGAGCCCAGCGACGAGCGCCTGGAGCTTTCCAAGATCGCCGTCTATCTCGACGCCAACAGCATTCCGTTCCTGGAAGAGGCGGTGGTCGACTTCAATGCCGACCGCATGGGCGGCCAGCTGACCATCAAGGCGCCCAACGCCAAGATGCCCAAGGTCAACGCCGATAGCCCGCTCGAGGATCGCATCAACTACATCCTCTACAGCGAGATCAACCCGGGCCTGGCGGCCCACGGTGGCGAGATCAAGCTGATGCAGCTGACCGACGACCAGGTGGCAGTGCTGGCCTTCGGCGGCGGCTGTCAGGGCTGCGCCGCGGTGGACCTGACCCTCAAGGAAGGCGTCGAGAAGACGCTGATGGAGCGCATCCCGGAACTCGCCGGCATCCGCGACGTCACCGACCACACCGACACCACCAACGCCTACTACCGTTGACGTTCAACCGCGCCGACTGGCGCACTGAGGTTCCGCCCTCAGGATTAAAGGTGAATCAACAACGCCGCTCCATGGAGCGGCGTTGTTGTGTTTGGGCAAACCATTAGGGGTAGGGGGCGCGCGAGACTGGTTGGGGAGCGACAGGCCCCCTGTCGAGCCGGTGTAGGCGATCAGCCATCCACCGAAGTCATAGCGGAACTGCCGGCGGTCGCTGTTCTGGTTGGTCAGCGCCGAGAGTCGCAGCAGGCAGTCGTAGTGGTAGCTCGAATATAAATAATAAGAGCTGGACCATGGGGGCACGGCGTTCGGTCGGCTCGCCCTTGCCGCTTGTCGTTGTGAAGAGTCGATAGTGCTGGTTGGTAGGGGCGTGACCTCCCGAAACTTTATATGGCGAACTCCACATCCAGCGTCGAAGAGCCGGATGTTTTCTGCATCCAAGAGTTTGAGAAAGCCACTTACCCTGAATACATGGATTCAATCATTATTCTAAGATGTTTGCTTCCAGGTTCTTCTCCCCATGACTCCATTAGCTCTGAAGATAATTTGTCGCAATGTGCTATTACATCTTTTCCAGAAACTTTATTCCCACACAAAGTTGAAGCACCACCAAATATGTTAGAGATTTCATCGACTAGAGCACCAAATTGTCCTATATATTTAGAGTCTAATGTTGCCAGTGGGTATTCAAGTTCAATTTTGTCGATCGGATCTTGTGCGTCCACAAGTTTTCCGGAAAGAAAAAGCTTTAGCTGTATGATTGTTTCAGATTGCCACGCAGGGGCTTTCTCTTTCCGATAAAAACTATAAGTGTCATAATTTAAGTTTGCTCCGGCGGTCTTAAGGAGTCTGTTTGACTCACCAGGGGAGTACACCCTAGGTAAGTCAATAATTACGGACACTGTCTGATGAAATTCATCGTTATTATTCATAGGATTCCTTTTGTGGTAGGTACTGTATGCCTGAATGCATCAACCGCACCATGCCGAGCTGCCCTGGTGACGGCGCACTTCGCGATGCAGGTCGTCGCGCTCGAAGGCCATCAGCTGGCGCTGGTCCAGGGTCATGGCGTGGACATGGCCGGAGCCATAGCGCAGCCAGGCCTGGGTCTGGCCGTCGGGCAGGGTGGTGGTCTCGCGGTTGCCCAGGGCGTCGTGGGTGTGGCGGGTGACGCTGGAGTAGTCACCGCCGTTGGGCAGCTGATGACGCTGCACCTCGGCGATCAGGTTGTCGGCGGTGTCGAAGTGAAAGCGCGTCTCGCTGTGGCGGCTGGCCCTTGCCGCCTGTCGTTAGATAGAGCCAATAGCGGGTGCGTTAGTCGGTAGGGGGGGGGGTTATGAGCTCTCGATATTTTCCCGGTTGCATTCCACATCCAGCTACGAAGAGCCCTATTTAGTTGCAGAAGATGGGGTTTGTTGGCCGTTTGATAATATACGAGACATTGCAATTAATAATTGCTGTCATGCATAGTTAAATGATGTGTTCTCATTGTCACGAACGGTTTTTGTGGGTTTTTTTCTAAATCTGTTTCCACAAATATTAGACTTCCCCCAATAGATACAATTAATAGTCCATCTTCTTCAATTGCTACCACCTCCCCAGTTAGCTCAATACTATCTTTTCCTTCCTTTATTTTTGGTTGTTTTGAGTTTGCACCAAGTATTGTTGATCCCCACCAGAGTTTCTCGTCAATATCTATCTCAACATCATAATTCTCGTTTTTTATTGGCATATTTCCCAGCCATATAGCCTTCCCTCTTCCTAAGGGGCTGGCAAAGTTAACAAAAGTATTTTTATTGAGTACTTTGATCTCTTCGATTTTTACATTCATCGCGATGTCTTTCTCTGTGGAACCCTAATAACAGTGTTATCTACATTCATAACATTGTTTTCTGTATCCAGCGACCAGATTTCTTCGTGATAATGATGTTTGGTGGAGGAACTATTCATTTCATGGGAACCGTAACGGATACTGCGAGCACCATCTGAAGATACGATTCTATCGCGGTCGGGAGCACCCGTTCGAGGATGAATATCAGTGTGAGGTCCCGGACCCAAAAATTCGTCCCATCGGTCTGTTGCGTCCTCTGGTTTGACAGGTTTATTACTGTAGGTCTCATTGTGGTAACCCCGCCGAGGAACCCCCGAATCAGGACAGTTACACCCATTGTCCCTACTCAACCCCAGCGGATCCACCCATCCTGTCGGATTGGGGGCGTACATGTACAGGTTTTCGCCGCCGGCCAGGCCGATGGGGTCCTGGGTGGTGAAGCGTCCCGTCTCTGGATCATAGTACCGATGGCGGTTGTAGTGCAGCCCGGTTTCTTCATCCAGGTACTGACCCTGGAAGCGCAGCGGATTGTCGGTGGTGCTGGGGTTGCCGTGGCCGTCACTGGCCTGGGTGAGCTTGCCCCAGGCGCGGTAGTGGCCGACCCAGGCGAGCTTGCCGCTGGACTTACCGTCGCATTCTGCCAGCTCCATCGGGG